>NZ_JAPSET010000007.1:0-168651 GCF_026847585.1 Phreatobacter sp. AB_2022a
GCTGGGCGATGCCTTGCCCGGCGCGTTCGGCCGCCTCCGCGCGGCCAGTGGGCAGGGCGAGCAGGCTGCCCAGCGCCGCGAACCCGACCGCTGCCGCAAACGCACCGTGCTTCATGCTGTTGACCATGATCCGAACTCCTGAAGGCCCCCGGTCGCCTGATGGAAAAGTGCAAAGAACCGCCAGTCTGGCCATGGCCGGTGCCGAGGGTCAAATCAGCTCTGCTTGACTGGCGGTGAGTTCGCGTGATCGGCTTGGCGGCGGCGTGGCGGTTCGCGCCGTGAGGGGATCGAGGGCATGGGGCTGATGAATCCGGGCGGGCTGTCGCTCATCTGGCCGCTGCTGGCGCAGGTGGCGCTGACGCTGGTCGTCTTGTTCGTGATGGGCTTTTTCCGCCGCCGGGCGCTGGCCCGGCGCGAGGTGCGGCTCGGCGAGATCGCCCTGTCGGGCGAGGCCTTTCCGGCGCGGGCGCGCCAGGCGGCCAACAATTTCTCCAACCAGTTCGAGACGCCGGTCCTGTTCTACGTGCTGGTGATCGCCGCCATCCATGTCGGCGCCACCGGGCCGGTGATGACCGGCCTCGCCTGGGCGTTCGTCGCGAGCCGCATCGCCCATTCCTTCATCCATATCGGCTCCAACGACCTGCGCCTGCGCGCGCCGATCTTCACGCTCGGCGTGCTCGTGCTGGTCCTGATGCTTGTCGGCGTGCTGATCGCCGCACTGTGAGGGGGCTTGCGCCGAGGCTGGCCGTGGTTCGAGGCACGGCTCGTCCCAACAACAGAACCCCGGCCTTGCGACCGGGGTCCATGAGGGGCCGGGGGCCCTGATGTCGGGCGCTCAGTAGGCGCAGACGTTCACGGTGCGGCGCACCAGGCCGTAGGGCGTGTCGACCCAGCGCACGCGGTAGCAGTCGGACGCGATCACCGCGCCGCCGACCAGGCCGAGCCCGAGCCAGGGGCCGCCGCGCCAGTGGCCGTGGCGGTGGAAGTGGCGGTGGCCGTGGAAATGGCCATGGCCATGGAAGTGGCCGTGGCCGTGGAAGCCGCCGTGGCGGCCGCCGAACGGGCGGGCTTCGGCCTGCGAGGCGGCGGCGAGGCCGAGACCGGCAACGGCGGCGGCGGCGAGAGCGAGGGTCTTGAACGAGGGCATCTGAAGGTTCTCCTCTGGAAGGGCTTGGTTGGTGTCATCACCCCATGCGCATCAGTCGGGCGGCATGGCCTGGAGGTTCGAGGCCCCGTCAAAAAAAGCCGGATCGGCGCGCGGGGCTGTGCGCCAGCGCACCTTTGCGCTTGCCCTCCGGCGCGGCCGGTGGTTAGCACCGCCTGTCCGAGCCCAAGGAGCCGCCGTGATCCCCGCAGCCCGCCTCACCGCCGCCATCGAGGTTCTCGCCGATATCGGCGCGCGCCGCCGGCCGGCGCCGGATGCGCTGAAGGACTGGGGCCTGGCCCATCGTTTCGCCGGCTCCAAGGACCGGGCGGCGATCGCCAGCCTCGTCTATGACACGCTGCGCCGGCGTGCCTCGGCCGCCCATGTCATGGCGGACGAGAGCCCGCGCGCGCTCGTCCTCGGCGCGCTGGCGCTCGCCCGCGGCATGGATGTCGAGGCCATCGCCGCGCTCTGCAGCGGCGAGCGGTTCGCGCCCGCGCCGCTCTCGGCCGAGGAGAGGCGCCGGCTGGCGCGCGCCGACCTCGCCGGCGCGCCGGCGCCTGTCGCGGGCGATTTCCCGGACTGGCTGGAAGCGGAGCTGAAGCGCGCCTTCGGCGCCGGCCTCGTCGCCGAGATGCAGGCGCTCGCCGGCCGCGCGCCGATCGACATCCGCGTCAATACGCTGAAGACCGAGCGCATGCGCCTGCTGCCGGCGCTCGCCCATCTCGGCGCCGAGATCACCCCGCACGCGCCGACCGCCTTGCGCTTTCCCGCCGGCGAGGACGGCCGCGGGCCGACCCTGCAGGTGACGCCGGAATTCCTGAAGGGCCAGTTCGAGATCCAGGACGAGGGTTCGCAGCTGGTCGCGCTGATGGCCGGCGCGGCGCCCGGCGAGCAGGTGGTGGACCTCTGCGCCGGCGGCGGCGGCAAGACGCTGGAGCTTGCCGCGCTCATGGACAATTCCGGGCAGATCTACGCGACCGACGCCGATGCCCGGCGCCTTGCGCCGATCCACGACCGGCTGGCGCGCGCCGGCGCGCGCAACGTCCAGGTGCGCACGCCGAAGGGCCGCGGCGACGAGCCGCTCGCCGACCTTGCCGGCCGGATCGACCTCTGTCTCGTCGACGCGCCCTGCACCGGCATCGGCACCTGGCGGCGCAATCCCGACACCAAGTGGCGCGTGCGCCCGGGCGCGCTCGCCGAGCGCATGAAGGACCAGGACCTCGTGCTGGCCCGCGCCGAGAGGCTGGTGAAGCCGGGCGGGCGCATCGCCTATGTCACCTGCTCGGTGCTGCCAGCCGAGAACGACGACCGCGTCGCCGCCTTCCTGGAGGCCCATGCGGCGTTCCGCTCCGTGCCGCCGCGCGACGTGCTGGCCCTGGCCCCGGACAGCCTCTCCGAGCGCGCCGACCTCGTCTCGCCCGCGGGGCTCGGCCTGCAGCTCACGCCGCGCCGCACCGGCACGGACGGCTTCTATCTCGCGCTGATGGAACGGGCGGGCTGAGGCGCGGCGAGGGGCCCCGCATCAGGGGTGGCCGTGGTTCGAGGGTCGCCTTCGGCTCCCGCCCCACCATGAGGGTCGGAGGGCATTGCAGATCGGCTGGCGTATGGGATGTGCGCCAAGCGACCGGCTTCATGAATGTCGCTGATGCCGTGCTTTTCCCTCCCTCATGGTGAGGTGGGAGCGAAGCGACCCTCGAACCGCGACCGGGCGTCGTGCAGATCCCCCAACACCATCGCAAGAACCACGCCCCCGCACCGCGCCAAGGGGCTTGCGCGCGCGAGGCCGAGCGTTTAACCGAAGTCGATGACGCACGACTCCATCCTCATCATCGATTTCGGCTCCCAGGTGACCCAGCTGATCGCGCGGCGTGTGCGCGAGGCGGGGGTCTATTGCGAGATCCATCCGTTCCAGTCGGCCGAGAAGGCCTACAAGGCGCTGAAGCCCAAGGGCGTGATCCTCTCCGGCAGCCCGGCCTCGGTGACCGAGGACTTTTCGCCCCGCGCGCCCCAGCTCATCTTCGACGACAGGCTGCCGGTCTTCGGCATCTGCTACGGCGAGCAGACCATGGCCGCCCAGCTCGGTGGCAAGGTGGAGGCCGGCCATCACCGCGAATTCGGCCGCGCCTTCCTCGACGTGAAGAAGAAGACCAGGCTGTTCGAGGGGGTCTGGGAGCCGGGCAGCCGCCACCAGGTGTGGATGAGCCATGGCGACCGGGTGACCGAGATCCCCGAAGGCTTCGAGGTGGTGGCGACGTCCGAGAACGCGCCGTTTGCCGCGATCGCCGACGAGCGCCGCAACTATTACGCCGTGCAGTTCCACCCGGAAGTGGTGCACACGCCCGACGGCGCCAGGCTGATCAGCAATTTCGTGCGCAACATTGCCGGCGCCAGCGGCGACTGGACCATGGGCACCTTCCGCCAGGAGGCGATCGCCCGCATCCGCGCCCAGGTCGGCCGCGGCCGGGTGATCTGCGGCCTCTCCGGCGGCGTCGATTCCTCGGTTGCCGCCGTGCTGATCCACGAGGCGATCGGCGACCAGCTCACCTGCGTCTTCGTCGACCATGGCCTGATGCGCCAGAACGAGGCGAAGGAGGTGGTGAGCCTGTTCCGCGACCACTACAACATCCCGCTCGTCCATGTGGACGCCTCCGGCGAGTTCCTCGGCGCGCTCTCGGGCGTCACCGACCCGGAGGTGAAGCGCAAGACCATCGGGCGCCTGTTCATCGAGGTGTTCGAGAAGGAGGCGAAAGCCGTCGGCGGCGCCGAGTTCCTCGCGCAAGGGACGCTCTATCCCGACGTGATCGAGAGCGTCTCCTTCACCGGCGGGCCCTCGGTGACGATCAAGAGCCACCACAATGTCGGCGGCCTGCCCGAGCGCATGAACATGAAGCTCGTCGAGCCCTTGCGCGAACTGTTCAAGGACGAGGTGCGCGCGCTCGGCCGCGAGCTCGGCCTGCCGGCAAGCTTCGTCGGCCGCCATCCCTTCCCGGGCCCCGGCCTTGCCATCCGCGTGCCCGGCGAGATCACCCGCGAGAAGCTCGACATCCTGCGCCAGGCCGACGCCATCTATCTCGACGAAATCCGCAAGGCCGGCCTCTACGACACCATCTGGCAGGCCTTCGCCGTGCTCCTGCCGGTGAAGACCGTCGGCGTCATGGGCGACGGCCGCACCTACGACCACGTCTGCGCGCTCCGCGCCGTCACCTCCGTCGACGGCATGACCGCCGACTTCTACCCCTTCGACATGAATTTCCTCGGCCGGGCCGCGACGCGGATCATCAACGAGGTGAGGGGGATCAACCGGGTGGTGTACGACGTGACCAGCAAGCCGCCCGGGACGATCGAGTGGGAGTGAGGGGGAACGGCGATAGCGGAGGTTCGGCGGCGAATTTCGCTGCGATCCTGCTGCTGGTGTGCCTCTAATCCTCTTGAGTATCTTGATCGCCTCACGGAGCTCGTAGAGGCGATCTGTGCCCGATCTCGAGCACGTAAAGACGGCCTCTCTTTGCAGTCCAATTCATGACATTGAGGCTGCGCATCTGATTTAAGCGAGCAGTCACTCGCCCTGACAAGCCGTCGATAACAATGTTTGCTTACGTGGCACCCTCCTCATTCAACGAAAGTGAACGCAAGCCTAGACGGTACCATATTCCGCCTCCATCCAGTCTTCATACACCCTTCCGAAGCTCGTCTTAAGGTCGGTCATCGCCTTGGTAGCTCGCGCGACGGGAGCCGGATCGCGGCTAATGAAGCGATAACCGATCGCCAATCGGATATGAAAGCACACCATCACGTCAGTCATGAGCCTGACGCCGTGGGCGAGACTGATTGCGTCCCGACGTTCAGCAGAGCGATAGTCTCTTTCCATGGCAATTGAAGTGCCAACGCTGTCAGCGTGAGCGATGTGGCTCGCCATCGAATAGCCTGTCGCCAACCCGGTGAAGCCCTTGAATATTGGGTCGCCGCTTCGGGCCAGTCCACCAATGAGGCCGGTGAAGCCCCACCGGCTCTCCAGGGAGCTCCTTACTTGCTTCGGATAGGCGGTCGCTATCTCCTCGCGTTCTTCCTCGGCCAGCAGACGCTCCCGGAACGGGCGCCACCCCGGATCGCTTACGGAGGGTAGGACACCGAGCAGCTCAGCGTACTTGGCATGGTCTTTCAGAAGGCTTATCCGGAATAGATCGTGACCGTATTCCCGATGACGCTCTTCGAATGAAGAAGGCGACTGTAGTAAATATGCGACTTTTAGACTACCTTCGAACACAGATCGGACGAGGATTTCTGCGTCCCAGAGCTGAGCATATGCAGTCAGCAACAGCGCGCTCTCGGTGGATCTAGCGGTGGCAGACAGAAGATCGCCAAGAGTTCGACGCTGATCGGCTGTCCAGCCTGGGTGGCGAGCCACTGGCGTCATTTCAGGCAGCAGTCCGCGGAGCAGAAACAACGTCTGCTCCGACCAGCCGCGAAGCTTGGTGTAGATGTCTTCTGGATACAGGGTCTCACTCCCGTGAAATGCAGATTCTAGAATCTCAGCACGATTCAGCGCCCTTAGCTACCCTAGGTTGCCGCGAAGCGCGAGACGATCGGCCGCCCGTTCATCGAGATGTTCGAGCGCAAGACGAAAGCCGCCGGGCGAGCCGATTTCCTCGCCCAGGGCACGCTCTATCCCCACGTGATTGAGAGCGCGTATCCTTCATCGGCGGCCCCTCGGTCACCATCAAGAGCCACTACAATGTCGGCCAACTGCCGGAGCGCAAGAACATGCAACTCGTTGAATCGCTGCGTGAGTGGTTCTAGGACGAGGTGAGGGCGCTCGGCCTACCCGGCAGCTTCGTCGGCCGCCACCAGTTTGCCCGCGTCAGCCCGGAAGCCGCGTCTGGGGGCTTCCCTGAGGACACAGTCAATGGTTGTATGTCCTGGGGGCGCACATGGATTTTCTGGCTATCGACTTTGAGACGGCCAATGCCGATCTGAGCAGCATCTGTCAGATCGGTTTGGTCGCGTTCAAGGACGGCGAAGTAGCCGACACCTTCTCGACACTGGTCGACCCGCAAGACCATTTCGACGCCATAAACGTTTCAATTCACGGGATCGACGAAGGAGACGTTTTCGGCGCACCGACTTTTGCAGAAGTCTTCCCCGAACTGTCCCGACGCGCCGCGAACTCAGTGGTGGTCAGCCACACATTGTTCGATAGAGCTGCCTTCGATCGGGCGTCTTTCCGCGGCGGCCTGTCGCCGATCATGTGCCATTGGTTGGACACCACCCGCATCGTCCGGCGGGTCTGGCCCAAATACGCTTATCGGGGATATGGCCTCGGCAACCTCGCCCAAGAATTCGGGATCGAATTCGACCACCATGACGCGGCGGAGGACGCGCGCGTTACAGGGGTAATTCTAGTTCGGGCGATGCGGGAAGGCGGCATGACGCTCGACGAGTGCATGATCCGCGCGATGCGCCCCCTGAATCCTGACGCTGCCGTCAGGATTACGCGGACAGGAAATCCCGACGGGCCGTTGGCCGGTGAGGTGGCCGTCTTCACGGGAGCACTTTCGATGCCCCGCCGGGAAGCCGCGGACTTGGCCGCGCAAGCGGGTTGCGAGGTGGAGGCCGGGGTGAACAAGGAGACAACGCTCCTCATCGTCGGTGATCAGGACGTGGCCAAGCTGGCTCCGGGCCAAGAGAAGAGCAGCAAACACGTTAAAGCGGAGGGGTTGATCGCCAAGGGTCAACCAATCCGCATTCTGCGGGAGTCGGATTTCCGCGCGCTAGTCGCCGTTTGAAAACGAACTCTCGGGCGAGGGCGCAACGCACTGCAGCGCTGTTTTGCAGGTTGTAACTTTTGGGGGCGGAGATGCCGATGTTTGACCAGTGGTGCGAAACCACGGTCCAGGAGAACGGTCAGAAGCAGTACATCACCATTGTCGAGAAGGCCGGCGGCCGTGCAGCGATTATTGATGAACTCGCGGAGACCGTCCGCAGCCACTACGACGACCTTGAGCGGATCGCGGACGACGTCGAGGAACTGGGCTACGAAGGCGCGGCGGCGATTCTGAAGGAACTGCTGCCGACGGGTATTCGGGCGCGGGCTGGTGACCTGGGCGAGATTCTCGCGTCGGAGTTGACGGTCGAGCGCCTGGAATTCGAGGTGCCGGTCCGGCGGATGCGGTTCAAGGACGGCCGCGAGGTCCCGATGCGCGGCGATGACTTCATCGGCGTGAACTACGCCGCCGACGATGGCGGGCTTTGGCTGCTGAAGGGCGAATCCAAGAGCCGCCGCACCCTGGGCGGAGCGACGATCTCCGAGGCGCGCGCGGCGTTGCGGCGTGATGATGGTCGCTGCACACCGTCCTCTCTGCTTTTTGTCGCCAACCGCCTCTTGGAAGGCGACGAGAACCAGGCTGATCTTGGCCGCCGTATCCGGAACGAGGTCGGCCGCAAGGCTCTGGCCAGGAATAGGATCGACCACGCCCTGTTCACGATGTCGGGCAACGGGCCGATCGCCGCGCTTCTGGCGGACTACAATGCGGCCGAGGCCGGCCGTAGCCATGCGGTGATCAACCTGCACATCGCGGACTACGACGACTTCATCAGCGAGGTCTTTGAAGCGGCGGGCGACCTTGGAGACGCCTGACGAACTCCAGGTGTTCCTGGGCGAGATGATCCAGCCAGGAATCTGGGGCCAGCTCCTGGCCCGGGGGGCGGCCTGGTCGTTGATGCGGGAGAACGGCGTCCTCCCAGATGGTGCGCCGGCGTTCGGCCGCACCATCGATCTAGACCTCGCTGACTATGGCTTTTCGGTTCTGCGCGCCGCCCTCGCGCTGAAGGAAATCGGCGAAGGCGCCGAGCTATCCACGCGCGCATTCGAGCGCGCGGCCAACGCCTTCGAAGCGCTGGTCCGCAACGGTGACGTGGCCCTGGCGGAGCGCGGGTTCTACCGGATCTTGGCGGCCGCCGCGTATCACCTGGCCGGCTACTCGGCCATCGCCTACTCCCTGTTCTCGGAACACCGGGGCTCGCTCAACACGACGGTCGGCGAGGACGCGCTCGCGCTGCTTATCCTTCGCGATCTGCGAGCGCTTCGGCGACTGACCCGCGATTGGCTGGGGGCGGAGGAAAATTCCGACGCCGCGATCACGGCCGGGCTGCAGGAGGAGGATCTGAGCGCAGACGATGCGATCGCCACCATCCTCAATGGCGTGCTGTGCCGGAGTTTGGCCCACTACGACTTCGCGCTCCAGACCGGCGAGGAGCAGCATCATGCTGCGGCCCTGGCGATCCTGAGCCAGGGCCTGAAGCTGGCCGATGATGCTGCGAACATTCCGATGTGGTGGATCATCCGCATCTGCCGGGCCTTGCTCACAGACCTTTGGCGCCATTCGCTGCATCGGGTGCTGCCTGGCCAGCCTCCTGAAGGCGGCGCCGATCTGTATCCGCGCTATCGGGATCTCTTCATCTCGAGCCTCTACGGCCGGCGGGTCGCCGAAGTCGAGCTTTGGCCGTCCCAGCGGGAGGTCGCCGCCCGGGCGACCGACTTGACCGACGACCTCGTCGTGGCGCTGCCGACGAGCGCCGGCAAGACCCGCGTCGCGGAACTCGCCGCGCTGATGACCCTGTCGGTGGCGAAGCGGGTGTTGATCGTGACGCCGCTGCGCGCGCTGTCGGCGCAGACGGAACGCTCATTCCGCAAGACCTTTGCGCCGCTCGGCTTCAAGGTCTCATCGCTTTACGGCGCCGCCGGCGTGTCGGAGGGGGATGCAGACGCGCTTCGCACGCGGTCGATCGTGATTGCGACACCGGAAAAGCTCGACTTCGCCCTGCGCAATGACGCCAGCCTGATCGATGACGTCGGCCTGATCGTCTTGGACGAAGGGCACCTGATCGGGCCATCCGAGCGTGAAATCCGCTACGAGATCCTCGTCCAGCGGCTGCTTCGGCGGGCGGATGCGGCAGACCGACGGATCGTCTGCCTGTCCGCCATTCTGCCCGAAGGCGAAGCGCTCGATGACCTGACCGCCTGGATCAGGAGCGACACGCCCGGCGGGCCCGTGAAGTCAACTTGGAGGCCGACCCGTCAGCGGTTCGGCTCGCTGGTTTGGCAGGGGCAGTCCGCTCGGCTCGGCTTCGATCTGGAGCAGCAGGGTCCATTCGTGGCCCACTTCGTTGATCGTCTGGAACCGCGTGGAAAGGAGAAGAATCCTTATCCGCGTGACGCCAAAGACCTCAGCATCATGGCGGCGTGGAAATTCGCCTCACAGGGCAAGCGGACGCTGATCTTCTCGACCCAAGCCAACTGGGTCGAGGGCTTCGGCACGGCGGCCCTGAACCTGGTTCGACGCGGCTATCTGCAAACTCTCGTGGACGATCCCGCGCCCCTGGCGCGAGCGCTGGAGGTCGGCCGCGAATGGCTGGGCGCCGATCACCTGGCCGTCCAGGCGCTGGGCATCGGTGTGGCGATCCATCATGGCAGGCTGCCGAACCCGTTCCTGCGCGAACTCGAGCTTCTGCTGGGTGAAGGCGTCATCAAGGTGATCGTGGCTTCACCAACTTTGTCGCAGGGGCTCAATCTCAACGCGGCGGTGCTGCTAGCGCCCTATCTGGTCCGCGCCGGCGAACCGATCAGCGGCGAGGAGTTCGCCAACGTCGCCGGTCGCGCCGGTCGTGCGTTCGTGGACGTTGAGGGCCTGGTTGCCCACGTCATCATGGACAACGCCGACTATCGGCTGCAGCAGTGGAGACAGCTCGTGGTGTCGGCGCGCGCGCGCAAGCTGGAAAGCGGGCTCGTCCAGGTGATCAGCGCGGTGATGCATAAGCTGGCGGCGACGGGGGTGTTCCAGCGCGCAGACGCCTACGAATATCTGGCGAACAACCTCGTGGCCTGGCGCAACGCCGAGCAGGCGGTCGCCGCCGACGAGGACGACGAAGGGGCCGAGGACACCCTGCCGGTGCTCGTCGAGAAGCTCGACGCCATGGTGTTCGGTCTGGTCGAAGCGCTGGACGCGGCCAGCGCCGACCTGCCCCAGCTGCTGGATGAGACTCTGACGGGATCCCTGTGGGCGCGCCAGATCGCCCGGGCTGAAGCCAACCTTGCCGACTGGCACAGGTTCCTGCTGCGGACCCGCGCCGCCCTGATCTGGTCTCACACCACGCCGCAGACCCGGCGCGGTCACTATGCCATGGGCGTCGGCCTGGATTCCGGGCTTGTTCTTGACGGGATTGCGGACGAACTGGCTGCTCTCATCGATCAGGCAGACCTCGCCGCGATCCAAGGGAACGCCGATCAGCTCGGCGACACGCTCGCCCAGTTGGCCAGCCGCCTCCTGGCCATTCGGCCGTTTGCGCGCGACGGCGGTCTTCCCGCGGGTTGAGAGGCGACCCTTCGCTTATGGGTCAGCGGTGCGGACGTCGCCTTGATCGGCGCCGACCGGATGAAAACCGTCGAGGACGCTTTCGCGTACAAGCTGGTCTGGGCTCTGGAGGCTATCCGCACCCGGCGGGTGACGCAGGGCTGGGAGCCCGAGATCGTCGCCGGCGGCGCCGCCGCCGCGGCGGAGACTGGCGTTCCAAACTTCATGGCGGCCATGTTGATCCGCGCGGGCCTGCCGTCGCGGCGCGCGGCGATCGTCGCCGTTCAGGACGGCGACGCGGCCTTCTTTGACCTCGACGGCATGAAGCTCTGGCTCGAAAGCGAGGAAGTCCGGGTCCTGACCGCCCAGGACGGCTGGCCTACGGCCGACACGCAGGATCTCTGGCGCCGCTTCCACGCCGATGCTCTTGGCGCTGCGGCGCCGGCCTGGCGCACGACGAGCGTCCGACGCCGGCTTCATTTGCAACCCGGCGAGGTCCGCCCACCGAACGGGGACTACCGCCTCGAAATCGACCCCATGACCCTCTTCGCCTGGGTGTTGACGCCTGACTTCAAGCGGCTGGTGCGGCTCGAGCGGTGGGTCGCTGATGAACATCCCGCGCTCTACCGGGTGTCGTTCATCGCCGGCGACAACCTGGCCCACGTTGAACGGATCGGCCCAGGCCAAGCGTTGTGGGAGCCCGTCGCGTGAGGGAGTTCTGGGACGAAGGCGCACGTGACGCCGTCAGGGCGGCGCATGAGTCGATGCTTCGCGAGCTTGAAGCGCATGGTCTGGGCAGCGAAGGCCCGCTGATCGACAAGATCGGCAAGCTGCCGAAGGCGGTCATCTATCGCCTGTCCTACGAAGGCCTGAAAGCCGAGGTCCCCACTTCTGCGGAGGCTTTTCGCGCAGTGCTGGCGGGTTCGGAGCCGACTACACTGTCTGGACGTCAGCTGGCGATCTGCATCCGCCACCTGGATGGCGAACTCGCCGCCTTGTCGCCTTATGAGGTCGCCAAGCGGTTCGTGCTCCAGTACCTGGGTCGCCACGATCCGAACATTGCATCGATCCGGCTCGGGCTGTTCGTCGACAGCCTGACTGATTGGAGCACGGCGAGCCGGGACGGCCTCAATCTGGTCCGACTGCTCTGGCTGACCGACCCGGACTCGCCCAAGGCCCCGCACAACATCGAGGGGCGTGGCTTCTACGAAGCCCTCGACCCGCTGAGCGTCTGGGCCTGGTGGTCCTGGCAGTTCAGCAATCCCTTTTTCCTCGACGACGTGAGCCGCGCACGACGGCCAGTTTCCATCGGCTACACCTACGACCTGCGATCGGCGGCGCGGTTCGACCCACCCAAGGGCGATCTGGACGAAACCATCAAGCTCCTGCTCCAAGAGGCGGAGCTGCTGCGCGAAGGCTCCACGCCGCCGAACGCCTATGTCGAGGTGAACTTCCCGCCTTTCGTCGCCCTCGTGTTCGGCGAGATCAACCCGAACTTCGTAATGGTCGAAGCGTTGGACGGCAACGGCCGTGGCCTGCCGATCTATCTCTTCCCGACCAAGGAGACGTGGGTTGTGCCGAACACCGGCGCCGGGCCGGATGGCCGCATGGACTCCTTCGTCGCGATGACCCGCGTGGCAGTCGCCATGGCCGCCTCGGCGTTGCGGGATTTCTGGGTCGTTGAAGACCGGGATCGCGTGCTTGGACCTCCCAGGATCGGGAGGATCGCCGGATCGAAAAGCTCAGAGCGGCGCGTCATCTATCTGCCGCGCATCCGCTATGTCGGCGGGCGCAATCTTGGGAGCGTGCTGGAAGGCGCTGCCAATTCAAAGGCCCGAGCTGCGCATTGGCGAGCGGCGCACTATCGCAAGCTTCCCCAGGGACACCAGCCGTCGAAGAAGCAGCAGGCCCTGGCGGCGGCCTATGGCCAGATTCCCCCGGAAGGTCAGACCTGGGTTCGCGGGACGAGTGTGACGGGCGTCGAGACGGAGCGTGTCTATCGCAGTCGCTCTGTCGCCAAGCTGTTGTTCGAAGCGATCCCATCCAAGGGCCAGGCGTTGACGGGCCTGACCTGGTTCGAGTTCGAGCGGTACTGCGGCGGCTGGCTGCGGCGGCACGGGTTCGACGAAGTCTCCCGCAAATCGGCTGACGAGGGAATCGACATCACGGCCTTCAAGGACCGGGCAGGGAACGCCGAACAGTGGGCCGTGCAATGCAAGCACTGGTCCCGACCAGTCGGACCGGATGTTGTGAGGGAGCTTGAGGGCGCACGGGTGCTGCGAGGCGCGGATCGAGCGCTGCTGATCGTCACCTCGGCGTTCACACCCGGCGCGATCAGCGCCGCCCAACAGCTTAATATCGAGCTGGTCGACGGCGATCAGCTCGGCACCGTGGAAGAGCAGCCCTAGAGCGCGCTTCGTTTACACGGAAGCGTAGCCAGCATTTTTGAGATAGTTTGCGCATTCCTGCGGAGAGACGAGATCGAGCAGTTCGCCGAGCTTGCGCCATGTCGTCTCGACGGTTCTGGGTTCGGCTTTGCGCATGAGGTGCTTTAGCTTGGCGAAGAGTTGCTCAATCGGATTGAGATCGGGGCTGTAGGGCGGCAGGAAGAGGAGATGGGCGCCCATCCTTTTGATGGCGCGCCGTGCCGCCAGGCCTTTGTGGCTGCCGAGGTTGTCGAGGATGACGATATCGCCCTTGGCGAGGGTCGGCGCGAGGACTTGTTCGGCATAGAGGGTAAAGAGCTCGCCATTGATCGGCCCGTCGATGACGAGGGGTGCGTCGACGCGATCGACCCTGAGCGCGCCGATGAAAGTGAGCGTCTTCCAATGGCCGTGTGGTGTGCGGGCTGGCAAACGCTGGCCCTTCGGCCCCCAACCGCGCAGCGGCGCCATGTTGGTTTTGATCCAGGTCTCATCGATGAAGACAAGGCGCGAAGGGTCGATCCGAGCCTGATGGGCCTGCCAACGTTGCCGCTTGCGGGCGATGTCAGGTCGGGTCTGCTCGGCTGCCAGCGCGGTTTTTTTTAAAGCTCAGCCCTTCGGCATGCAGGAACACCCACACGGTGCGCCGATCAGTCTTGATGCCGCGCGCCATGAGTTCGGCCGTCAGCCCGCGCGTCGTGAACGGGCCAGTGCGGCAGCGCTCGCGCAACCAGTCCGCTGTCTCCCCCGACAGGCGCGGTTTCTTGTGCCCGCCGATCTTGCCGTGCTCGAGCGAACCCGTCTCAGCTTTCAGCTTGCCCCACTTCGAGACGCAAGACGGGCTGATCTTCAGCGCAGCTCCGATCGCTCGGATCGTCTCCCCCGCCTCGAACCGCGCAAGAGCCCGCTCACGCAGGTCTTCGGAATAAGGTCGCGTCATCTCTGCTGACCGCCTTCCCCAGCAGAAACCTTGAATCACGATCCACCTGATTTGCGAATCCCGATTCCGCTAAAAATCAGCATGCTCTAATCCTCACCGAGCCCCTTGAGCGCGGCGCTGATGTTCTGATGTTTGTATTCGATGGAGCCGCGGGGCCGATCGATCGCCGCTTGCAGCAGGTGGTTATGTTCAGCCTTGCTGTAGGGCCGTCGGGCGCTGTCATCGCCAAGCATGGCGAAATAATCCGCCACGATCGCATCGTTCTGCTCATGAGCCGCCGGTCGAGCGTATGCACTGTAGCGCCACGCTCTGACGCGACGGCTAGATGCAGCGCATCGCCGGCGCGGAACCCCAAGCTGTGCTGATCGGCAAACCGCGCCGCTGCCCGAAACTGCCCACCCGTCACGGGCAACACCGTGAAGCTCTCGGTGATCAGCTTGTTGAACATGGCACCGCCGCGCGCTGCTCCAGGCTGATCTACCCGGTCCGCAGCTTGATCGCCATGGCCGAGGACATCTCTGTGTCGGTCCAGTCGCAGATCAGGAGCTGCGCGGGATCCTGTTCGGCCAGCCAGTCCTGAACGCGCGGCGTCATCGCTTCGTTGGAAAGCGCCGCGACGATCAGTGAGGTGTCGAGATAGAGCATAGTAGCGATCGCCGTCCCGCATCGACCGCACGAGATCGGCGGCGCTCTGGGGCTGGGGCGGCATTGCCGCCGTCAGCGATTGAAGCAACGCCGCATCGATCGGCTTGCGTGGCCTGGCCACGGCGGTGAGCCGAGCAACCGGCTTGCCGCGGCGGGTGATGTCGATCGAATCGCCCGCTTCGACCCGATCGACCAGTTCGCTCAGATGGGCCTTGGCATCCGCCAGATTGATCGCGGCCATATGACGCTCCTGACCATGTAACTGGTCATATAGCGCGAATGGCTCAGGAGTTTCAGCATTACCCCTCCGCCACCCTCATCTCATCCCCCTTCGCAAAATGCGCCAGCTGATCCGCCCAGGCCTTCCTGAACGCCGGCCTGTCCGTCACGCGCGCCACATAGGCCTCGCTCGCCGGACGATCCCCGAAGCTGCGCACTTTCGCGACGCGCAGCACGTCGGCCATGACGAGGTCGGCGACGGTGAAGCGGTTGGCGGCGAGCCATTCGCGCTGGCTCAGGACCTGTTCGAGCTGGTCGAGGCGCTGGCCGAGCCAGCCGCCGAGATCATTGTCCGGATGGCCGGAGACGGTCAGGAACCACCAGGGCACGGAGACCATTTCGATCGAGTTGAGCGCGGCGAGCGTCCATTGCAGCGTGTCGGCTTCGCCGGCCGCATCGCGCGGCAGCAGCGCCTCGCTCTTGCGCGCGAGGTGCAGGAGGCAGGCGCCGCTTTCGAAGATCTCGATGTCGCCGTCGTTGAGGAAGGGGATCTGGCCGAAGGGCTGGCGCGGCAGGTGATTGGTCGCGCGGTCGTCGAAGCCGACCGTCCGCACCGTATAGGCCAGGCCCGCTTCCTCGCAGGCCCATCGCAGCCTGAGGTCGCGCACGAAGCCGCGCGGGCCCTTGGGCACCCAGTCATAGGTCCAGATGACAAGTCCGCTCATCCCGCTCGTCCTCACAGGTATCGGCCCCGCGCCCCTGTCTGGACCAGCTTTCCGGCGGAAATCAAGCGGCCGGCCTGTCGTCGGCACGGGCGCGGCGACCGGCCGGCCGGGCCTCCGACGCGCGGCGCCTATTCCCGATGCTCCCGGATCACGTTCAGGAATGCCTCGCCATACCGCTCGAGCTTCGACTGGCCGACGCCGGAAATGCCGAGCAGGGCGCTGCGGCTCGCCGGGCGCTCGGTGGCGAAGGCAATGAGGGTCGTGTCCGGAAAGACGACGTAGGGCGGCACGGCAAGCTCCCGGGCGATGTCCAGCCGGGCGGCGCGCAGCGCCTCGAACAGCGCGAGGTCGCCGCCCTGCAGCGCCGACTTGGCGCTGGCCGAAGCCGAGGCGCCGCGGCCGGTGGAGGCCTTGCCCGCCGTCGGCCGGTCCTTGCGGAAGCGCACCTCGCGTTCGCGGCGGAACACAGCGCGCGCCTCGGGCTCCAGCTTCAGGGCGCCATAGGCGGCATGATCGACGCTGACGAGGCCGGCGGCGAGCAGTTGGCGGTAGACCGACTGCCAGGTCTTGGCGGCCAAGTCCTTGCCGGCGCCGAAAACCGGCATGTCCGTGTGGCCGAAACGGACCGTCTTCTCGTTGCTCACCCCGGTGAGCACGTCGATCAGATGGCCGGCGCCGAAACGCTCGCCGGTACGGTAGACCGCCGCCAGCGCCTTGATCGCGGCATCCGTGCCGTCCCAGGTCTCGACCGGCTTCAGGCAGGTGTCGCAATTGCCGCACTGGCCGCCATGGGCCTCGCCGAAATGGGCGAGGATGGCCTGGCGGCGGCAGCCGGGCGTCTCGCAGATGGCGAGCAGCGCGTTCAGCTTGGCGCGCTCGACGCGCTTGACTGCGTCGGCCGCGCCGCTGTCGTCGATCATCCGGCCGCGCTGGATGACGTCGGCCATGCCATAGGCCATCCAGGCTTCCGAGGGCAGCCCGTCGCGCCCGGCCCGGCCGGTCTCCTGGTAATAGGCCTCCACCGAGCCGGGCAGGTCGAGATGGGCGACATAACGCACGTTCGGCTTGTCGATGCCCATGCCGAAGGCCACCGTCGCGACGAGGCAGAGGCCTTCCTCCTTCAGGAAGGCGTCCTGGCTGGCATCGCGCAGCGCCCGGTCCATGCCGGCATGATAGGCGCGCGCCCGGATGCCCTGGCCGTTCAGCCAGTCGGCGGTGTCCTCCACCTTGGCGCGGGAGAGGCAGTAGACGATGCCGCTCGAGCCCTTGTGGCGGGCCAGGAAGCGCAGGAGCTGCTGGCGCGGCTGGTCGCGCTCGACGATGTCATAGGCAATGTTGGGCCGGTCGAACGAGGTGGTGAACACCTCGGCCGCCTCGAGCCGCAGCCGCGCGATGATGTCCTCGCGCGTATGCGGATCGGCGGTCGCCGTCAGCGCCATGCGCGGCACGCCGGGATGGAGCTCGGCGAGCGCGCCGAGCTCGCGATATTCCGGCCGGAAGTCGTGGCCCCATTGCGAGACGCAATGGGCCTCGTCGATGGCGAAGAGGGCGATCCTGGCGCCGCCGATCATGTCCTGGAAGCCGGGCGTCACGATGCGCTCGGGCGTGACATAGAGCAGGTCGAGCTCGCCCCGCGCGACGGCGCGGCGAACCTCGGCGAACTCCTCGCGCGTCAGCGAGGAATTGAGCGCGGCGGCGCGAATGCCGAGCTGCTTCAGCGCCTCCACCTGGTCGCGCATCAGCGCGATCAGCGGCGAGATGACGATGCCGACGCCGGGCCGGCAGAGCGCCGGGATCTGGAAGCAGAGCGACTTGCCGGCGCCGGTCGGAAACAGCACGACGGCATCGCCGCCCGCCATCACCCGCTCGACCACCGCCGCCTGCTGGCCGCGAAAGGCGGCATAGCCGTAGACCCGCCTGAGCACATCGAGCGGGGTATCGGGGCCGCTTCGGCCGGACGGCGGATGGGCAAGGGCGGGGGACGGCGGCATGGAATCGGCGTGCGTGGGGACGGCCGTCTTATGGCACAGGTCTGCCGCCGATCGCGAGCCATGGCCACGAGGGCTTGTTCACGATCAGGCCGGACCGCCACAGGCGTTTTGGGCGCATGCCGCGATCCGCCCAGACAGGATGCGCCCTGCATGAAAGGTGGCCGTGGTTCGAGGCTCACCCCCAAAGGGGCTCGCTCCTCACCATGAGGAAGGATCGAAAGCGGCATCGAGGACGCTCATGAAGCTCCTCACTCTGCGCGCGTCCCAGGCACCGTGCGACCTGCAATATCCCACATTCCTCCTAGTGAGGCGCCCGCGCCCTTGCGCGGGCCTCGAACCACGGCTGACCTTCGTGCAGAGCCCATTGCTGTCGATGGATCACGCGTCGGCCCCGGTTCCATCGCGCCCTCAAGCCGCCGAGGCCTGTTCGGGAATGCGCGCGACGACCTTGATCTCGAAGTCGAAGCCCGCGAGCCAGGTGACCCCGATGGCCGTCCAGTTCGGATAGGGCGGGGCGCCGATCTCCTCGGCGCGGACGGCCAGCACCGTGTCGATCTGGCGCGCCGGATCGGTGTGGAAGGTGGTGACGTCGACGATGTCGTCGAGGCCGCAGCCGGCGGCGGCGAGCACTGCCCTGAGATTGGCGAAGGCGCGCCGCACCTGGCAGGCGAAGTCCGGCTCGGGCGATCCGTCGGCGCGGCTACCGACCTGGCCGGAGACGAACAGCAGGTCGCCGGAGCGCGTGGCCGCCGAATAGCGGTGAATGTCGTAGAGCGCGTGGCGGCTGGCAGGGAAGATGGCTTGGCGGGGCGGCATGGGGCCGGTCCTTTCGGGCTGGCAGGCGTGCGGCGCGGAATGCGCCGCCGCGGTGCCGCCGGAAGATGGGGCCAGCCGATTGCGCATGCCAGGCGTTGAAATCGGCATGGGCTGATGCAAAATCGCCAGCAATGTCCCGTCCCTCGCTCAACGACCTCACCGCCTTCGTCGCCGTCGCCTCGCATCGCAGCTTTCGGCGCGCGGCGGACGAGATCGGCACGGCGCCGTCCACCCTGAGCCACGCCATGCGGGCGCTCGAGGAGCGCATGGGCGTGCGCCTCTTGAACCGGACGACGCGCAGCGTCTTTCCGACCGAGGCGGGCCTGGAACTGCTCGCCCGGCTGCGGCCGGCACTCGGCGCGCTGGACGAGGCGCTGGGCGCGGTGGCGCCGTTCCGCGGCCAGGTCGCGGGCACCGTCCGCCTCAATGCGCCGCGCCTCGGCGCCGGGTTCATCGTGCGCGAGATCCTGCCGCGCATGGCCGAGCGCTGCCCGGAGGTCGTCGTCGACATCGTCGTCGAAGGCGCGCTCGTGGATATCGTCGCCGCCGGCTTCGACGCCGGCTTCAGGCTCGCCGGCTCGATTCCCGCCGACATGATCGCCGTGCCGGTCGGCCGGCCGCTCGCCTTCGCCTGCGTCGCATCGCCGGCCTATCTCGACAGGTTCGGCGTGCCGGCAACGCCCGAGGACCTGGCGCGCCACCGCTGCATCTGCCATCGCGTGCCCGGCGGCCGGCTCTATCGCTGGGAGTTCGCGCGCGCCGGCCAGGCGCTCGTCGTCGATCCGAAAGGCCCCGTCGTCCTCGACGACGAGGAGCTGATGGTCGACGCCGCGGTGAAGGGCCTCGGCATCGCCTATGTCGCGGACTGGGCCGCCGAGACGGCCTTGCGCGCGGGGCTGCTGCGGCCGGTGCTCGCCGCCTGGATGCATCCGCCGGAAGCGGCGGCGGTCTATTATCCCGGCCACCGTGCGGTGCCGCCGGCCCTGCGGGCCTTTCTCGACATCGTCAAGGAGGCGCGGCCGCGGTAGAGCTCCCGCGCGAAGGCTCAGATCCGGCCGTCGCCGTCGAGATAGCCGTGCCTGCGGGTGTCCGGCATGGCGAGCGTCGCGATCAGCGCGACGCCGACGATCGCCGCCACGTACCAGGCGAAGGCACCTTCGTAGCCGGCCGATTTCAGCCGGAGCGCGACATATTCGGCGGTGCCGCCGAACAGCGCATTGGCGATGGCATAGGGCAGGCCGACGCCGAGCGCGCGGACCTCGGGCGGGAACAGCTCGGCCTTCACGACGCCGCTGATCGAGGTGTAGAAGGCGGCGATCACGAGCGACACGATGATCAGCGCGAAGGCCGTCACCGGGCTCGTGACGCCGCCGAGCGCCGAGAGCAGCGGCACGGCGCCGACAAGCCCGAGGCCGGCGAACAGGATGAGGTTGTTGCGGCGGCCGATGCGGTCGGAGAGGGCGCCGAACAGCGGCTGCAGCGCCATGAAGACGATGAGCGCGCAGGTCATCACCGTGCTGACGGTGGCCGCATTCATCTTGGCGGTGTTGACCAGGTATTTCTGCATGTAGGTGGTGAAGGTGTAGAAGAACAGCGAGCCGCCCATGGTCAGGCCCGTGGTGATCAGCAGCGCCTTCCAGTGCGGGAGGAGCCCCGTCAGCGAGCCGGCCTCCTTGTGGCGCATGGTCTCGGCCGATGCCGTCTCCTCGAGCGAGCGCCTGAGATACATGGCGACGATCGCGGCGATCGCCCCGACGGCGAAGGGGATGCGCCAGGCCCAGTCGTGCAGCGCCTCGTTGCCGAGCGAGGTCTGCAGCGTGATCAGCACCAGGAGCGCCAGGAGCTGGCCGCCGATCAGCGTCACATACTGGAACGAGGAGTAGAAGCCGCGCTGCCCCTTGCCGGCGACCTCGCTCATATAGGTGGCGGCCGTGCCATATTCGCCGCCGACCGAGAGCCCCTGGGCAAGCCGCGCGACTAGCAGCAGCACCGGCGCCGCAGCGCCGATCGTGTCATAGGTCGGCAGGCAGGCGATCATCAGCGAGCCCGCGCACATCAGCAGCACGGAGGCGACCATCGAGGTCTTGCGGCCATGGGCGTCGGCGAGCCAGCCGAACAGCCAGCCGCCGAGCGGGCGCATGAAGAAGCCGACGGCGAAGATGCCGGCCGTCGCCATCAGCTGGCTCGTCTGGTCGCCGGCCGGGAAGAAGGCATGGGCGAAATAGATCGAGGTGAAGGCATAGGTGTAGAAATCGTACCATTCGACGAGATTGCCCGAGGAGGCGCCGACGATCGCCTTGATCCGCCGGCGCCGGTCGGCACGCGCATCGGGTGGCGGCACGGCGGCGACTGCACTGGTGCTCATGGACGTCTCTCCGGTCTTGTTCTGGGCCTGTCGGCGGGTCTGCGGCTCCGTCGGAAGGGGCGAGAGGCTGTCGGCCCGCCTGGGGGCGGGTGGTCGGCGAGGGAAGCGCGCGAGAGCGCCAATGCCGTGGCGGCGAGAAAGGTCCGGCCGTCCCGCGCGCAAGACGTGGGATCGCCCGGCGGGTGGCATCGTGTCGCGGGAAAGCGGGGCTGGCAACAGATCAGGAATGGCGGCCGCGGGGTGACCGTCGCGCGGGAGTAGGGCGCGGCAGTGCTGCGCACCGGACGAAGGCCGGGCCGGCTGAATCCCTCCTTCCACGCATGGCGTCGCGACGTGCCGCTCAGCGCTGACGTGGACGAACGATGCGCCGTTCACACTGCGGAGCGGAACGGATTGGCGACGATGAGGCCTTCTTCGAAAGCCATGCCGTGCTGCATGTCTTCGGACCATAGCCGATCGCAGCCGGCCCGGAGGGCGGCGGCGGCAATCATGGCGTCGTAGATGGACAGGCTGTAGCGCTCGGCGAGCGCAAGCCCGGCCTCATGCGTGTCGGCCGTGACCGGATGGACCATCAGCAGGCTCCTGAGCGTGTCCAGAAAACTGTGCAGCTCGCGCCAGGACAGATGCATCTTGCGGCGCCCCACATTGGCCAGTTCGTTCAACACCTGCACGCTGATCGCGCCGCCGGCAGCGAGGACGACCTCGGCTCGATCGGCCTTTTCGGCATCGCCCGAGGCAAGATGGACGAGAACATTGGTATCGAAAAAGTCACCGGCCATTCGCCTCGTCCCGGTCGAAGGTGAAGTCCTTGGGAAGGCGCCCGCGAAACGCCCTCAGGCGTTTCAGGAGATCGTCGCGGTCCGGCTTGCGCGTGATGCCGAAGGTCCTGGCATCCGCGACATGAACCTCGATCTCATCGCCTTCCTTCAACTGCAACGCCTCGACAACGGCTGCGGGCAGGCGAACGGCCAGACTGTTGCCCCATTTGGCAACCCGCATCGGTATCTCCATGGATATACGAGGCCTATATATCCGCGAGCCGCCTGACGCCAGGAGGGGCTCGTCCTGCCGATCGTCAGCGCAGCGTCCGCTGGAGGAAGGCGCGGACCAGCGGCAGCGCCGCGTCGAAATGCGTCTCCAGGAGCCAATGGCCGGCGCCGTCGAGGAGATGCAGCTCGGCGTCCGGCAGGTCGCGGTGATAGGCGCGGGCGGCCTCCGCCGGCATGTAGCCGTCCTCCGGCCCCCAGACGATCAGGGTGGGCGGGCGGTGCGCGCGCAGATAGGCCTGGTAGAGCGGGAACCAGGACAGGTTCTGCTCGAGCTTTTCCATCAGGCCGACCGCGACCGCCCGGCGCCGGGGCGTGTCCATCAGCGGCCAGTGCAGCTTCCAGAGGTCCGGCGGCACGCGGGCGGCGACCTCCTGCGACACTTCGCCGACGAATTCCTCGCGGAAGCCGTCCTCGCTCACCGCCGCCTCGAGCACGCGGTGCGCCGCCTCGGTCTTGTCCGCCCACCACGCCTTGATCGCCCGATATTTCGGCCCGAGCGCGTCCGGGTAGATGTCGCCGTTCTGGATGATCAGCGCGCTGATCCGGCCGGGGTGGGCGATGGCGTGCCGCAGCCCGATCTGCGAGCCATAGTCGTGCAGCCAGAGGGCGTAACGCTCAAGACGCAGCGCATCGGCGACCGCGGCGAGCACCTCCGCATAGGCGTCGAAATCGTAGGCGAAGGCGGCGGGCTCGGGCGTCGCGCTGTAGCCGAAGCCGGGAAAGTCGAAGGCCACCGTCCGCCAGCGGTCGGCGAGCGCCGGCATCAGGTGGCGGAACTGGAACGACGAGCAGGGATAGCCGTGCGGCAGCAGAAGCACCGGCGCCCCGGGCGGGCCGGCTTCGCGCAGGAACAGGCTGTGGCCGCCGATCTCGGCATGGCGATGCGTCACGGATTGCTCGGACATGGAGGTCACCTCGCGCCTTTACGGGGTGAAACGCCGCGCGCGGAGGCCGGTTGCTCGCCGTGGTGCGCCGACGCCGTGCGGCAAACGGCCGCCGGTGCGCGGCGCCTCAGCGCCGCCGCCCCCTCCGGACCGGCGCGCGCTCGCCGGCCAGATCGGGGGTCTCGGCCAGCCGGCACAGCAGATCGCGTGTCGCTGGGCTCAGATAGCCGTCGCGCCGGACCACGGTGTGAACCGGATTGGCCGCCTTGAGATCCGCGACCGGAATGACGGCGAGCGAGCCGAGGCGGCGCTCCTCGGCGATCGCGCTCTGCGGCAGCAGGGCGATGCCGAAGCCGGCTTCCACCATGCGCTTCATGGCGTTGAGGCTGTCGACCGGGGTCCAGCCGATGGCGCCGATGCCGCGCGCCTGGAACTGGGCGAAGATGTTGTCGGCGAAGGTCTCGCGCTGCTCATAGGCGTTGCGGAAGGCGAACCAGCGCTCGCCGGCGAGCGCGGCCAGCGTCGCCTGCCGGCGGCCGGCGCGCGGATGGTCGGCGGCGCAGGCCACCGCCATGGTTTCGGCGCCGATCCGCTCGCAGACGAGATCGGGCGAGAGATCGGCGAGGTAGCGCAGGCCCACCATCGCCTCGCCGCGCCGGATCATGTCGCTCACCTCCGCGCTGTTGGCCGTGCCGACGACCAGCTCCACGCCCGGATGGTCGGCGGCAAAACGCCGGAGCACGGCGGTGAGGTTGGTGCCGGCCAGCGTTCCGACGGCGACGAGGGCGACACGGCCGGCGGGCCGGTCGCGCAGCGCCGCGATCGCGCTTTCGGCGTCGCGCAGCGCCGCCAGCACGCGTTCGGCATGGGGCAGCAGGGCACGGCCGGCTTGGCTCAGCACCACGCCGCCGGCCGCGCGCTCGAACACCGGCACGCCGAGCTGGTCCTCCAGCAGCGCGATGCGCCGGCTGATCGCCGGCTGCGACCGGCCGAGCCGCTCGGCCGCGCTGGAAAAGCCGCCGGCCTGATGAATGGTGACGAAGGTGAGCAGGGCGTCGCTGTCCATGGCCATGCAAAAAGCTGATCGGCATTAGAGAAACTATGCCTTGGACAGATGGCGGTGCAAGCGCCATCGATGAGGCCGGGCACACCGGGAGGGAGAGAGGCCATGCCGTCCGACGCAAGCGATGTCGCCGGCGCCTTCAGGGCGCTGCATGCCGCAAGCCGCGGTTTCATCATGCCCAATGCCTGGGATGCCGGCAGCGCCGCCGTGCTGGCCGCGGCCGGCTTTCCGGCGATCGCCACGACCAGCGCCGGCATCGCCTTCGCGCTCGCCCGCCAGGACTACGGCGTGACCGATGCCGCGCGCGCCGTGCCGCGCGAGGCGATGGTCCGCTGCATGCGCGGCATCGTCGAGGCCGTGGCCGTGCCGGTGAACGGCGACCTGGAGGCGGGCTATGGCGACAGCCCGGAGGCGGTCGCCGAGACCATCGCCATGGCGATCGATGCCGGTCTCGCCGGTGGCAATATCGAGGACAAGATCCCAGGCCATCAGGCGCTCTACGAGGAAGGCCTGGCGGTCGAGCGCATCGCCGCGGCGCGGTCGGTGATCGCCGCGCGCGGCAGCGCCTTCGTGCTCACCGCGCGCAGCGACACGCTGCTGCTGGCGGGCAGGGCGGGCCTCGCCGAGGGCATTGCCCGGTGCAACCGCTATCGTGCCGCCGGCGCCGACTGCCTCTACATGCCGGGCGCCGTCGACCGCGAGACGGTGAACCGCCTGGTGCGCGAGATCGACGGACCGATCAATGTCGTGATGGGGCTCGGCACGAACGAGGGCAATGCCCATGAATTGATCGCCGCGGGCGTTCGGCGCATCAGCCTCGGCGGCACCATCGCCCGCGCCGCGCTCGGCCTCGTCAGGCGTGCGGCCGAGGAACTGCGCGACCGGGGCACGCTCGGGTTTGCCGCGGGGCAGATGCCGGGCGCCGCGCTCAATGCGCTGTTTGCCCGAACGCCGGGAACGTGACGCCGGGCGCGGTTTCGCGTGGCGAAGCGCCGTGCCAGCCGCCTCAATCCGTCGCCGGTGCCGGCCCAGGTCCGGGGACCTGGCGGCTCAGCGCACGAACAGGGCGGCGATATCGTCGATCGCCGCCGCATCGACGGCGCCGTCGCGGGCGTTCATCGCCCGCGCCTCGCCGAGAAAGGCCCAATAGAGGAACGTCGCCCGCCCGAGCGCGGTCCTGCTGTCGAGGCCGGCTGCGGCGAGCTCCCCGCAAATGTAGGAGATGCGGCGCTCGTCGACCGCCGCGACCATGGCGGCGACGGCCGGGTCCTCGACCGCCCAGGCGCGGATCGCCGCTTCCGCCGCGAAGGCCCGGCCGGAGTCGGCAAGGCCGGGCCGCGTCACGAAGGCGCTGCGCAGCAGGGCCTTGAGCCGGCCTGGGCCGGCGGGCGCGGCGTCGATCCGCGCGATCACCTGTTCGGTCGCCTCGTCGAGCCAGGCCTTGAGGAGCCGGTCGCGGAAGTCGCCGATGTCGCGGAAATGCCAATAGAAGCTGCCGCGCGACACATGGAGGCCGGCCGCCATGGCGCCGACCTTCAGGGCGTTCGGGCCGCGGCGGGCGAGCGTGTCGAGGCCATGGGCAATCCAGTCGGCCGGGGTCAGGCGGTCGGTCATGGCGTTACCATACACAGGTGTATTGACGGTCGCCATGGCGGCGCGCATAAGATCCATACACATGTGTATGGTCAAGGGAGGAGCCCATGACCCCGCAAGCCCTGGCGCTCGTTCTCGCCGGCATCATCGGCAGCGCCGTCGCGCTCGTCCACGGCTGGCTGACGCAACGGCTGATGGTGGCACCGATCGCCGCGACCTTCCTTGCCGCCGAGCGGACGTCGCCGGTGCTCCGGCAACTGGTGCCGGCGCTCCTGCAGTTCTCGACCTTCAACTGGTTCCTCGGCGGGCTGGCGCTGATCGCCGCCGCGCTCTGGCTGCCGCCGGAGGCACGGCTGCCGATCGGGGTTCTCGTCGGCAGCTCCTATCTTTACGGCACGATCTTCAACCTGCGGGCGACGCGCGGCCGGCATCCCGGCTGGATGCTGCTCGCGGTCGCGCTCGGGCTCATCGCCTATGGAGTCGCCTGAATTTTCCGGATCGGCCGGCGGCGTGCAGCGCCGGCGCGATCGGGCCGGCCGACCGGCACCGCCTCGAAGCGGCCGGCGGCGCTTGCCTTGAGAAGGCGGCGGAAGGTCGGGCAGTCCATGTGGTTCGGCGCAGGACAGGCGGCGGCATGGCGCAGGCCGTCGCGCATGGCGCTCAGCCGGTCGATCATCCGCTGCAGGTCGTCGGCCTTGTCGGTCAGCATTCGCCGGTCGATCCGCGGCAGGCCGTCGGGGGCGAACATCCGCCCGATGTCATCGAGCGAGAAGCCGGCGGCGCGGCCGAGCCCGATCAGCGCCAGCCGGTCGAGGACATCCGGATCGAACAGGCGCTTCAGGCCGCGTCGGCCGATCGAGACGATCAGGCCCCTGGCCTCGTAGAAGCGCAGCGTCGAGGCCGGCACGCCGGTCCGGCGCGCCACCTGCGCGATGTCCAGGTCGCTGGTGACGATGCGCTGCGCCATGCTCTTGACCTCAAGTCGACTTCAAGTCGCAAGATGCTCTCCGCGTCACGGCTGCGCAAGCGACAAGGAGGCTCGAATGAACGCCATCTGCTCCGTCAACGACGACCAGGCCCGGCGCTGGAACGGTCTTGCCGGCCGGGCCTGGGTGGACATGCGCGCCGTGGTGGACGGCATGTTCCAGCCCATGGCCGATCTGCTGCTCGCGGCCGTCTCGGCCGCCGGAGCCCGGGCTGTGCTCGATGTCGGCTGCGGCACCGGCGCGGTCTCGCTCGGCATTGCCGCGCGCCTCGGCGCGGCCGGCCGGTGCCTCGGCATCGACATTTCCGCGCCGATGATCGCCGCGGCCCAGGCGCGCGCTGCGCTGGACGGCCTCCACGCGGCCTTCCTCCAGGCCGATGCCCAGACCTACGCTTTCGCGCCGGCAAGTTTCGACATGATCGTCTCGCGCTTCGGCGTGATGTTTTTCGAGGATCCCGTCGCCGCCTTCGGCAATCTCCTGGCGGCGGCGCGGCCGCGCGCGGCGCTGCGCCTCCTCGCCTGGCGCGGCGCCGACGCCAATCCGTTCATGACGACCGCCGAACGGGCCGCGGCACCGCTGCTGCCCGACCTGCCGCCACGGCCGGCGGACGGGCCCGGCCAGTTCGGCTTTGCCGATGCCGCCAAGGTCCGGCGCATTCTCGAGGCAGCCGGCTGGACCGCGGTCGACATCCAGCCGGTCGCATTCACCTGCGCGCTGCCGGACAGCGAGCTCGGCCGCTATCTCATCCGCTTCGGTCCGCTCGGCCAGCTCCTGCCGGACATGGCGGAGGCGACCCGGGCGCCGATCGTCGCGGCCATGCGCGCGGCCTTCGAGCCCTATCGCCATGGCGGCGATATCCGCTTCACCGCCGCCTGCTGGTCGATCGGCGCCCGCGCGCCGGGTTGACCGGTGACAAAGGCCTCTCAGGAGCCGGCCTTGCCGCGCCGCGGCGTCAGCCGTCCGCCCAACGGACTCTGGGCCACGCGCTCCTCGATAGCTTCGTGCCCGTCGGTGCCGGCGAGCGCATGCCGGAAGTTCTCGGCATAGTCGCGCGGCATGCGCGGCGGCAGCATCGGCTCGGCGGCGTCGACCTCGGCCTCGATCACCACCGGCCCCTCGGCGGCGAAGGCGGCGTCGAGCATGGGTTCGAGCTCGTCGGCCGTCCGGATGCGGAAGCCCCGGCCGCCCATGGCCTCGGCCGCCATGGTGAAATCGATCGGCTGCAATTCGCAGCCGAACTGGGGATTGCCGAGGAACATCATCTGCTCCCAGGCGATCTGGTTGAGCATGTTGTTCTTGATCACCAGCAGCTTCAGCGGGATCTCGTAGCGGACGGCGGTGGAGAACTCACCGAGCTGCATGGCGAAGCCGCCGTCGCCGACCACCGCGCAGACCGGCCGGCCGGGAAAGGCCAGGCCGCCGGCAATGGCGTAGGGCAGCCCGCAGGCCATGGACGCGAGGGCGCCCGAGACCTGGAAATCCTGGCCGGCGCGCAGCGCGACATGGCGCGCCGCGAGCTCGGTGTTCTGGCCGGAATCGGTGGCGATCAGGGCATCCGCCGGCAGGCGCCGGCCGAAGGCGGCGACCACCGTCTGCGGCTTGAGCGGCCCGTCGCCGCTGCGCTCGGCGCGGGCCATGGCGGCCCGCCATTTCTCCATGCCGGCCTGGGCGGTCTGCAGGAACGAGCGGTCCGCCTTGCGGGTGAGGCGCTTGTTGAGCTGGCGCAGCGTCGCCTTGACGTCGCCGACGAGGCCCGCCTCGACCGGAAAGCGCAGGCCGATGCGGTCTGCCGCGCGATCGATCTGGACGCCGCGCACCCGCGCGGGGTCGGGATAATATTCGAGATAGGGGAAGGACGAGCCGACGATCAGCAGCGTGTCGCACTGTTCCATCGCCTCCTGCGAAGGCAGCGTGCCGAGAATGCCGATGCCGCCGGTCGCATGCGGGTGGTCGTCGGCCAGCACGGCCTTGCCGAGCAGCGCCTTGGCCACCGGCGCGCCGAGCAGTTCGGCCGTCTCGGCGAGCTCGGCGGTGGCGTGCATGGCGCCGCGGCCGGCGAGGATCGCGACCCGCGAACCGGCATTGAGGATGTCGGCGGCGCGGGCGAGCTCGTCCTCGTCGGGCAGCCTCTGGCCGTCGAACCAGCGGTTCGGCGCGTGGCCCGGGCGGTTGCGGCGCGAGCGCAGCGCTTCGGCGAGGTGATGGTCCTGCACGTCGTTGGCGATCGAGAGGTGCGCGACGCCGCGATGGGCGAGGGCCGACCGGCAGGCGAGCGAGGCGAGATTCTCCATATGGGCGGCATCGGCCACCTGGGCGTTGAAGATCGCGACATCCTGGAACACCCGGGTGAGGTCGACGTCCTGCTGCGTGCAGGTCTCGATCAGGTCGTGGAACTGCGTGCCGGTAATGGCGAGCACCGGCGCCTGGTCGAGCCGCGCATCATAGAGCCCGGCGAGGAGATGGGCGCCGCCGGGGCCCGAGGTTGCCAGGCACACGCCGAGCCGGCCGGTCCATTTGGCATAGGCGCAGGCCATGAAGGCGGCGGATTCCTCGTGCCGGACCTGGATGAAGCGGATCCGGTCCTGGCGCGTCCGCAGTGCCTCCATGATGCCGTTGATACCGTCGCCCGGCAGGCCGAACACATAGGGCACGTTCCAGGCGATCAGCGTCTCGACGAGGATGTCGGCCGCTGTCGCCGACGGCGGCATCGCGGTCGTCTGGGGCCGGTTCTGAGCCTTTCTCGTCTGTTCACGCACGGTCATCGTCGCTCTCCCTCAGCCAGCCGGGCCGCAGCCGGCCCGTCCTAAGGCGAAGTCGCCAGGGACGGTGCGAGTTCCGGAGGGGGCGGGAAAACGGAGCGTCGGCATGGGCCGCCGGCCGGCAAGGGCCGGTTCGGGCGATTTCGCGCGACGGGCCTTCCGGACCAGTTGACGCGCGGTCGCGAACATGGGTCGCTGTGGGCGATGGGAAAGCGCGAAAGGAATACCAGAATGGGCCGTCTCGAAGGCAAATCCGTGATCATCACCGGGGCCGGCAGCGGCATCGGCCGGGCCGCCTCCATCCTGTTCGCGGCCGAGGGAGCAAGGCTCGTGGCGGTCGACCGGACCGAGCAGGTGCGCGACACGGTGGCCGAGATCGTCAAGGCCGGCGGCACCGCCGAGGCCGTCATGGCGGATGCGGGGGCCGAGGCCGATGTCGCCGCCTTTGTCGCGCGGGCGGTCGAGGCCTATGGCGGGCTCGACGTGATCTGGGCCAATGCCGGCATCAGCGGCGGCCTGGTGCCGCTGGCCGAACAGACGCCCGAACATTGGCAGGAGGTGCTGCGCGTCAACCTGATCGGGCCGTTCCTCGCGGTGAAGCACGCCATGCCGCCGATGATCCGCCAGCGCCGCGGCTCGATCGTGCTGACCGCTTCGGTCGCCGGCCTGAAGGCGGGAGCCAGCGGCCATCCCTATGCCGCCAGCAAGGCCGGCGTCATCAGCCTCGCCCAGACCACGGCCTATTCGCTCTCCGGCACCGGCGTGCGCATCAACGCGGTCTGTCCGGGCCTGATCGAGACCGGCATGACCAAGCCGATCTTCGATGGCGCCCGCGAGCGCGGCACCGAGGACAAGATCGGCCAGCTCAATCCGCTGAAACGCGCCGGCCAGCCGCACGAGCTCGCCGCCATGGGCCTGTTCCTGGCGAGCGACGAGGCCTCCTATGTCAACGGCCAGGCCTTCCCGGTCGATGGCGGCCTGACCGCCTCCATGCCCTATGCCGGCAAACCGATCTGACGGGGCGGCTCAGGACGCCTCCGGCGGCCAGCGCTCGGTATCGTGGTCCGGATGCTGCCGCCTGGTGGCCTTGACGGAGCGGGCGAAGTCCGGCGCCGTCTGTTCGATCGGGCCATGATCGGGCGCCTCGGCGAGCTGGCCGACCTGCGGCAGGCGTTTCGCCTTGCCGAGCTGGAACGCCAGCGGAATGGTCTCGGGCCGGTCGAAGGCGCCGATGGCGACGGCGAGATAGGTGCTGTCGTCGTGGCGGTAGAACAGCGGCGTGCCGCAGCTGGGGCAGAAGCCGCGGGCGACATGCGGCGAGCTGCGGAACGCCGCGGGCGTGCCGCGCGTCCAGGCGAAATGGGCCGTCTCGACGCCGACAAAGGCCATGAACAGGTTGCCGCCGGCCTTCTGGCACATGCGGCAGTGGCAGACATGGGCGTCGCGCCGCAGCGCCTCCGCCCGAAAGCGCAGGGCGCCGCACTGGCAGCCGCCGGTGCGCGCCACGGTCTCCGCGGTTTCCGTCATCGTCCCGTTCCCGTTGCCGTCGAACCGGCGAAGCTTCCGACGATCGCCGCGGCGGTTCAATGAGACCCGGCGGCGCAGGGCACGCCGGGCCGCGCCGGGTCAGGTGAAGCGGCAGAGAAAGAAGTCGTCGCGCAGGTGTCTGCAGCCGACGAGGTCGCCGCCGAACAGGCCCGAGAGATCGTCGGGCGTGATGGCCGAGCGCGCGCCCGGTCGGCGCGGCCCCTGCGAGACATAGTGCGACAGCGCCCGCGTCGGATCGAACACGATGCCGGTCCAGCTGTCGAGGATGCCGCGCGGGTGGAAGGCGACGCGCAGCGGCGGGCCGCGATCGACCAGGAAGCTGATGCCGTCCTCGGTGCGCTGCGTGCCGTCCGACGCCGCCGGCTGCTCGTCCTTGACCCGGGCGATGATGGTCGCGAAACGGGCCTCGTCCTGCGCGAGCCGCGCCGCGACGCCGAGGCGGTCGCCGGCATCGAGCAGAGGCCGTGCGGCGAGCGCGAGGCCGGCGAAGAGGAGCGGCGGCGCGAGCGCCAGGACGAGGCGCAGCAGGATCGGTGCGGTCTTGCGCCTGTAGGCGGCGCGGAGGCCGAGCACGGTGAAGGCGGTGGCGCCGATCAGGAGCAGGAAGGCGATGAGGCCGAGCGCCACCAGCCCGGCCGTCAGCGGCATGCCCCAGCTGTCGAGGAAGCCGGTGGCGAAGACGGCAAGGGCCATGGCGGCGAAGAAGGCCGTGGCCAGAACCAGGAATCCGGCAGGGCGACGGCGAAAGGGTGGGGCGCTATCGGTCATCGAGCCGATCCGTGAACGACAATATGGGCGGCCTCGCGGCAGCGCGGCGGAGAGCCCGCCGCCAGGGCCCATGCTTTCGCCGCCATTGCCGGGCAAGAGACCTTTCCGAGGGTATCGGGAGGGGCCGGCATCATGGCGGAGATCCGAGGCGGCCAGGCTCTGCCATGGTGCCCCGGCCGGCGGCCGGGGGCGGTCGACCGACGCGCGCTCGTCGGCATGCTCGCCCTCGGTCCCCTGGCCTCGGCGGTGACGGCCGAAACGATGGTTCTCGACCCTGCGGCGCTGCTCGCGGAAGTCATCAGCCTGACCGAAGCCCATCATTTCCTGTTCCACAAGCGGCGCGACGGTATGGTCGCGACGCGGCTGGAGGCCTGGGAGATGGCCAAGGTGGTCGCGCGTGCGGCGCTGGCGCGGACGGGCCCGCCGCCCGACGATCAGGATATGCTGGCGGCGGTCAACGGCCTGCTGAAGGCCCTCGGCACGTCGCATACCCAGCTGGTCTCGGCGGAAGAGCAGGCCTTCTGGGCCTTTCGCAGCATTTTCGGCCGGTCACTGGACGAGCCGGCCATGCCGCATGTCGGGGCCTGGTTCGTGCGGCGCGACGGTGGCTGGCGCGTCGCCGAGGTCTACGAAGGCTCGGCGGCCGAGCGGGCGGGCCTGCGGCGCGGCGACACCATGATCGCGGCCGACGGCAGGCCTTTCGCGCCGGTGCGCGCCTTTGCCGGCCGCGCGGCCGCGACGCTGACCTGGCGCAGCGGCGCGGACGAGGCGGAACGTTACGCGCTCGTGCCGATCGCCCAGGACGGCGTCCAGCGCATGATGCTGCGCGCGATGCAGGGCTCGGCCCATGTCGTCGCGCGCGGCTGCGCGCGCATTGCCTATCTGATGCTGCCGACCGGCACGCATCCGGCCTTCCTCGAGACACTGACCGTTGCGGCGCGCCGCTTCGCGACCAGTTCTTCGGCCATGGTGCTGGACCTGCGTGGCGGCTTCGGCGGTGCCGGGCCGGATTATGCCGCTCCGTTCATCGGCGCCGGCGCGATCTATCGCAAGCCGATGGCGGTGCTGATCGATGCCGGCACGCGCAGCGGCAAGGAATGGACGGCCTTCCTGTTCAAGGCGAGCGAGCGCGCGCCGCTGATCGGGACCGCCACGGCGGGCTCCTTCCTCGCCGGCCAGCCGTTCCCGATCGGCCAGCGCCATATTCTCATGCTCGCCGTATCGGATGCCGGCCCGCCCGGCGTCGACCTCGAAGGGCGCGGTGTTCAGCCCGACATCGCCGTCGACTGGCCGCTGGACATGCGGGGCGAGGATCCGCAATTCGAGACGGCGGTCGACCGGCTCGCCATGACCTCCTGCTGAAAAGACCTCCTGCTGAAAAGATCTCCTGCTGAGAAGATCTCCGGCTGGGCGCCGGCCCGGCGGATGCTATCGTCTGGCCTGCGCCTATTTGCGAGCCAGTCCGGGCCAGGAGGACACCATGCATGAAGCGATGACCGGCGGCTGCCTGTGCGGCGGCGTGCGCTATGTCGCCACCGAGGTCTTCGACGTCGTCTACTGCCATTGCGCCACCTGCCGCCGGCGCAGCGGGGCTCCGGTCTCGCTCAATCTCGTCGTGCCCAAGGCGGCCTTCGCCCTGGTTCAGGGCGAGCCGTCGCGTTTCCGGTCGAGCGCCGTCGGCGAGCGCTGTTTCTGCGGCACCTGCGGCACGCCGCTGTTCTTCGTGGAGGACGACGGGCCTTTCGTCTCGGTCAGCCATGGCACGCTCGACCAGGCGGGCCGGGTCCTGCCCAAGGCGCACCAATGGACCGGCGATGGTCTCTCCTGGTTCGTGCTGCACGACCATCTGCCGCGTTTCGCCGACGGGCGGCTGTCCCACCCCGCGCGGCGCTAGCTTGCCGCCGCCCCGGCGCCGCCGGGGCCGGCCGCCGGATTGTGGCCGGCCGGCAGGGCCCACCTGGCGTTGCGGGAGCCGTGCGAGGGGCGGCCTGGCCCGCTCGCGCGGGGGGCGCCGCCGCCGCGCGCGATCGGGCCAGAGCGCCGGAGCTCCCTGCATTTTCTTGGGGTTGCACCTTTCGGCGCGAGTGATCGAAGATCTCGCCGCTCAGCGATTGGCGGCGCCAGGACATGACCGAGGACGACAGTCAAAGACAGCAGCGCGCACTTCTCGACAACATTCCCGACATGGCATGGCTGAAGGACCGCGACTGCCGCTACCTCGCCGTCAACACGGCCTATCTCGATATTGTCGGCCGTCCCGAAGCCGCCGTCCTGGGGCGGCGGCCGGACGAGATCTGGCCGCGCGAGATCTCGGACGTCTATCTGCGCACCGACCGGGCCGTGCTGAAGAGCGGCCGGCGGCGGCGCTACGAGGAGGCGCGGCCGGACGGCAATGGTGAGCTGCGCTGGTTCGATACGATCAAGTCGCCGATTCGCGACGCCAATGGCCGGATCATCGGCACGGTCGGCATATCCCGCGATATTTCCGAGCGAAAGGCGGCCGAGGGCGAGCTGATCCGCTCGCGCGCCCAGCTGCGCGAACTCACCAACTATCTTCAATCGATCCGCGAGGAGGAGCGGGCGCGCATCTCGCGCGAGCTGCACGACGAGCTCGGCCAGACGCTGACCGCGCTCAAGATGGAGCTCGGCTGGCTGCGCGACCGCATGCCGGCGGCGCCGGAACTGCCGCGCATCCGCGTCGACCGGCTGATGTCGATCGTCGACCAGGCGGTGGTCGACCTCAGGCGCATCGCCGCCGATCTTCGGCCGCTGATCCTCGACGAGCTGGGGCTGGTGCTGGCCGTGCAGTGGCTCGGCCAGAGCCTTTCCGGCCGGCATCCGGATCTTGCCCTGACGCTCTCCTTCGATCGGGAAGATCTTGCCTATTCGGATGATGTCAGCACGGCGGCCTTCCGCATCGTGCAGGAGGCCCTGACCAACATCATCCGGCACAGCCGGGCGCGCCGTGCCGCGATCGGCGTGCGTCACGAGGCGGGCGAGCTGAGGCTCGAGATCCGGGATGACGGGAAGGGCATGGATCTCAATGCCTCCCAGCCGGGGCGGCTGGGGCTTGCCGGCATGGCCGAGCGCGCGCGCATGCTGGGCGGCTCCCTTGCCGTCGACAGCGCCCCCGGCGCCGGCACCACGGTCCGTGTCCGCCTGCCGTTGAAGGCCGGCGGGCCCAGCAGGGAGGCGCAGCGATGATCCGTCTGCTCATCAGCGACGACCACACCATCTTCCGCGAGGGACTGAAGCAGATTCTCGGCGACGAGGACGATTTCGAGATCGTCGGCGAGGCGACCAACGGCGACGAGCTCCTGGCGCTGCTGCCGGCGACGCCCTGCGACATCATCCTGCTCGACCTGTCCATGCCCGGGCGCAGCGGCATGGCGCTGGTGCGCGATGTCGGCGCCACCGACCGGCGCGTGGTGGTGCTCAGCATGCACGAGGAACAGCAATATATCGTCGAGGCGCTGAAGGCGGGCGCGGCCGGCTATGTCACCAAGAACAGCGCGTCCGACCAGCTGATCCAGGCGATCCGCAAGGTGGCGCGCGGCGAGGTCTTCGTCAGCGCGGCGGCCTCCCTCAGGCCGATCCGCGTCGCGCGCGGTGCGCCGGCCGAACTGCCGCACAGCCGCCTGACGCCGCGTGAGCGCGAGGTCTTCGACCTCCTGGTGGCCGGCCGCAAGATATCGGACATCGCCCGCGAGCTCGGTCTCAGCGTCAAGACGGCCAGTACGCACAAGGCCAATCTGCTGGCCAAGATGGAGGCCGAGACGACGGCCGACCTCGTGCGCTACGCGCTGCGCTATCAGCTCGACTGAGTTGGCCGGGCGCCGGGCGCGGCGCTGTCTGCAATTGCTGCAGCGCTTCTAGGACAAATCCGAGAGCCGGCTAGGACAGCGCCGATTTTCGCCCCGCGGGGCCGTCCCTAAGCTTCCATCCGTCCGGGAAGACGGCATGGGAAGGAGGGGACGCATGGACATGGTGATCCGGCGGGTGCGCATCGAGGACGAAAGCCCGCTCGTCGATATCGGCATTGCCAATGGACGCATCGTCGCGATCGAGGAGGCGATCGACAAGGTCGGCGAGCAGGAGATCGACGCCGAGGGCCGGGTGGCGCTGCCGGGTTTCATCGAGCCGCATCTGCATCTGGAAAAGGCCTTCCTGCACCGCCGCCTGCCGCCGCGTTTCGGCACGCTCGACGAGGCGATCCGGGTCACCGGCATCCTCAAGTCCAAGCAGGAGCGGGACGACGTCCTCGATCGTTCGCGCCAGGTGCTCGACATGGCGGTCAGGAACGGCACGGTGGTCGTGCGCGCCCATCCCGATGTCGATCCGATCCAGGGGCTGATCGGGGTCGAGACCGCGCTTGAGCTCAAGGACGAATATCGCGACCTCCTGGATCTGCAGGTGGTCGCCTTCCCGCAGGAAGGCTGGCTGAAGACGTCGGGCGTCCAGGAACTGATGGAAGAGGCGCTCGCCATGGGCGCCGACGTGGTCGGCGGCTGTCCCTACAACGAGCTGAACTGGAGCGATACCTGCGGCCATATCGACCGGGTCTTCGATCTCGCGCTGGCGCGCAACCTGCCGGTCGACATGCATGTCGACTTTGCCGACGACACCAGTGACCGGCGCTTCGCCGCCACCGAATATATTGCGCGCAAGACGATCGAGACCGGCTATCGCGGCCGGGTCGCGCTCGGCCATGTCACGAGCCTCGGCGCGCTGACCACCGAGGCGCTGAAGCCGATCGCGGAGCTTCTGCAGGAGGCCGACATCCACATCGTCACCTTGCCGGCGACGGATGTCTATCTCGGCGGCCGGCGCGACGACGGCAATCCGCGCCGCGGCCTGACCCCGGTCCGGGCGCTGCATGCGGCCGGAGTGAACGTCGCCTATTCCTCGAACAACATCCGCAATGCCTTCACGCCGTTCGGCAGGGCCGACCCCCTGCAGATCGGCAATCTGCTGGCTCATCTCATCCAGTTCGGCACGCCGGAACATCAGGCCGAGGTGCTGAAGATGGGCACCAGCAACGCCGCCCGCGCGGTCGGCCTGCAGGACGAATACGGCCTGGCAGTCGGCAAGCAGGCCGATCTGATGATCCTCGACACGCTGACCGTCGCCGATGCGCTGCTCGACCTGCCGCCGCGCTCCTGGGTGCTGAAGCGGGGCCGCATCACCGTGGTCACCAGGGTCGAGAGTCGCATCTGCCGGGGCTGTGGCCACAGCCACGCCTGACCTTGAGTCTGCCCCGCCGCCGGATCAACCGGCGGCGGAAACAACGACCAAAAAGGGGAAATGCCATGAGGAAACTGCCTGCGGAAGTCGTGGCCTCGGCGCTCGCCGCCACCACCATCTTCACACCGTCACACCTGCCGCCCTGGGCGATCTTCATTGCCTGGGCCGGCACCTTCGCCGCCGGCGGGCCGAAGCCCGAGGTGCTGAAGAAGATCTGGACGACCATGCCGATCGGCACGGTCTTCGCCTTCCTGATCGTGATGGGCTTCAAGTTTGCCGGCCAGCATCTGCAGGGCGCCGCCCTGATCGCGGCGCAATGCGCCATCCTGTTCACGCTCAACGGCACGATGATGCTGCTTGGCCGCCTGCCGCTGTTCAGCTTCGTGCCCGGCATGTTTTTCGGCTTCGCCTCCTATTTCGGCACGCTGTTCGGCAATTTCGGGCCGATGCCCGGCGATCCGCTGATCGCGCTGGCCGCCACCATGCTGATGAACGCCCTCGGCCCGATCTTCGCCTGGCTGACCGCGCATTTCGGCGCGCATCACCACGCCGAGCCGACCGAGACGCTGCCATCGGCGAAGGAAGCGGTGCGGTAGGCCGGGCGGGCGCCGCCGCATTGGGGGAAAGGAGAGGGCGATGTCGGGATGGAATGCGATCGACGCTTCGCCGGTCGTGCGCGGCGCGCGTCACGATATGGCGGGTGCGCGTCCGGTCGCTGCCGTGGCCAGCACGTTTCCGGACGGTATGCGAACCGGGGCGCAAAGCCATGGGTGGGGCCAGCTCCTGCTCGCGACATCGGGTCTGCTTCTGGCCACCACCGGTGCCGGCGCCTGGATGGTGCCGGCCGGCCACGCGCTGTGGCTGCCGGCCGGGGTCGCATACGACGTCGCGATGCACGGCGACGTCGCCATGCATGTGGTCCATGTCGCTCGCGATGCGGCGCGTGCCCCGGCGCCAGGCTGCCGGGTCATCCCGGTGTCGCCGCTTCTGGCGGCGGTGATCGCGGCCCTCGTCGACGAAACCGCCAAGGCCGGCGACAGCGGTCGCGGCGGTCATCTCGCCGCTCTCGTGCTCGACGAGATCGGCCGTGCCGAGATCGTTCCCCTGGTCCTGCCGATCCCGGCGGACCGCCGGCTTGCCGGGCTCGCCGGGGCGTTGATGGACGATCCCGGCCTGTCGCGCAGCCTCGACGACTGGTGTCTCGCGGTCGGCATGAGCCGGCGTTCGCTGACACGGTCGTTCAGGCTGGCGACCGGCCTTTCGGTCGGCGCCTGGCTGCGCCGGCTCAGGCGCTTCGAGGCTGTCGCGCGGCAGGCCGCCGGCGAGCCGGCCGCGCGCGTCGCGGCCGGCCTCGGCTATCGCAGCCGGTCCGCCTTCAAGGCGATGCTGCGTCGCGAAGCGGCACGCAGCGACCGGGCGCCGCAGTGCCGATAAGAGCGTGGCCGACGGTTGCCGCAGCCTTGGACGGCAATCGCTGGTCGCTGCCTATCGCGTTGCAACAAAAGGAATTTCGGGAAAATCGCATGCAGAAGGTGAGTGAGGTCTCGATGCCCGTCGATAATTGGCATACATTATCCCAAGCGCGGCATTCACGACCGGGCACGGACAGGGAGGCGATCAGGTGGGTAGCGACGATTTCGCAGGGCGCTTGTCGCGCCGCATGCTTCTTGCTGGAACGGCCATGAGCGCCGCCTTCGCCGCGACCGCGCGGTCGGAGGCCGCGCCCGAGCCCGCCGCCCTGGCGCGCTCGACGGCGGGCATGGTCACGAGCCCGCACGACCTGGCGACGCGGGCCGGGCTCGAAGTGCTGAGGAAGGGCGGCAATGCCGTCGAGGCGGCGATCGCGATCGGCGCGACGCTGTCGGTGACCTATCCGCATTTCTGCGGCATCGGCGGCGACTGCTTCATGGTGCTGAGCGATGCCCGGGGCAATGTCCGCACCCTCTCGGGCGCCGGCCAGGCCGCGCTCGACCCGCCGGCCTATCGCGGCGCGATTCCGATCCGAGGGCCGGGCTCGGCGCTGACCGCGGCGGCAGCCGTCGACACCTGGGACCAGGCCTTCGAGTTCAGCCGGAAGAGCTGGAAGGGACAGCTCAGCTGGGCGTCGCTGTTCGAGCGGCCGATCGAATATGCCGCGAAAGGCTTTCCCGTCACGCCGTCGCAGCGCTTCTGGCAGGTGTTCCAGTCCGACAACCTGAAGGACTGGCCGGATATCCGGCGCATCTTCATGGCCAAGGGGCGAATTCCGGAGGTCGGCGAAACCCTGGTGCAGCCGGAGCTTGCCGCGTCGCTGGAACTGATCGCGACCCATGGTGGACGCGACTTCTATGAGGGCAGGCTCGCCGAACGCATTGCGGCCGGTCTTAAGAAGGCCGGCTCGCCGCTCACCCGCGACGATCTCGCGCGCTGCCGGGCCCGCGACGAGGCGCCGCTGCGCGTCGGCTATCGCGGCGGCGAGCTCATCGGCCTCCGCCCGCCGACGCAGGGGCTCACCACGCTCGAGATCATGGGCATTCTCGAACGTTTCGATCTCAGGCAGTATCCGGAAGGTAGCGCCGACCATTATCATCTCATGGTGGAGGCGGTGAAACAGGCCTTTACCGACCGCAACCGCTACATTGCCGACCCCGAATTCGCCGATGTCCCGGTCAACCGGCTGCTGTCGAAGGCCAATCTCGACGCGCATGCCAGGGCCATCCGCATGGAGCGGGCGCGGGCCTGGCCGCACGTGTTCCAGGCCGGCGACACGGTCTATGTCGGCGCCGCCGACCGGCAGGGCAATTGCGTCAGCATGCTGCAGACGGTCTATTTCGACTGGGGCAGCGCGGTGGTCGCAGGCGATACCGGCATTCTCTGGCACAATCGCGGCGCCTCGTTCAGCCTCGATCCGGCGAGCCCCAACGTGCTCAGCCCGGGCAAGCGGCCGTTCCATACGCTCAATCCCGGCCTCTATCTGAAGGGCGGCCGGCCGCATCTGCTCTACGGCACCCAGGGGGCCGACGGCCAGCCGCAGACGCTGGCCGCCGTTCTCACCCGGCTGATCGACTACGGGCTCGACCCGCTTTCGGCGCTGGCGCGGCCGCGCTTCCTGCTCGGCCGGACCTTCTCGGATTCGCGCGACAGCCTGAAGCTCGAACAGGATGCGGGTCCCGAGGTCTTCGCCAGGCTCGCCGAGCGCGGCCATGAGATGAGCCCGATCGCGGCGCAGAGCCCGCTTGCCGGCCATCCTGGTGCGATCCGGATCGAGGCGGATGGCAGCATGACCGGCGCGCATGATCCACGCAGCGACGGCCGCGCGCTCGGCCTCTGAGGGCGGTTCACGCGTCCTCCCAATAGGGCAGGCTCTGGTCCTCGCGGCCGATGAACATCATCACTCGGGGCGTGCCGTCAGGCTTGGGCGCGACCTCGGCGAGGAGACCGAAGCGGCCGGTTTCGGGATATTCGGTGATGTCGGGCGACATGCGCGTGCTCACCGCGAGATAGCGCAGCTCCTCGGTGCCGGTATTGACGATCTGGTGGGCGGTTTCCGGCCCGCCCGCCGGGCAGGCGATGATGTCGCCGTGGCGGATCGGCCAGGTCTCGGCGCCGAGCCGCAATTCGCCGGTGCCGCTGAGGATGAGGAACATTTCTTCATTCACCTGGTGGCTGTGCATCGGAAAGGCGCGCTTGCCCGGCGGCACGGCGGTGACGTTGTAGCCGAGCTTCTTGGCACCGATGCTCGGGCCGATGAAGGCGACCTTGGCGTCATAGCGCTCGGCCGCGGCACCCGTCGGAGCCCGGTCCGGCGGGCGCGGCAGGAAGGTCAGGGCGTCGAGATTGAGGATGGGGCCGGCCATGGTCGTCGTCCTTTCAGCCGCGATAGGGCATGTTCATGTAGGCATCGCCGCGCGCCAGCTCGTCGAGCATCTGGCTGAGCCGCTTGTGGCGGGTTTCCGGGCGCTTCGCCCTGGTGATCCAGCCGATATAGTCGTTGCGCTGGTAGGGCGGCCGGGCCGCGTAGGCGGCCGCGAGCCCACGGGCTTCGAGCGCGTTGGTGACGAAATCGGGAATGGGGTGGATCGCCCGCTTGAGGCGTGACGTCGGATCGCTCATCGCATGTCTGCCAGTGTGGGAGCCGGTCGATCGGCTCCGGAGCACGATAGCCGCTCATACCTGTCAGTTCGTGTCAGGTTTGTTTATAAGGCTGAGCCATGCGTGCGAGTCGGCTCCTGTCCATTCTCAACACCCTCCAGGCGCGCGGCCAGGTGACGGCCCCGGCGCTCGCCGAGGCGCTGGAGGTGTCGGTGCGCACGGTCTATCGCGACATTGACGCGCTGAGCGCTGCCGGTGTGCCGGTCTATGCCGAGCGCGGCGCGGAAGGCGGCTACCGGCTCGTCGACGGCTATCGGGTGCGGCTCAATGGCCTGTCGCCGCGCGAGGCGGAAGCGCTGTTCCTGGGCGGGCTTGGCGATGCCGCCGAGGATCTCGGTCTCGGCGCGGCGGCCGCAGCCGCGCAGATCAAGCTGCTGGCGGCCTTGCCGCAGGAGCAGAGGGCCAGTGCCGAGCAGATGCGGGCCCGTTTCCATCTTGACGCACCGGGCTGGTTCACCGATGCCGACCGGCCTGCCCATCTCGGCGCCATGGCCGATGCGGTCTGGCGCCAGCGTCGGCTCAGGATCCGCTACCGCAGCTGGAAGGGCGAGGTCGAGCGCATCGTCGATCCGCTCGGCATCGTCATGAAGGCCGGGGCCTGGTATATGGTCGGGGCGGTCGACGGGAGCGTGCGGACCTTCCGCATCGGCCGGGTCGAGGCGCTCGAGGTCATCGCCGAAGGTTTCGTGCGGCCCTCCGGCTTCGATCTCGCGACCTATTGGAAGGCCTCGACCGAGCGGCTCGATGCCGAGCTCTATCCGCATGTCGCGGTCGTCAGGCTGTCGCCGCTCGGCCTGCGCATCCTGACGTCGGTCAGCCCGCCTTTCGTGCGCGCTGGCCTGGAGCTTGACGCGCCCGGACCGGACGGCTGGCGGCAGGCCCGGCTGCCGGTCGGGCCTTATCAGCAGGCGGTCTACGATCTCGCCCGCCTCGGCCCGGAGGTCGAGGTGCTGGAGCCGGCGGAATTCCGCGCCGGTCTTGCCGAATTGCTCGCACGGGCAGCGGCGCTTTATCGGACTCGGCGCGGTCGGCCGTCCCGCGCCGGCGGTCAGGGCGCCTTGCGCGCCCGCCGGGCCTGATCGGCGAGGCGCGCCCGTTCCGATTGCCGCAGACGTCGTCCGACGGCGGATGCGCCACCGACCGGCGGTGTGGTCGACGCTCACGTTCTTGGGCCGAACGCAGAGGTCATTCAGGCGTGGCGCGATCCGAGGATAAGTTGCTTTCGATCAGCGGCATCGGGCGCGGGGCGTGCGTGCAGCCGCCGTCGTGATGACGTGCCGTCCCCGGGTGACGGGCAGAAGCTGGTTCGCGATCGGCAGCGCGCCGTCGCGGCGTCCGTGCGGTTATCGAATCGTGCCGGACACCAAGTTGTCCATAGGGCGCAGATCTCCTTGTGCAGAAACCCGCGCTGGCGAGTTGGAGGTGCGGCCGTCAAGCGACCGCCCGCCGCGAGCCAGGAAGCGGATGACGTGTGGGGAAAAGATCCATGATGAGCTTCAATCCGCCGACCATGCCGCGCCCGGTCGTCGACGTTTATGCCCAGATCTCGGTTGCGCCGCCCGGGCGCGTCGCTCTCATCGCGGGTCAGGCGGCGGTCGACCTCGATGGCCGGTTTGTCGGCATCGGCGACCATCATGCGCAGGCCGTCCAGTGTTTCCGCAACCTCAAGGCTGCGATCGAAGCGCTGGAAGCAGCGCCATCGCAGCTGGTGCGGCTGACGATCAACGTCGTCGACCATCGGGACGAGCTGCTGGAACCCATCATTGCTGCCGGGCGGGAGGTTTTTGGCGACCAGTGGCCGGTTTGCGCCAGCATCTTTCTCGGCGTTCAGGCGCTGGGTCACTCCGATTGGCTCATCGAGATCGACGGGGTCGTCGCCCTCGGTGCCTGACCTGCCGCAGTCGGCGGCACCTGCCGCGGCTTCAGGGCCGGGGCCGGCGACGATGCATGTGCAAGGCCAGCGCCACCACGCGCCCAGCCATGAGCCGGGTGCCGGCAGCATCGGGCGCTGATGTTTCGGGATCGCGTGGCGGCTGGCGGGAGCGCCGTCCATCGTTTTGCCTGTCACGCATCCTCGTGATAACAAGCGGACAACGCGATTGCCCACTTTATCCCGATCGTCATGCCATCTCAGTCAAGACGTCTCGCTGCCGCTGAGAGCGGCGAAAGCAGTTCCCGGGACATCGGGATCAACGCCAAGGCGCTGCGATTGCGGCGCCGGATCACCCTGGACGAACTCGCGGAGAAGGCGGGCCTCAGCAAGGGCCATCTCTCGCGCTTCGAGCGGGGTGAGAAGGCGCTGTCGGTTGCGGCGCTCCTGCGCTTGGCTGCCGCCTTGAACAGCTCGGTCTCCGCGCTGCTGGGGGAACGGATGGAGGACGATGCCTTGCACCTCGTGCGCGGCAGCGACCTCGTGATGAGGGACGTCCCGCCCGAGGATGGCGGTTACCGTTTTGCCATTCTCGGCAAGCCGGCCGCGCAAGGGATCAGTGCCTTTATCGTCGACATTCCCGGCAACGGCGAGCGCGCAGGCGAAGGACACCATGCCGGCGAAGAGATTTTTTTCGTCATCGAAGGCCAGGTCGAGATCACCGTAGCCGACCGGGGCGTCGTCCTGCGGGCCGGTGACTACCTGCAATTCCCCGGCAGCCATCGGCATCTGACGCGGGGGATCGCTGCGCACAACCGCGTCCTGGTGGTCGTCGTCGAGGGACCGGGCGAGCGCGTCGGCGGCCAGCCGGGCTGAGGCCTGCCGACGCTCGGCGCCGAACCGGCTCCGGCGGAGGCCCTGACGTGCCGGTTATGGGGCCGCCGGACCGGCTTTGACTGCGCCGGTCGTCAGGGCGCCTTGCGCGCCCGCCGGGCCTGGTAGGCGCGGCGCACCCGTTCCCGGTTGCCGCAGATGTCGTCGGAACACCAGATGCGCGAGCGGTTGGCGGTGTGATCGACGAAGACGGCGTCGCAGGCCTGCGCCTGGCAGCGCCGGAGCCGGGCGAAATCGTCGGAGGCGAGCAGCGGAGCCAGGGTCCAGAGCACCGGCCGCAGCGGCTCGTCGAGGGCGTCCCCGGGCAGATGAAAGGCGAAGCCGGCGCGCCCCTCGGCCGGGCGGATCAGCGGCGGCGTCGCGAGGCGATCGAGCCAGCGGTTCAGCGGCGGCAGCGCGGACGCGGGGTCGGCGCCGTCGACGGCGGCGTCGGCCAGCGTGCGGATTGCCGCGCGCAAGGCGAGCGCATCGCGGAAGACGGCGGCAGCCGCGTCGGGCGCCGCCTCGGCCCGGCGCGCGAGCTTTGCGTGGGAGGTCGCACCCACGAGGCCGCGCGCAGCGCTCCAGGTGAGAAGCGAACCGTAGTCTTCCAGGAATTCGCGCTCGTTCGCGGCGCCCGGCCGGTCCAGCGTGTTGATGAAGTCGAGGCACAGCGCGCCGCCGACGAAGCGCAGGGGCCAGGACGGCGGGAACGTTCCGGTCATCGAAAATGAGCACCTTCGTCTTGCTAATGGCTGTAACCATTAGTATGGTTCGGGCAGGCGTTCGGAGCAAGTCCAGGCGTCGGGCGCCGTCAACGACGTGATGCTCAGGGAGCCAGCGACATGGCACAAGATGTTTCGACGGCCCGCGCCGGCATCGTCCGGATCTGGCGCGGCAGGACGGTGGCGGCCCGCGCCGACGCCTATGAGCGCTATCTCCACGACGAGGGCCTGCCGGATCTGCGCAAGCACGCGCTCGGCGTGCAGATGCTCAGGCAGGACCGGGACGGCGAGAGCGATTTCGTCGTCATGTCCTTCTGGCCGGATATCGGCGCCATGTCGCGCTTTGCCGGGCCCGATCCCCGGCGGATCCGGCATCTCGCCGAGGATGCCGACTATCTTGTGGAACTGCCCGATGCGGTGGAGATCTTCGAGGTGAAGGCCAGTACCCTGCCGTCGCCTTTCGCCAGGGCCTATGCGCCGGGAGATGCAAGCTGATGCCGCCGATCAAGGTGGACCCCGACAAGGTCTTCGAATTCGAGGATGCGGCCAGCTTCTACGACTGGCTCGGGGGCCATCACGACCGGCAGGATGAGGTCTGGATCAAGATCCACAAGGTCGGCTCCGGCCTGCCGTCGATCACCCCGAAGGAGGCGATCGACGTGGCGCTCTGCTGGGGCTGGATCGACGCGGTCCGCAAGAGCCTCGACGCCACGAGCTACCTTCAGCGCTACACGCCGCGCGGCAGGAAGAGCATCTGGAGTCAGATCAATGTCGACAATGTCGCCCGGCTGGTGGCGGAAGGGCGCATGACCGAGCACGGCCTGCGCGAGGTCGCGGCCGCTAAGGCCGATGGACGTTGGGACAAGGCCTACAAGAGCGGCAAGAACCTGGCGATTCCCGACGATCTGCAGGCGGCGGTCGACGCCGATCCCGCGGCGCGGGCCACGCTGGCGCGCCTCAGCGCGCAGAACCGCTTCGCTCTGGCCTTCCGCGTGCACAACATGAAGACCGAGGCGGGGCGCAAGAAGAAGATCGCCGATTTCGTGGCCATGCTGGCGCGCGGCGAGACGATCTATCCGCAGCGCTAGGACCCCGCGCGCTGCCACGTTGCTCGACCTCGGATCGGCGGGCCGCGATCCGCCGAAGACGTGCATGACAGGCCCGTGCGGCCCGCAGGGGAACGGCCGAGGCAGCTTGCGCGGTTGCGCCGGAAGCCGGATCTGTCCCGATCAGGGTGCTGCCGATCCGAGCGCCGCTGCCAACACGTCCACTAGGCCACGCCCGGCGCTGCCGTCGGCGTCGAGGCGCGGATTGTAGATCGTGATCTCCAGGCCGGCGGCCTTGCCGCTCGCCAGGGCGAGGCGAAGCGCGATGTCGAGCTCGCCCCATGACAACCCGTCCGGCACGCGGAAATCGACCGCCGGCATGAGAGCGTCGTCGAGGCAATCGGCGTCGAGATGAATGAAGAAGCCGTCCAGTTCCGCGCGCGTCAGGTGGTCGACCGCTTCGCGCGCGGCGGCCGCGATGCCCATCGCGCGTATCGCGGGCAGGTCTATCGCCTTGAGCGCTTCGGGGAGCGGCTGGCTGCCGAATTCCGCCTGATCCTCGTGGTCGCGGTACGCGAACGCGACCGCGTCTTCGGGACGAACCAGCGGACCGCGGCCTTCGATGTTGGTCAGGCGCGACGGGCCGTGGCCGGTGACGAAGGCGAGGTCCATCGACGCGCCCTCGCCATTGGGGTCCTGCTCGGGCCGGAAGAAATCGGCGTGGCCGTCGATGAACAGCAGGCCGTAGCGACCGCGCCGTCGAAACGCCAGCATCGAGCCCAGCAGGATCGTGCAATCGCCGCCGAGCACAACGGGGAATTCGCGCGCCTCGATGACCGCTTCGACCGCATCGGCGAGCCTGGGAGACCATGCCGCGATGGCTCCGGCGTTCAGGGTGCGGGTTTCGGAATCGGGTATCGGATCCTTCGCCGGCACCGCCAGCCGCCCGGCCCGGCGGGCACGGATGCGCTCGGCAAACCTGAGGTCCAGGAGGCGGTCAGGCAGGCGCTCGACGCCGTCGGTCGCCAGTCCGAGCGCGGAAGGAGCCTCGACAATCGCGTAGCGACGAGCTGGCATCTCTGCCTCCGCCGGCAACTATTTCGCCGGAGCACGTCACGGCTTCGATCCTGTGGCCGTCCGGACTGCGCACGAACGCGGCATGATAGTTGGCGTCATGGTCCGGCCGCAGCCGGGGCGCGCCATCGCAACTGCCGCCACGCTCCAGTGCCGGCGCGTCGAGCTGCCGCACCGTCGAACGGTCCTCGACGCCTTCGGGACCTGCCGCGATGCCGCGGCATGCCGTTTAGGCGCTCATGCCCGTCGGCCGGCGGCAGAGGCCCTGCCGCCGGCACGGGATGCCGCCCGGATGGAGCCGCCAATGGCGGCTCCACGATCCGGGCGCTTACGACCAGGTCTGCCGGCCGTACCAAGTATCCACGTCGGCTTTTACGCGGTCTTTCGCCAGGCCGTAGCGTTCCTGGATCTTGCCTTCGAGCTGATCGCGTTTGCCGGCAATGACGTCGAGGTCGTCGTCTGTGAGCTTGCCCCACTGTTCCTTAATCTTGCCCTTGACCTGTTTCCAGTTTCCTTCGACACGATTCCAGTCCATCGCTCACCTCGCTGGTTAGGCTACGACTGACCAACGGTTTCGCGGTCAGATGGTTCACTCGCCAGTCGCGGCATTTCATTCCGGACGCCGTGTCTCTTTTTTCGCGCGAGGCGGGGACAGGCTGCCGCTGCCGCCCTTCCCATGGAGGCCGACCTGCGCGATCATCGGCCGAGCTGGTCCGGGCGACCGGCATGGCTTCGAGCAAAGACTGTCCAGCAGGTCGTCCATGGATTCAGGCGTGCCTTCCGTGATCTCGCAGCCGGTCGTGGCGGCGCTGACACGTTCCGCGATGTTTCTCGTCGTGACGATCAATCCGGGGCCTGGGCCCGAAACTGCCGTGCGGGCGCTGTGCGCCGATCTTTCGGGATTGCTGCGGGCCGTCGGCTTCCGCGACCTGGCCGGCAACCTTTCCTGCGTCATGGCCTTCGGCTCGCAGGCCTGGGACCGGCTCTTCGACGGGCCGAGGCCGAGGGACCTGCACCCGTTCCGCGAGATCCGGGGCGTACATCATGCGGTCTCGACGCCCGGCGACATCCTGTTCCATATCCGCGCGACGAAACGGATGGACCTCTGCTTCGAACTGGCGCGGCAGATCATGATCCGGCTCGCCGGCGCGGTCACCACGGTCGACGAGGTCCATGGCTTCAACTATTTCGACGACCGCGACCTGATCGGCTTCGTCGACGGCACCGAAAACCCGGCGGGCGCCGACGCGGTCAAGGCCGCCATCATCGGCGACGAGGATCCGGCCTTCGCCGGCGGCAGCTATGTCATCGTGCAGAAATACCTGCATGATCTCGCCGGCTGGGACAAACTGCCGATCGAGGAGCAGGAGAACATCGTCGGCCGCCACAAGCTGTCCGACATCGAGCAGGACGATGCGGTCAAGAAGCCCTATGCCCACAATGTGCTGACCAGCATCACCGAGAATGGCGAGCCGCTCGAGATCCTTCGCGACAACATGCCCTTCGGCAAGGTCGGGACGGGCGAGTTCGGCACCTATTTCATCGGTTATGCGCGCTCCCCCGGCCGGATCGAGCGCATGCTGGAGAACATGTTCGTCGGCTCGCCGCCAGGGGTCTATGACCGGCTGCTCGACTTCAGCCGCGCGGTGACCGGTTCGCTGTTCTTCGTGCCGACCGCGACCTTCCTCGACGGTGTCGTCGCGGACGCGGCGCCCGCCGCGCCCGCCGCCGGCGGCCCGGGCGGCTCCGAACCCGACATCCGGGCGGCGGCCGCATCATCCAAGCGTCCGGGCGACGGTTCGCTCGGCATCGGCTCCCTGAAGAACGAGGCCGGCCATGAATAACCTGCATCGGGACCTGGCTCCCATCTCCGAAAGCGCCTGGGCGGAGATCGAGGAGGAGGCGACGCGGACCTTGAAGCGCCATCTCGCGGCGCGGCGTGTCGTCGATGTCGTCGGCCCTGGCGGCAGCGCGCTCGCCGCGGTCGGCACCGGGCATACGCGGCGGATCGATGGACCTGGGGAGGGCGTCGGCGCCGTCCTGCGCGAGGCCAAGGCGCTGGTCGAGCTCCGGGTTCCCTTCACGCTGACGCGCCAGGCGATCGACGATGTCGAGCGCGGCGCGAGCGATTCCGACTGGGACGCCGTGAAGGACGCGGCCCGCAGGATCGCCTATGCCGAGGATCAGGCGGTGTTCGAGGGTTATGCCGCGGCCGGCATCCAGGGCATTCGCGAGGGCAGCAGCAACGCCGCCGTCGCCTTGCCCGCCGATCCGTCAGCCTGGCCGGCCGCCGTCGCGCGGGCGGTCGGGGACCTCAGGCTCGCCGGCTGCAACGGTCCTTACGCGCTCGTCCTCGGCGCCGACAGCTACACCGCAGCGAGCGGTGGCAATGAGGACGGCTATCCGATCTTTCACCACATCGAGCGCATCGTCGACGGCGGCGTGATCTGGGCCCCGGCGATCCGCGGCGGCTTCGTGCTGACCACACGTGGCGGCGATTTCGAGCTCGCTGTCGGCCAGGACATCTCGATCGGCTATCTCGGCCATTCCGCCACGACGGTCGAGCTCTATCTCCAGGAGAGCTTCACCTTCCGCGTGCTGACCGCGGAGGCCGCGGTGGCGCTGCCGGCGGCTCCGACGGGCACGTGAGCCCGACGGCCGCGACGACACTCAGCGCGTCGGCGCGCCCGATAGGGCCGGCGCCTTGCCGGCCGCCTCGGCCGATGCCGCGGGCGGAGCCGCCTGCTGCGCCCGCTGGCTGAGCCAGACGCTGACCAGCACCACGGCGATGCCGAAGACCTGGATCGGGGTCAGCGTCTCGCCGGCCACCAGCCAGCCGAGCAGGACCGCCATGACCGGGCTGAGCAGGCCGAGCGTCGAGACGACAGACGGTGCCAGCCGCGCCAGCCCGCGGAACCACAGGATATAGGTGAGCGCCGAGCCGATCAGGCCGAGATAGAGGAAGCCGGCCATGTTGGCGCCGGTGAGCGGCGGAAGGGCGGGCTCGAAGGCGAGGGCGGCCGGCAGCAGCAGCAGGCCGCCGGCGGTGAGCTGCCAGGCGCTGAAGGTGAGCGGCGAGACGGGCGGCTGCCAGCGCCGGCTCAGCACGGTGCCCGCCGCCATCGACAGCGCGGCCGCAAAGCCGGCGACGACACCGACCGGATCCAGCGCCGCCTTTGGCGTCAGCACGATGAGCGCGACGCCGAAAATGCCGGCGACCGCAGCGGCGACGGCGAGCGGCCGGATCGGCGAGCCGAGCCAGAGCCGGGCGAGCCCGATGACCATCAGGGTCTGGATCGAGGTGACGGGCGCGGCGACGCCGCCGGGCAGCCGGTAGGCGGTGACGAACAGCAGCCACCAGAAGACCGAGAAGTTGAGCGCACCGAGGATCAGCACCTTCAGCCACCAGGCGCCGTGCGGAAGCTGGCGCACGATGAGCAGCAGCAGCAGGCCGGCGGGCAGGGCGCGCAGCAGCGCGACATGCAGCGGATAGCCCTGCGGCAGCAGGTGCGTGGTCACGATATAGGTGCTGCCCCAGATCGCCGGAGCGATGGCGGTGGTCAGGAGATCGAGGTTGCGGGCCATGGCCGTCGCCTTCCGGCTGAATATCTCGACCTCAAGATAAATCGTTTTAGCTTGACGTCAAGATATCTCGCGGCATGATCGCGCCATGGATCGTGTCGATGCCATCGTCGCCCAGTGGAACCGGGAGCGCCCCGACCTCGATACCGGCCCGATGGGCCTGATCGGGCGGCTGCGCCGCCTGTCGCAGCATCTCCTGCGCGAGATGGAAAAGACCTTTGCCCGCCATGGTTTGAACGATGCCACTTTCGACCTTCTGGCGACGCTGCGCCGCTCTGGCGCGCCCTACAGGCTCTCGCCGGGCGACCTGCTCGCCACCACCATGATCACCTCCGGCAGCATGACCAACCGCATCGACCAGCTCGAGAAGGTCGGCCTGGTCAAGCGGACGCAGAACCCGGGGGATGGCCGCAGCGTCTTCATCGCGCTGACCGAGAAAGGGTTCGCCGTCATCGACCAGGCGGTGACCGACCATGTCGCGACGCAACAGCGGATCACCGGGGCTCTGTCGGCGGATGAGCGTGCGCTGCTCGACGGCCTGCTGCGGCCGTTCCTGGCGAGTTTCGAGGCGGAGCGCTGAGGCCGGGTGGCTGCCGTGCGTTGCCTCAGGGCCGGCCCGCGCTCGCGCTCATTGCAGCGCGAGGCGCTCCCTGAGGCCGTCGGCCAGGAAGTCGATCACCGTGCGGACGGAGGGCAATTGGCCGCGCCGGTGCGGGCTGAGCAGCGACAGGGTCACGCCGCCGCTCCGCCAGTCCGGCAGGACCGGCACGAGGCGGCCTTCGCGCAGGGCCGTCCTGCACAGGCCGCGCGGCAGATTGGCGATGCCCAGCCCGCCGAGCGCGGCATTGAGCAGCGTCCCCGGATCGTCGGCGAAGATGCGCGGCGTGCCGCGCACCTCGACTGTAGCGCCGCCGGAGGCCTCCAGCGTCCAGGTGTCGCTCGCCTGGCTGATATCGGCGAGGATCGCGTCGTGCCGTTCCAGCATGTCCGGGGTTTCGGGCATGCCGCGCCGAGCGATGTAGCCGGGCGAGGCGACGAGATGGTTGGGCGAAAAGCCGAGGCGCCGCTGTAGGCTGTCGGAACTGGCGAGCGGCGCGCGATGGGCGCGCACGGCGACATCGAAGCCGTCATGGACGAGGTCGACGAAACGGTTGGTCGCGGTCAGTGCGATCTGCAGCTTGGGATGGCGCTCGGCCAAGATCGGGACGAGGTCCGCGAGCGCCATCTGCACGGTGGTCATGGCGGCGCTGACCCGCACCAGGCCGCGCGGCTCGGCCAGGCGGCGCTGCACGGCATCGCGCGCGGCCTCCGCTTCGAGCAGCGCCGCAGCGGCATGGCGGTAGACGTCCTCGCCGGCTTCCGTCACCTGGAAGCGCCGCGTGGTGCGCTGGATCAGCCTGGCGCCGAGGTCCTTTTCGAGGGCCGCGACCCGCTTGCTGACGCTCGACTTGGGCACCTGTAGCACCTCGGCGGCCGCGGCGAAGCCCCGGCGTTCGACGACCGCGACGAAATAGGCGAGATCGTTGAGCTTCATGGCAGCTTGCGCGCCTCCTCGGTGATGATCCGGCCGAGCTCGCGCGCGCCGGGGCCTGCGCCGTCGGGATCGGGATAGACGAGATACAGGGCGCCCCAGCGCTCATTGCCGCCCTTCAGCGGCAGCGGCTTCAACTGGCCGGCGGCAAGCTCCTCGCGGATCCAGTCTTCCGGATACCACGCAAAGCCCATGCCGGTGCAGGCGGCCCGGATCGAGGTCGCCTTGTGGCTGACCGTCAGCCGCCGGTCGGTGACGTCCCAGACGCTGGGGCGCACCCGTTTCGCGCCGCTGTCGCGGATGACGAGATGAAGATGGCCTTTCAGGTCCTCCACCGCGAGTTCGCGGCCGGTCCGGTGCAGCGGATGGAAGGGGGCCGCCACCGCAACGGCCCGGTAGCGCAGCAGCACGTCGCCGACATGGCCGGCCGGCAGGTTGTCGGCGCAGATCGCAAGGTCGACCGCTCCCGACAGAAGCAGATCGTCGGTCCCGCCCATCACGGATTCGTGCAGCTCGATGCGCGTTTCCGGCGAGGCCTCGGCGAAGCGCTGCAGGCAGCGCAGCATCAGCCAGGTCGGGAACAGGCCTTCGACGGCGAGGCTGATCTCCTGTTCCCGGCCCTGGGCGAGGCTGTCGGCGGCGCGTTCGAGCCGCAGCGCCTCGTCGACCAGCGACTTGCCCCGGCGATAGAGCATTCTGCCCTCGTCGGTCAGCCGCGCCTTGCGTCCGTCGATGGCAAAGGCCGCGACGCCGAGCCGCTCCTCGATCTGGCGGACGGCGTAGCTGATCGTCGACTGCGACTTGTTGAGCGCTCCGGCAGCCTGGGCGAAGCCGCCGGCCTCCACGACCGCCACGAGCGCGCGCCATTGGTCGAGAGAAATACGGGGCATCATTTCATCGAAACATTCGATCGCTAAAGGCGAAAAATCGAACTTTTATATCGACCTGATGCTGACATGAATAGGCCTGTTCCCAGCACGGAGAGGCCGCCATGAACATCCTGATCGTTACTGCCGACCCGCGCGGCCAGTCCTTCGCCGCAACCTTGGCCGACCGCTACGCGGCCGGCGCCAGTGCTGCGGCAGCCGCCGTCGTCGAACATGCCGATCTCGCTCGCGAGGGCTTCGATCCGCGTATGACCGGAGCCGATCTCGCACATTATCGGGGGGAGGGTGCCTTGCCCGCTGAGATCCGGCGCGAGCAGCAGCGCGTCGAGCGCGCCGACGTCGTCATACTCGCCTTCCCGGTCTACTGGTGGTCCATGCCGGCGCTGCTGAAGGGCTGGATCGACCGCGTCTTCACGACGGGCTGGGCCTTCGGCGGGAGCGACCGTTTCGCCGGGCCGCTGTCGCAAAAGAAGGTGCGCCTGATCGCCACGGCGAGCGGCGGTCCGCGCCTTTACGACCGCCATGGCTACCGCACGGCCATGGCGGCCCAGATCGAGCACGGCGTCTTCCATTTCAGCGGCGTCAAGGATGTCGCGACCCACTTCTTCTTCGATGTCGAAACCCGTGACGAGGCCGCGCGCCTGCGCAATCTCGCCGCAGCCGAAGATCTCGGTCGGACGCTCGGCGCCAGGCCCGCCGGCGCAGCGCTGCCGGGCGCGGCTTGAAAGCCGCCGGTCGTCTGCGCCGATCGCCGGCCGTCTCGGCGCGCCGGTCGCCCGTCTTCGTGTCATCAGGACATATCGTCATGCCCGTTGTGGAACACCTTCCTGCCGATGCGCCGGTAGCGGCCCGGACCTGGGTGGCGCTGGCGTCCATTTCGCTCGGCACCTTCGCGCTCGTCACCACCGAATTCCTGCCGGTCGGCCTCCTCAAGGAGATCGCCGGGGGCCTCGACGTCACCGAAGGCATGGCGGGTCTTGCCGTCACCATGCCGGGTGTAGTCGCGGCCGTGGCGGGGCCGCTCATGATGCTTGCCGCCGGCCGCATCGACCGCCGCCTCGGCCTCGTCCTGATGACGGCGCTGCTCGCCGCCTCCAATGCGGTGGCGGCGCTGGCGCCGAACATCGCGCTCATGCTTGCCGGCCGCTTCTTGCTCGGTCTGGCCGTCGGCGGCTTTTGGGCGCTGGCTGTGAGTGCCGCCGCCCGTATGGTGCCCCCGGCGAAGATGGGCTCGGCGATCGCCGTCGTCCTTGCCGGCATCTCGGCCGGAACCGTGCTCGGCGTGCCGGCCGGCGCGCTGATCGGCGAATGGGCGGGCTGGCGCAGCGCCTTCGCTGTGGCCGCCGCGGCCGCGATGCTCATCCTGGGCGCGCAGGCCGTCGTCCTGCCGCGCCTGCCGGTCGAGCGCGGCGTCCGGCCCGCCGGCCTCATCGCATTGTTCCGTCGGCGCGACGCGCTGGTCGGGCTCGCGGCGACCGTCCTGGTGATAGCCGGCCATTTCGCCGCCTATACCTTCGTAACGCCGTTTCTCATCGACCTCGCGCGGTTCGACCGCCAGGCGACGACGATGCTGCTCGCCGCCTATGGCGTGGCTGCCTTCTTCGGCAATTTCATCGCCGGCAGGCTGGCGACCGCGCGGACGCGCGCGACGCTCGCCGGCGTCGCCCTGCTGACGGCCGGCGTGACCCTCGTGCTGCCGCGGTCCGCTCCGTTCGCCGTTTCCACCGCGCTGCTGGTGGTCGTTTGGGGTGTGGCCTTCGGCGGCCTGCCGGTGGCCTTGCAGACCTGGATGTACAAGGCCTCGGGTGACGAGAAGGAAGCCGGCCAGGTGGTGTTCAATTCGGTGTTCCAGTGGGCCCTGGCGCTCGGGGCGCTGATCGGCGGCACGATCGTCGATCGCACCGGCATTGCCGCCGCCATGGCAGCCGGCGGCAGCCTGGCCCTCGCCGCCGCGGTGCTGGTCGCTGCGGCCGGCGCGGGCAGGGCCGGCCGGCCGGACGCCGCGCCGCCGGCGGCGGCACATTGAGGCCAGGGCATCGCAAGGCGGCTTCGCGATCGGTCGCGGCCGGCCGTTCGGGCCGGCCGGATGGCGTGGCAATGCCCCCGTCTCCTCTGAACGGAGAATGGCTGATGGTCCGCCCGCGCGCCATTGTTTGCGTCGGATGCCCGCCATGACCGGCAGGGCGACCGTTCGAACCAAGAGATGATGCCATGTCCCTCGATCGCTTCAGCCTCGTCGCCGCGGCCGCCGTCGGCGCGGTCCTGCTCGATGCCGGGCCGGCCGCCGCGCAGGTCACCTATGGCGGCTACAATCTCGGGCCGGACTATGGCGCCATGGTGCGCCAGCAAGAACAGCTCATGCTCCGGCAGCGCCAACAGATGCAGGCGCAGGAACAGCAGATCGTCGCTCACGTCATGCGCGATCCACGGTTTGCTCCGCTGTATCGGCAGCACCGCGCCCAAGGCCACCCGTCGACGCCCGAGCAGTTCGCCTATTGGCTGGCCGCGACCAACTGGGGCTCGCAGGACGGCGTCAGACAGCTCCGTGAGAACGAGCGGCGGAACGGCGAGGCCGAGCACCGTGCCTGGCGCGGCGTCCAGGACGCGGAGCGGGCGAGGGCGGAGGCCATGCGGCAGGGCAGCGTCCGGCAGTCCGAGATCGCGCGTGAGCGCGGCCACGGCCTGCAAGGCAACAGCACCTATGTCGGCGGAGACGGCCGGCAATATGTGCTGCCGCATACCCGGCCGGGCGTCGTGCAGCGCGATGATCAGGGCAATGCCTTCGTCATGGACAATGGCGGGCGGTATCACCAATGGACCCCGCATGGCTGGCAGCCGATGCGGCCGGCTTTCTGACCGGGCGGTCGTCGCAGCGCGACGTGACGTTACGATGGCTCGTCTCGATTGCTGCTCGTATCACCGGAAAAATGCCCTCGCGGCATGTTTCGGTATCGGTTGGAGGATGGCATGGCTTCGGTCCTGAGGGGGGCCGCCGATCTCGCCGAGGCGTTCGAGCGGGCCGAGACGGCACGGGAGGTGGGGCGGTTGCTCCTGCACGGGCTCTGGAGCTTCGGGGCCCGCACCATCACCGCCTCGTCCAATGCCCTGCCGGTCGCCGCGACCGTCGGCGAGTTCATCGCGAGCCGGCACATGTTCTTCCAGCAGTCGCCGCAGGCCTGGATCGATGCCTATAGGCTCGGCGGTCTGCATGATCGCAATCCGGTGGTCTTCGCCTCGGCGCGCCGCGCTTCCGCCTTCCAATGGACCGATTGCGGTTTCGACGAATACAGTTCCTGGGCCGGCTTCGGAGTGGCGCGCGATCTCGGGTTTCGCGATGGCTTCACGGTGCCCTGCCACGGGCCGGGCGGCCGGTACGGCGTGATCAGCTTCGGTTTCGAGCGGATCGAGCTGTCGCCGCACGAAAAGCGGGTCATGGCGCTGGCCGCCTCGGTTGCGCATGAGCGCATGATGGTCTTGTCGCCGCCGCCCGACATCCGCGTGCGCGGGCCATCACTGACGCCGCGCGAGCGCGATTGCCTTGCCTTCGTCGCCGAAGGCCTGTCCGACAGCGACATTGCCGGGCGCCTCGGCATCGGCGCCGTGACAGCCCACGCCCATGTCGAGAACGCCAAGCGCAAGCTCGGGGCCAGGACCCGCGCCCAGGCGGTCGCGAAGCTCTACGCCTTCGGCTTCATCTGACCAGGCATGGCCGGGAGGCCGTCCTCAGGCGCGGCTCTCTACCTTTCGGCACTCGCCGCGGCGCGGTTCGGCTGAGGCAGGGCCTTGGCTCAGTGCGCCATTCGCGCCGGCCAGGCGAAGCCGAGCGCCGCGATGGCGAGACCCGCCGTCGCGACGGGCAGGGCGGCCGCGCCGAACGATGTCAGGGCGATGCCGCCAAGGCCGCCGCCGACCGCGACCGCCAGATTCCAGGTGGTGACCAGCATCGCCTGGGCGACATCGCCGGCCTCGCCCGCGGCCTTGGCCGTGGCGGCCTGGTAGAGCGTCGGGGCGGCGCCGACCACGATGCCCCAGACGATCACCGCGGCCAGCACGACGGTGGCCGACGTGCTGCCGAGGCCGGCGGTGAGGGCCGCGAGCGCCATCACCGCCGTACCGCCCAGCAGCATGGCCCGCATGGCCCGGTCGACGAAGGCGCCGGCCAGCCAGAGCCCGGCAAGGCCGGCGACACCGAAGGCCAGCAGCACGACGTCGACCCGTCCGCCGAGACGGGAAAGATCGAGAAACGGCGCGATATAGGTGTAGAGCACATTGTGGGCGGCGACGAAGGCGAACAGGCTCAGAAGGATGGCGCCGAGCCCGGGCAGGGCCAGCGTCGCGACCGGCGAGCGGCGCGCGCCGCCGCGCTCGCCGGGCAGTTCGGGGAGGCGGGCCAGGATCCAGGCGACCAGCCCCAGCGCCACCAGGCTCATCAGTCCGAAGGCGAGGCGCCAGCCGATGATCCCGCCGAGGAAGGCGCCGGCCGGCACGCCGAACGAAAAGGCGATCGGCGCGCCGAGTCCGGTCAGCGCGATGGCGCGGCCGGCAAGCCCGGGTGGCGACAGGCGCACCGCATAGCCGACCAGCAGCGCCCAGACGAGGCCGCCGAAGGCTCCCGCGAAGAAGCGCGCGACGAGGGGATGAAGCTGTCCGACAGCGCCGTGACCGTGTTGACCACGGCGAAACCGCCGACCGCGACGGCGAGCAGCAGGCGCCTGCCGAGATCCCGGGTGAGCGCGATGAGGGGAATGGCGGTCAGCAGCGAGCCGGCGGCATAGACGGTGACGAACTGTCCGGTCACGCCGGGCGAAGTGCCGAGGCTTGCGCCCATCGGCAGAAGCAGGCCGGCCGGCATGACCTCGGTCATCAAGGTGATGAAGCCGGCTGCCGACAGCGCCAGCAGCGCGCCGATCGGCAGGCGGGCGGGAGCGGCCGGCGCCGCGCCGGTGGCGGTAAACGTGCTGGTTTCGACCTGTGCTGAAGCGCTCATGCGGCAGCCTTTCCGATGCGGTGTCCTTCGGTCCGGCCGCGTGCGGGCCGGTGGTGAAGCGCATCTAGGCGGTGCCGCAAGGCCGACAAATGGGCTATAGTTCACAACACTTCGGACATTTCTGTCGGGCAGGGCATGACACGATGGATAGCCTCGGTGCTCTCGGCGCTTTCGTTCAGGCGGCGGATTGCGGAGGCTTCACCGAGGCGGGGCGCAGGCTCGGCGTCTCGCCGTCGGCCGTCAGCAAGGCGGTGGCACGGCTGGAAGACAGGCTCGGAGTGAGGCTGTTCCATCGGTCCACGCGCAGCATCACGCTGACCGCGGAAGGCCTGCTGTTCCGCGAGCGCTGCCGGCGCATCCTTTCGGAATTCGAGGCGGCGGAAATCGAGCTGTCGCGCAGCCGCAAGGCGCCGCAGGGACGCTTGCGCGTCACCATGCCGTCCATGGACATGCTGCTGATGCCGACGATTGCCGCGTTCAAGCGGCGCTTTCCCCAGATCGAGATGGAGCTCGACTTTTCCGACCGGCTCGTCGACCTCATCGAGGAGGGTTTCGACGCCGCGATCCGGACGGGCGATGGCAGCGATTCACGGCTGATGGCGCGGCGTATCGGTTCCTATCGGCGCGTCATCGTCGGCTCGCCGGGCTATTTGCGGGATAGGGGCACGCCCGAGAGCCCCGAGGACCTCGCCGGCCATGCCTGCCTGGTCTACCGCATTCCGGCGACCGGCAAGCTGCAGCCCTGGCCGTTGCAGCGCGACGGCCGCGAGCTGCCGCTGGATCTGGCTCCCGGCATGGTGATGAACACGCTCGATCCGCAGGTCAGCCTGGCCGAGGCGGGGCTGGGCCTTGCCTGCGTGCCGGACATCACCATTCGGCGTCAGCTCGCGGAAGGCACACTCGTCAGCGTGCTCGACGACTTCATGCCGACCCGCACACCCCTGCGCGTCCTCTGGCCGACCAGCCGGCATCTCCAGCCGAAACTCAGGGTCTTCGTCGATTTCTTCGCCGGGAGCGCGCTTGCTCCCGATCCGTGAAGCGGCGCGCCACGGCCGGACCTTTGATCTCATTGTTCTTGTTTTGTTCCGTTTGGCGACATAACATGGATGGGCACGAGGGTGCGAAGGAGGCCGGCATGTCGCCGCTGCAGGGAGAGCTCGATCTGCGCCTGCGCCCGGTGGCGCGGCCCGAGCGCCTGTTCTTCGCGGTCATGCCGGACGCGGCCGCCGCGCGCGCGATCGTTCGCATCGGCCGGACATTGTGCGAGGCCGATCCGGCGGCGCCGAAGCTCATCCGGCCGGAGCGCCTGCATGTCTCCACCCATTTCGTCTGCGATTGGCCGCGCCTCAAGGCGCGGCGTGTCATGGCGGCCCGGCTCGCGGGAGCGGCCGTCCGCCTGCCGCCGTTCGATCTCGCGCTCCGCGCGGCGATGACGTTCGAGCCGTTCGGCTCGCGGTCGCAGGCACAGCGGCCGCTGGTCCTCGTCGGCGAGGCCGCGGGGGTCCGGGATCTCCAGGCGGCTCTCGCCGCCGCAATGGGCGGGCGACCGCCAGGGCCGAAACGCAGCGGCATTCCGCATGTGACGCTGTGCTACGGCGCGCACCCGGTCGTGCAGCGGCCGATCCCGCCGATCGCCTGGACGGCGCGCGAATTCGTTCTCCTGCACAGCCGGCAGGATCGGTTGCACTACGACGTTCTCGGCCGCTGGCCGCTCGGCTCCTAGCGGAATTGCGCCTTGAGCCAGCCGGTCAGGTCGCGCAGCGGCGGCACGGAGCCGCCGGTGCGCGGCACGACCAGATAGTAGCCGGCGCCGACATCGGCCATGGTCGCGGGATAGCGTTGCAGCGGCCCCTCGATCGGATCGTCCAGGCCGGCGTCGACAAGAGTGAAGCCGGCGCCGGCGGCGGCGGCGCGGACCGCGACGTCGGTATTGTCGAAGGAGAGCGCTTCGAGCCCGTCGAGCGGTCCGAGCGCGTTGGCGGCGAGCCAGAGGCGCCAGACCCGCTCGGTACCGCTGACGACGAGGAGCCGCGAGGCGGCGAGATCGCGGCGTGTCAGTGGGCCGTCGGCGGCTGGTGCCTGGCCCTGGCGCGCAGCGGCCAGCATGGGCATGGCGATCAGCTTGCTCGCGAGGCCGTCGCTCCAGTCGCCGAAGCCGAACCGGAAGGCGATCTCGCCGGGTTGGAGCGTCTCGATCCGCGGCGAGGTCGCGACCGTCAGGGCAAGCTGCGGATAACGTTCGCGCAGCCGCGGCATCAGTCCCGCCAGCCAGCGCGAGGCGAAGGAATGCGGGGCCTTGATGACGATGGCGCGATATTCGCGTCGGCGCTGCGCGAGATGAGCGGCGATGGCGTCGAAGGCCCTGGTCGCGACGCGGTGCAGGGCCTGGCCTTCGGCGGTCAGCGCGATGCCCTGCGGGGTCCGCTTCATCAGGACCTGGTCGGTATCGCGTTCGAGTGCGGCGATGCGCCGGCTGACGGCCGACGGCGTCAGGCTGAGCGCGGTGGCTGTCGCCCGCACGCTGCCGGTCTCGCCGACGCTGACGAAGGCCTCGAGGCCACGCAGATTGGGCAGGCGGGTCATGGATCAGGCCTAGCCTGGTGTTGAGGTTTTCGCAACACGCGGGAGATCTTTGCGATAGGTCGGGAGCCGGCGGCGCCGCTAGCCTCCTGCACGAGACCCGAGACGGAGCCGGCCATGATCATCGACGCCTGGATGCAGCAGTCCACCCAGCGCTTTGCCCGCCACGACATGCTGGCGACGCTGCGGCGCTGGACCCGCGACGAGATGCATGCCGGCATCACCGACGCCATGACGATCGCCGCGATGGATGCGGGCGGCGTCGATATCGGCATTGCCTCGGCCTGGTGCGGGCCGGAGGGCTGGCTCGTCTCGCATGACGAGGTCGCGGCCTTCGCCGCGGCTTATCCCGGTCGCATCGTCGGCATTGCCAGCGCCAATCTCGACCGGCCGATGGAGGCGGTGCGCGAGCTCCGGCGGGCAGTGCGGCAGCTCGGCTTTCGCGGTCTGCGTGTCGTGCCCTGGCTCTGGAAGCTGCCGCCGAACGACCGCCGCTACTATCCGCTCTACGCCGAATGCGTCGAGCTCGGCATTCCGTTCCTGACCCAGGTCGGCCATACCGGCCCGCTGCGGCCGTCGGAAACCGGCCGGCCGATCCCCTATCTCGACGAGGTGGCGCTCGACTTTCCCGAACTGACCATCGTCGGCGGCCACATCGGCTATCCCTGGACCGAGGAGATGATCGCGCTCTGCACCAAATACGAAAACGTCCATATCGACACGTCGGCCTATACGGTGAAGCGCTATCCGCCGGAGCTCGTGCGCTTCATGCGCGGCCGCGGCCGGCGCAAGGTGCTGTTCGGCACCAACCATCCGATGATCGCGCCGGCCAAGGCGCTCGAAGGGCTGGATGAACTGGGGCTGGACGCCGAGGCGCGGGCGCTGTTTCTGGGCGGCAATGCGGCCCGGGTCTTCGGCCTCTCCGGCGGAGCCGCCTGACGGTGCAGCCTGGGGCCGGTGCATCCGGCGCTTGCGCCATTCCTTTACGCGAGCCGCGCATCGCGATGGTATTGCGCCACCGCGTCGCGTGGGGATTGCAGTATTGTATATTTACGCATGAACGATATCGTATGCGGCGACGGGTCGGGCGACCTCGAATAGGATTGCGCCTGAGGACAGGCATCGATGCAGAACGTTCATGGCGTGCCCCCCGATCTGGTCGCGCGCTGGCGAAATCAGCTTGCGCTCGCGGCCGAGATTACCGGGACGCAGCTCGCCCGCCTTCTGCTGGTGCAACAGGGCGAAGCCGAGACGCTGCTGGCGGAGGGGCCCGGTGCGGCCGGCTGTGCGATCGGCGAACGGGTGCTGCTCGATGGATCGGGCCTGTTCGTCGCCCGGGTCGCCGCCGATCAGGCGCCGCTCGTCGTTCCCGATGCGACGGCCAGGGAGGAATGGCGCCGCGCGCCGGAAGTCGCGCGCGGCCTGCGCGCCTATTGCGGGCTGCCGGTCCTCCGGCCTGACGGGACGCTGTTCGGCGTGGTCGATCTTGCCGACCGCGTGGCGCGGGGCTTTTCCTCGGCGCAGCAGCGCCTGCTCGCCCTGTGCCGCGACAGCATCCAGGATCATCTCGCGCTCGTCGCCGCCTCCGCGCTGCAGCCTCGGCCCGGCGCCGACCTCGAGGCCGACCGGGAAAGGCTGCAGCTCGCGGCCGAGATCAATGGTCTCGGGGTCTGGGACTACGATGCCGATCGCGGCGTCCTGCACTGCGACGCCAACTGGTACCGCATTTTCGGTCGCGACCCGGCCGAGCCGGTCACCAGCCTGGAAGCGCTCCGGCCGATGCTGCATCCCGACGACGTGCCGCTCGTCGATGCGGCTCTGGCCATCCCGCAGCGGCGATCCGGCGCCGGCGAACGGGACAATCGTGCCGCCTTCCGCGTCATGCATCCCGACGGCACGATGCGCCGGGTCTCCTCGGTCGCCCGCTTCATGCCGGCAACGCCGGGCCGGCCCAACCGGCTGACGGGCATCGTGATCGACGTCACCGAGGCGCATGAGGCCGAGGAGCGGCTGAAGCGCAGCCTCGAAGCGCTGCGGCAGACCGAGAAGCTGGCCGGCCTCGGCAGCTGGACCTGGGATGTCGGCGCAGATTTCATCGCCTGGTCGAACACCGCCCACGAGCTGTTCGGCTGGGATCCGGCAAAACCGCTGCCGGGCTACGATGGCATGGCGGCGCTGTTCGCCCCGGAAAGCTGGGAGCGCCTCGGGCTCGTCGTCCAGGAATGTCTGGAGACGGGGGCGCCCTATGTGATCGACATGGAGGCCATCCGCACCGACGGGAGCCACTTCTTCGTGCAGGCGCGCGGCCAGGCGGAGCGCGACGCGAGCGGCAAGGTTGTCTCGCTGTTCGGCACCATCCTCGACATCACGCAGCGCCGGGCCGCCGAGCAGGCGGTCGCCGAACGCGAGCGCTGGCTTTCGGACATGGTCGAGAACCTGCCGGCCGGCGCGATGCTGGTGAAAGACGGCGAATTGCTGGTCAACAAGGCCGTGGAAGCGATGACCGGCTATTCCCGCGAGGAACTGCCGACCCGGGAGATCTGGTTCGAGCGGCTGTTCCGCGACAGCGCGGGGGTCCGCATGCGCGCCTATATGGAACATCGCGCTCGCGGCTTCGGCAATGTCGCCAAGGTGACCTTCTATCGCAAGGACGGCGAGCCGCGCCGGGCCGAGATCACCCCGACGGCGGTCAAGGGCGACGAAATCTGGCTGATGCGCGACATCACCGAGCAGGAGCGCCTGACGGACGCGCTGTCCGACGAGAAGGAGCGCCTGGTTCTGGCGACCCAGGCCGGGCGCATCGGCGTCTTCGGCATCGATTTCCGCGCGCGCAAGGTCACCTGGGACGAGCAGATGCACGTCCTCTATGGCCGGCGGCCCGGCGAGTTCGGCGGCGATTTTGGCGATTGGGCCGCGATCCTGCATCCCGACGATCGCGACGAGATGGCCCGGCGCTGGCAGGCGGCGATCGGCACGGAATCCTTCTTCGAGGACGAGTTCCGCATGGTCCGTCCGGACGGCGAGGTGCGCCATATCCGCTCCTACGCCCGCCTGTTCCAGGACGACGACGGCCAGCCGCTGCGCGCGGTCGGCGTCAACTGGGATTCGACCGACATCCATCGCACCGCGGACGTGTTGAACGCCGCCAAGGAGGCGGCCGAGGCGGCGGAACGGGCAAAAAGCGATTTCCTCGCCACCATGAGCCACGAGATCCGCACGCCGCTGAACACTGTCATCGGCATGACGCGGCTGATGTTGCGCACGGAGCTCGACGCCAAGCAGCGCAACTATCTGGAAAAGATCGACGTTTCCGGCAAGACGCTGCTCGCGATCATCAACGACATCCTCGATTTCTCCAAGATCGAGGCCGGCCGGCTGGAGCTGGAGGAGACTGAGTTCACGCTCGAGGCGGTGCTGGAATCGGTCTCGACCGTCACCGCCATCCGGGCCGAGGAGAAGGGCATCGAGATCGCCTTCGGCATCGGCGCCGGCGTGCCGCGCATTCTGCGCGGCGACCCGCTGCGGCTGTCGCAGGTCCTGATCAATCTTGTCGGCAATGCCGTGAAGTTCACCGACGAAGGCGAGGTCATCGCCTCCGTCGAGGTCGTCGGCGGTGATGACGGCCGGATGCTGCAATTCTCCGTGCGCGACACCGGCATCGGCCTCGACGATGAGCAGCGCGCCCTGCTGTTCCGGCCGTTCAGCCAGGGCGACAGCGAAACCGCCCGGCGTTATGGCGGCACGGGTCTCGGCCTTGCGATCAGCAAGCAGCTCGTCGGGATGATGGGCGGGCACATCGAGGTCGACAGCGTGCCGGGCAAGGGCTCGACCTTCCGTTTCACCATGCCGCTGAAGGGCGCGCAGCCGGCCGTCACCGTGCGGGAGGCGATCTGGGGGGGCCGCCCGCTCGAGGGCATGCGCGTTCTCATCGTCGACGACAATGCCACGGCGCGTGCCATCCTCACCGACATGGTGGCGGGGTTCGGCATGGCCGCGGAGGCCGTGCCGTCGGGCCGGGAGGCGTTGGCGGCGCTGCGTGCGGCGTCGGCGCGCGAGGAGGCCTTTGCCCTGGTGCTGATGGACTGGCGCATGCCCGATATGGACGGACTGGAGACGGCCCGGCACATCCGCGCCGACGCGAGCCTTGCAGAAACGCCTGCCATCCTCATGGTGACGGCCTATGGCCGGGAGGAGGTGCTGCGGCGGGTCGATCAGCTCGGCCTGCAGGGCCTGCTGATCAAGCCGGTGACCGAGTCCATGATGTTCAACGTCATCATGAACCTGTTCTCGGAGGCGCCCGACAGCGATCTGTTCGGCAAGCCGCGGCCGCCGGTGGCGATCGGCAACCGGTCGGTGCTGAAGGACACGCTCGCCGTTCTTGCCGGCCGGCGCGTCCTGGTGGTCGACGACAACGCGCTGAACCGCGAGGTCGCTTCCGAGTTTCTCACTTCGGTGAACATGCATGTCGACGCGGTCGCGAGCGGCAAGGAGGCGCTCGACGCGCTGGCGGTCGCAAACTATGACGCGGTGCTGATGGACGTACAGATGCCCGGCATGGACGGTCCGGCGACGACCCGGGAGATCCGGCGCAACCCGGCCTGGGCGCACCTGCCGATCGTCGCCCTGACGGCGCAGGCACGCGTCGAGGATCGCGAGGCGAGCCTCAAGGCCGGCATGACCGCCCATCTGACCAAGCCGGTCGACGAGGCGCTCCTCTACAAGACGCTGGCCGACATTTTCACCGGAGCCCTGCGCCCGGGCGAGCCGCATTCGGCCGGGGGATACCCGCGCGCGGGTGAAGGCCGCAGCGGGCAGGTCGATTTCGGCACCGCGCTGCGCCTCGTCGGCCGCGATCCGGACCGGCTGGCGCGGCTGCTTGCCGGCTTCGTGAAGGATTTCTCCGATACGCCGCAACAGCTCGTCCTGGCCCTGGCATCGGACGATCTCGCCGAGGCGGCGGCGCTCGCGCACAAGGTGAAGGGGCCGGCCGGCTATCTCAAGGCCGATGCCCTGGTGCAGCTTGCCGCCAATGTCGAGGATGCGGCGCGGAACGGCGAGGGAGATCTTGCGCGCGAACAGGCGGTCGCCTTCAACGCCGAGCTGGAACGGGTGCTGGCCGCCGTGCGCGACCGCATGGCCACGGGTGCCGCCGCCGAGACCCCGCCGCGGGAGCGCCCGCCAGGCAACGGCTCGCTCGCGTCCCTGATCGACGAGGCCGAGCCGCTGGTGGCGCGGGGCGAGTTCGCCGCGGGCGCGGTCCTGGCCCGTCTTGCCGCCGCGGCGAAAGACGCGCCGCAGACGGCGCTGATCGAGGCCATCCGCGGCCATTTCGACGACCTGGAGCTGGACGCGGCGCTCGCCGGCCTCGCCCGGCTGCGGGTCGAGCTCGGCAGGCCAGGCGACGGAGCTTTCGCTTGACGCAGGATAACAGGCCAACGGTCCTCGTCGTCGACGACGAACGCGTCAACCGGGCGGTGCTGGCGGAGCTCCTGGCCGATGAATGCCGGGTCATCCTCGCCAAGGACGGACCGTCGGCGCTGCAGAGGACGCAGGAGGAGCGCGTCAGTCTGGTCCTGCTCGATGCTTCCATGCCCGGCATGGATGGCTACGAGGTGCTGCGCCGGCTGAAGGCGGACGACCGCACGGCCAAGATCGAGGTGATCTTCGTGACCGGGCAGACCGACGAGCAGGACGAGGAGCGCGGCCTGCTGCTCGGCGCCGTCGACTACATCGCCAAGCCGATCCGACCGGCGCTCGTTCGCGCAAGGGTCCGCAATCACCTGAAGCTTGCCCGCCAGCGCGAGGAGCTGGAGCTCCTGTCGCTGCGGGACGGCCTGACCGGCATCGCCAACCGGCGCCATTTCGACATGGAGTTCAACCGGGTCTGCCGCCACGCCGTGCGCTCGGGCGACAGCTTGAGTCTCGCCATGATCGATGTCGACTACTTCAAGCAATACAATGACCGCTACGGGCATGGCGCCGGCGACATGGCGCTGGCCCGGATCGCCCAGGCGCTGGTCGCGACGGTGCAGCGTCCCTACGACACCGCGGCGCGTTATGGCGGCGAGGAGTTCGTGCTGCTTCTGCCCGGCGTCGACGAGCCCGCCGCGACGCTCGAACAGGTCCGCGCCGATGTGGCGGCGCTCGGCATCGCCCATGCCGGATCGGACACCGCCGCCGTGCTCACCATCAGCTGCGGTGGCGTCGTGGCGCGAGCCGAGCTCGCGCGCGAGCCGGCGCGGCTGCTGCGCTGGGCCGACGAGGCACTCTATCAGGCCAAGCGCGAGGGACGGAACCGCACGATCGTGCTCAAGCCTTGAGGAGCCAGGAAAAGGCGCGCCGGAGCTCCGCCGCGCCATCGGTTTCGAACCAGCGCCCGTGGGCGATGACGATCCGCGCCGGCTGCCAGCCGATCATGGTTTCCACCGCGGCCTTCAGCTGCCGCTTCTGCCGGCCGAAGGTCAGCCGCATGTCGCGCGGCATGCCGCCGTCGGGCGCCTGGACGCCTGCGATGCGCGTCAGCCAGCGATGCAGGGTGGAAGGCAGCTTGTCGGCTTCGAAGTTCTCGATAAGGTCGGTCAGGACCAGGGTCCGGCTCGGCAGGTGAAAGAACTCCACCTCGGTCATGTAGCTGCCGGCGATCGGCAGGGTCGCGATTTCGGCGTCCCAGGGATAGCCGTCCCGCGCCGTCAGGTCGCGGCCGGACAGCGTGAAGGCCGGTCCCGCCTGCTCGGCGATGCGCGGCGCGAGATAGATCTCGGCCGCGGGATAGGCCCTGGCCCAGTCGGCGATCCAGGAATAGTGGATGCGGTTCGGCCCGATCAACCAGCGCGGCGTGCCGAGCGCCGCGATCTCCGCGCGCAGCGACGCGGTGAGCGGCGTCGGCGAATGGATGAACAGGCCGTCGCGCAGATGGATCACCGTCATGCGCGTCGAGAACGGCATTTTCGGCCAGGGCATGCCGAAACGGACGACCGGACCGTCGACGATCCAGACATTGTCGGCCACCGGCTTCAGCGTATCGAGCGGCGGATAGGTCATGGGCTCTTCGTGAGGCCGGTCCGGCTGGCTGACCATGAGCGTTCCATTCCCCGTCTTTGCCTGCTGTCGGCGGTCGACCCTAGCAGAATGGCGGGGCCGCATTCCCGCCGGGTGAATTTTTTATGCGTAGGGCGCAGGTCGTCCGCCGCACTAGGGTTCCGTTTGTGTCAGACGACGGCCCGCACGGAATCATGAACACCGACGCGGCGTGAACCGTCGTCGTGGCGGTGGCAGGGATCTGAAACGGCATGGCGGAGCGTTCATCTGGGAACACGGCGCGGGCCTGGCTCGGTGTCGTCGCGCTCGCGGCCGCCGCCTTCGGCATCGTCACCACCGAGTTCGCGCCGGTCGGCCTCATGTCCGCCATTGCCGGGGCATTCGATCGCCCGGCAGCGGAGATCGGCCTCTCGGTCACCGTCTATGCCTGGATCGGCGCGGCGGCGGGCCTGCTCTCGCCCATCCTGCTCCAGGCGGTTGCGCGCAAGCAGCTGCTGGTCGTGCTGGTCTTCGCGCTGGCGGCGAGCAATGCCGCGGCGGCCCAGTCGTCCGGATTCGGCGGCTTTCTCGCCGCGCGCATGGCGGGGGCGGTTGCGCATGGCTGCTTCTGGGCGACCGCGATGGCCGTGGCCGCCGAGATCGTCCCGCGCGAGCGCCTGGGGCTTGCGACCGCCACCGTCTTCGGCGGCATCACGGCCGCCATCGTGCTCGGCGTGCCGCTCGCCAACGTCGTCGGCGAGGTTGGCGGCTGGCGCATGGCCTTCGCGGCGATGACAGGGCTCGGCCTCGTCACCGGTGCCGCCATGGCCGCGCTGCTGCCGCCGGTCGGTCCGCCGGCCATGACCGGCTGGCGCTCCATGGCGGCGGTGCTCGGCGATCGCGCGATGCGCGCCATCTATGGCGTCACGGCCCTGATGGCGATCGGTCATTTCGCGGCCTATACCTTCATCGAACCCTATCTGAAGGCCGTCCCCGGCACGGCCGAGGCCATGGTGTCGGTGTCGCTTGCGGCTTTTGGCGCCGCCGGTGTCCTCGGCAACATGCTGACCGGCCTCCTGGCCGACCGGCACATGCGGCCCCTGATCGGCTGCGCCTTCGCGGTCCTGGTCGTCGCGCTGGCCGGCCTCGGCCTCGGCCGGTCGGTCCTCGGCCCGATCGCGACACTGGCTCTGGTGACGGCCTGGGGCGGCGCTGTTTCGGCCCTGTTCGCCGGGCTGCAGGTCTGGATGCTGCGGACAGCCGGCACCGCCGCCATGCCCGCAGCCGCGATCCATGCCGCGGTGGTCAATCTTGCGATCGGCGTCGGCGCGAGCTGCGGCGCGCTGCTGATGAAAGGTGGAGGGGGCGGCGGCGTCATGCTGGCCGCCGCCGGCATGGCCCTGGCGCCGCTCGCCGCCGTGCTCATCGGCAGGCCGGCCGGGCTCGACCGCGCCGGCATGGAGGAGGCAAGGCGGGCGTCGGCCTGAACGGCGCACCGCTTCGCCGGTCCGCCCGCGGCCGGTCCATTCCTTCCGAGGTAAAGTCGCGCGGGTCGGCCGTCATGCGGGCCATTCCGGGGCGGCGCTTCTCCTTGTCCTGGGCGCCGGCCATAGTGCGTCAAGGCCCGGTCGGGACCGCGGGGAGCCAGGATGCGTCGTCTGCCGTTCTTCTATGGTTGGATCATCGTCGCGGTGACCTTCGTCACCATGGGCATCGGCGTCAATGCGCGCACGTCCTTCTCGCTGTTCTTCGCGCCGATCCTCGACGAGTTCGGCTGGGAGCGCGGCGTCACGGCCGGCGCCTTCTCCTTCGGTTTCCTGATCTCGGCCGTGCTGAGCCCGCTCATGGGCAAGCTGATGGATCGCACCGGCCCGCGCACGGTGATGGAGATCGGCGTCATCCTGATGGGGGCGGGGCTTCTGCTTGCCCCGCTCACCACCCAGCCCTGGCATCTCTATGTGACCATCGGCGTGCTGGTCGGCGCCGGCAGCGTCTGCCTCGGCTATTCCGGCCAGTCGCTCTATTTGCCCAACTGGTTCATCCGCCGGCGCGGTCTTGCGGTCGGCCTCGCCTTCGCGGGCGTCGGCATCGGTTCGGTGACGCTGCTGCCCTGGGTCCAGATGGCGATCGACGGCGCCGGTTGGCGTTCGGCCAGCACCACGATGGGCATTCTCATTCTCGTCGTGCTCGCGCCGCTCAATCTGCTGCTGCGCAAGCGCCCGGAGGACATCGGCCTCAAGCCCGACGGCGACGACGGTTCAGGCCCTGCCGCCGCTGCGCAGGGCTCCAATGTCGTCGACCCCGCCTGGGTGGCGATCGACTGGACGCTCGGCCGGGCGCTGAAGACCGCGCGGTTCTGGTGGCTCGCGCTCGGCTATTTCTGCGGCCTCTATGTCTGGTACGCGGTGCAGGTGCACCAGACCAAATATCTGGTCGAGATCGGCTTTTCCTCGACGCTGTCGGCCTGGGCGCTCGGCCTGGTCAGCCTCGTCGGCATTCCCGGCCAGATCGCGCTCGGCTACGTTTCCGACCGGATCGGCCGGGAATGGGTCTGGACCATTTCGACCGTCGGCTTCGCCATCTGCTTCGCGCTGCTGATCGCCCTGCAGCACACGCCGGCCCTTGTCCTGCTCTATCTGATGGTGTTCACGCAGGGCTTCCTCGGCTACGGCCTGACCTCGATCATGGGCGCGGTGGTGGCCGAGATCTTCCAGGGGCGGAACTTCGGCACGATCTTCGGCACCGTCATGTTCGTGGCGCTCGGCGGCGGTGCGGCCGGCCCCTGGCTGACCGGCCTGCTGCACGACCGCTACGGCGACTATACGCTCGCCTTCTCGATCGCGATCGTGCTCAGCCTCCTGTCGGCCGCCGCGATCTGGATGGCCGGACCGCGCCAGATCCGAGCGGTCGGCGGCCGGATGGCGGCGGTCTCGAAACCCGCCTGAGGCTGGCGGCGCCCCGCACCGGCTATTTCTTGCTGAGATATTTCATGCCGGTGTCGCACATGATGGTGACGATCGTCGCGCCGGGCCGCAGCCGTTCGGCAAGGCGCAGCGCCGCCACCACATTGGCCCCGGTCGACGTGCCGGCGAACAGGCCTTCCTCACGCGCCAGCCGCAGCGCCATGGCGGCGGCGTCCTCGGTCGAGACCGGCTCGACCCGGTCGGCAATGCGGTCGTGCCAGAGCGGCACGATGAAACCTGCGCCGATCCCGTCGATCTTGTGGCCGCCGGCCTTGCCGCCCGCGAGCACCGGCGATTCCGCCGGCTCCACCGCGACGATCGCGACGGTGCCGTCATGGCGGCGCAGCGTCTCGGCCATGCCCCGCAGCGAAGCCGCGGTGCCGACGGCCTGGACGAAACCGTCGAGCCGTCCGCCGGTATCCTCCAGGATCTCCTCGGCCATGGCGTGATAGGCCGCGAGCTGGTCGGTGTTCTTGAGCTGATCGGTCCAGAAGGCCTTCGTCTCGCCGGCGATCACCCGCGCCGCTTCGACCATGTCGCGCGTCAGCTTTTCGGTCATCCGGCCGGATTCACTCGGGACGATGGTCAACTTCGCGCCGAGGGCCGCCATGTGGTCCAGCTTTTCCCGGGCGAAGGCGTCGGACGAGACGATGTGCAGCGGATAGCCCTTGACGGCGCAGACCAGCGCGAGCGACACGCCCGTGCTGCCGCCGGTATATTCGACCACGGCGCCGCCGGCCTTCAGCCGGCCGTCGGCCTCGGCCGCCTCGATCATGGCGAGCGCCATGCGATCCTTCATGCTGCCGGTCGGGTTTTCGTCCTCGAGCTTGAGGAGGATGCGGCTGCCGTGCGGCACGCCGATCCGCCGCAGCGCGACGAGCGGCGTCCGGCCGATGCGGTCGAGTACGGTTCCTTGCACGGCGGCCATGGCGGATCTCCTCGGTTTCGGCCCGGCGCGGCCGGCCCTCCATACAGCAGTTTAGGCGCACCGAGCCGAAGCCATTATGGCCGTGCCGGTCAACAGTCTTGTGCCGGGTGGAACCTGTCCATCGCATGCGAGACCTGCCGACACGGCTGAGGCGCGCCAATCCCGGCTGGCTATGATCCCGATCGCGACAACAAGCAGTTTCAAGGGGACACGAGGACATGCACGGACGGCGACCGACGATGAATTCGCTCCACGGCATGGTGGCGGCGGCACACCCGCTGGCGGCGCAGGCGGGCGCACGGGTGCTCGCGAGCGGCGGCAATGCCTTCGACGCGGCAGCAGCGACCGCCGCGGCGCTGAACGTGGTCGAGCCCTTCATGTCGAGCCTTGCCGGCGAAGGGCTCGCCACCATGTGGGTGGCTGCGGAAAGGCGCGTGCGCGTCCTGGATTTCGTGCCGAAGATTCCGGCGAGCTTTCCGGTCGAACGGTTCCGCGAACGGGCCGAGCTCGAGCGCGGCGCGCTGCCGGTCGGCACGCCCGGCAATCTCGCCGGCTGGGCCGAGCTGGTGCGGACCTATGGCCGCAAGTCGCTCGCCGAGGTGCTGGCGCCGGCCATCGCCCTGGCCGAGGACGGCTTCGCGCTCGCCGAGTTCGGCGTCGAGGAGTTTGCCGAGCAGAAGCCGGTGCTCGCGGGCTATCCGGCGCTCTACGACAACTGGGCGAAGGCCTATCTGCCGGCCGGCGGCATCAGGCTCGGCGCGGTGCTGCGCCAGCCGGACCTTGCCGCGACCTTGCGCGGCCTTGCCGAGAACGGCCCCGGCCATCTCTATGGCGGGCCGCTCGGTGAGCGCATCGTGGCGCATCTGAAGAGCCTCGGCGGCATCATGACGCTCGCCGATCTCACCGACTTCAAGCCGGTCTGGCGCGAGCCGCTGGCCGCCGCCTATCGCGGCCTGACCGTGCATGTGCCGCCACCGCCTTGTGAGGGTTTCCAGTTCCTGCTGACGTTGCGGATCCTGGACGGGCTCGATTTCAAGGGGCTGGCACATAATGGCGTCGAGCATCTCGACCGGGTCTATCGCGCCATCCGTCTTGCCGCCGGCGAGCGCATCGCCCACAACAATCCGCCGCCCGACAGGCTCGCCGCGATCATGTCCGAGGAGACGGTCGCGCGCCTGCGTCGCCGCCTTGCCGACGGCAAGCCGATCGTGGGACCGACCGAGCAGTGGATGGCGGGCCAGGGTGAGGACCCCGCCCATACGACCTCGTTCTCGATCGCTGATCGCGAGGGCAATCTCATCTGCATCACACAGAGCCTCGGCAGCCCCTTCGGCAGTGGCGTCGTGGTGCCCGGCACCGGGCTCTGCCTCAACAATTTCCTCTACTGGGCCGACGTCCAGCCGGAGAGCCCGAACCGGTCCAGGCCGGGCGGCGATCTCTTGATGTGCATGTCGCCGTCGATCTCGCTGCGCGACGGCAAGCCGGTGCTGGCGCTCGGGACGCCGGGCAGTTACGGCATCCTGCAGACCCAGGCCCAGGCCTTCGTGCACCATGTCGAGTTCGGTCTGCCGCTGCAGGAGGCGATCGAGGCCCCGCGGGCGCGGCTGTGGGACGGCCGCGTGGTCGAGCCGGAGGATCGCATCGCGCCGGATGTGATCGCCGCGCTCGGCGAGCGGGGCCACGATATCCAGTTGCATCCCGGCGGCTGGACCATGCGTGTCGGCGGCATGCAGGCCGTTGCCGTCGATCCGGCGACCGGCGTCCTGACCGGGGCCGCCGATCCGCGCCGCGACGGCTACGTCGCGACGCCCTGACGGCAATCCGGTCCGATCGCCGCGGAGATCAGCCCCGCGGCGCGCCGGCCGCCTTTGGCAAGGCGGCGACGATGACGGCGGCCAGCAGGCCGGCCGCCGTGCTGGCCAGGATCGGCACCTGGTAGCTGCCGGAGAAGTCGAAGGCGAAGCCCGCCGCCGTCGGCCCGACCAGCGTGCCGAAGGCGACGCTGGTATAGAGCACGCCGATAATGCTGCTGACATTGCGGCCGCCGAAATAGTCCATGACCAGCGACGGTATGATCGCGACGAACCCGCCATAGAAGACGCCATAGGCGAAGGCGAACACCGCCAGCGGCCAGAAGCTGCCGGCCAGGGCCCAGATCGCCATCGACAGGGCCATGCCGGCGAACATGGCGGTGAGCGCGTTCTTGCGCCCCATCCGGTCGGCGAGGTCGCCGAGGAAGAACCGGCCGGCCGTGCTGCCGATGCCGATAATGCCGACCAGGAGCACGGCGGAGCCCTGCGCCACGCCATGGTCGAGCGCATAGGGCACGAGATGCACGAAGGGCACGAACAGGCCGAACGAGCAGAACACGCAGGCAATGTAGAGGCCGACGAAGCGGCCCGAGCCGACGGCCGCGCGCACTGGAAACCCTTCGGGCGCGGCGCGCGCGACGCCCGGCTCGACCGGATCGCCGTCGGGATTGAGGCCGCGGTCGCGCGGATCGTTTTCGATCAGCAGGGCCATGCCGATGCCGATCAAGGCCGCGAGCAGGCCGAGCACGATATAGGCTTGGCGCCAGCCGAAGCCTGCGATCAGCGCGGCGGCGAGCGGCGGCATGGCTAGCGTGCCGACGCCGATGCCGCTGACCGCGATGCCCGAGGCAAAGCCGCGGCGCCGGACGAACCAGCGTTGCACCGCGCCGACGACAGGCACATAGGATGCGCCGACACCGAGGCCGACGCCGAGGCCATAGGCAAGATAGACCTGGACGAGGCTGGTCGCGAGCCCGGCGGCGATCAGGCCGCCGGCAGTCAGCAGCATGCCGATGACGGCAAGGCTTTTCGAACCCCAGCGGTCGGCGAGCGGCCCGCTGATCACGCCGAGGCCGAAATAGAGAAAGCCGGCCAGCGAAAAGACCAGCGAGACCGAGCCCCGCGAGGCGGCGAAATCGCGCTGCAGCGGCTCGACGAAGGCGCTGAACGTATAGGCCGAGCCGAAACCGACGAACATGACGGCGAAGGCGCCTGCGACCACGAGCCAGCCGTGGAAGAGACGCGGGCGGATGGGTGCGGTCTGCGAGCTCAAGGCCGTCTCCTTCGGGGGCGATGATGTCATTGCCGGCGGCTCCTGTCAGGGGCGTCGGCGAGGGAGGGGCGCCGGCGGTGCCAGTCGGTCGCAGCCTGGAACGCCATGCCGGCCGCAATCAGCGCGGCTTCGCCGAGATCCGGCCCCACGAGTTGGAAGGCGAGTGGCAGGCCCCCGGCCGAAAATCCGCCGGGCAAGGTGAGGGTCGGCTGGCCGGTCATGTTGAACGGGCAGGTATAGCGCTGCAGTGCGGCGATCAGCGCCGGCTGTTCGCCGAGGCTCCGGATGGTGGCGAGTGACAGCGGCGGGAAGGGGTGGACCGGGGTCAGGATCAGATCGACCGCGCTGTGGAGGGCCGCGACGCGGCCGGCGAAGGCGCGGCGGCGGAGCCTGATGGCGTGGAGCGCGGTCCCCGAGACCTGAAGCCCGGCCTCCACGACGCCGGAGAGCACCGGGCCGTAGTCGCGGGCGCGGGACGGATAGAATTCGGCATGGGCGACCGCCGCCTCGACGGCGCAAAGCGGCGACCAGTCGGCGACCGCCGCTTCGACATCCGGAAAGGCAATGTCGACGACATCGGCGCCGAGCGAACCGAAGACGGCCAGCGCGTCGCCGAGGACCTGCTGCACCATCGGATCGACGCCCGCGGTGTTCCAGGCCGGATCGACGCCGAGCCGCATTCCCGCAAGCGAGCGTGGCGGTTCCGGCGGCGGCGCCGGCACGGGCGCGTGCCGGCAGGTCGGGTCGGCGGGGTCGGCACCGGCGATCGCCGCCAGCAGCACCGCGGCATCCGCCGCACTGCGCGCGATCGGCCCGACATGGTCGAGCGTCGGCGCGAGCGGAAAGACGCCGTGCCGGCTGACCCGGCCCCAGCTCGGCTTCAGCCCGGTCAGGCCATTGGCGGCCGACGGCCAGCGGATCGAGCCGCCGGTATCCGAGCCGATCGTACCGAAACTGAGGCCGGCCGCGACCGCGACGGCCGGGCCGCTCGACGAGATGCCCGGCCAGTGGTCGTGCGCCCAGGGGTTCTTCGGAGGGGCGATGGCTGGATGGTGATCGGAATAGGCGCCTTCGGTCATCTGCAGCGTGCCGATGACGATCGCGCCCGCCGCCTTCAGCCTGGCGACCACGGTCGAGTCCTCGACCGCGTTCTGTCCGGCATGGATGGTCATGCCGGCGCCGGTGGCAAGGCCCGCTACGGCGAACAGGTCCTTCACCGCGATCGGGATGCCGTGCAGCGGCCCGCGATAGCGGCCGGCACGGATCTCCCGCTCGGCCGTCGCCGCATCGGCGCGGGCCGCCGCGGCGGCGACGTGAACGAAGCTTGCGAGCTGGCCGTCGCACGAGCCGATCCGGTCGAGGGTCAGGTCCGTCGCCGTGACAGGGGAGATGTCCCTGCGGGCGATCAGGCTTGCAAGCTCGAGGAGTTCAAGCGCGTGGAGCGGCACCGCGGCTGCGTTCGGGCGGTTCGGTTTCGATTCAGAAATTCTCATTGATGGCGCCATGGATCCTGCTGCACGGCCGTTTCGATTGAGCTAAGATGATGGACAATTGCTGGCGCTACAAACCAGAAGATCTGCACGTGTCGAGTGAGAAAAACTAAATGAATGAAGGCCGCCTTCCGCCGCTCAACGCACTCCGCTGCTTCGAGGCGGCGGCGCGGCATCTGTCGGTGAAGCATGCAGCGGCCGAGCTTTGCGTGACGCCCGGCGCGGTCAGCCAGATGCTCAAGACGCTGGAAGGTCATCTCGGCGTGCAGCTGTTCCATCGGGTCAATCGCGGCATCTATCTGACCGAGGCGGGGCAGGGCTACCTGCCGCCGGTCCGCAATGCGTTCCGGCAGATTGCCGATGCCTCCCGGCGCGTTGCCGCGGCGGCCGAATCGAGCCTGTTGACCGTTTCGGTCACGCCGTTCTTTGCCTCGGCCTGGCTGGTGCCGCGGCTCAAATCGTTTCAGCATGCCCATCCCGGCATCGATCTGCAGGTGGTGACCGGCAATGGCCTTGCCGATTTCGGCCGCGACGGCGTCGACATCGCGGTGCGCCATGGGCTCGGCCGCTATCCGGGGCTGTGGAGCGAGAAGGTGGTGGCGGTCGAAATGGTGCCGGTGGCGACGCCGGGCCTCGTCGCCGAGATCGGCAGGCCGGCGGGATCTCAGGCGCTGACGCGCTGGCCGCTGGTGCACGATACCGACCGGCGCGGCTGGCAGCTCTGGTTCGAGGCCCAGGGCATCAGCGACATCGGGCCGCCGCGCGGACCTTCCTTCGACGATCCGGGCCTCCTGATGAAGGCGGTGGCGGCCGGGCAGGGCGCCGGCCTTCTCCCGGCCGCGATGGTCGCGCCCGACATTGCCGCCGGGCGGCTCGTCCGGCTGGCCGAGGTCGCCATGCTGGAAAGCTTTGCCTATTACCTCGTCTATCCCGAGGCCTTCCATGCCCGGCCGAAGGTCGCGGCCTTCAGGGCCTGGATCCTTGCGGCTGCGGGTCTCGCGCCGGCGGAGACGGGCGAGGCCGCATGCTGAACCCTTGCTCCGGGCGATTTGCGCCGGTCTGCGATCGGTGCTTTGAGGAGCGCGCGACATTGCATGGGATATGAGGATCATGGCCAAGGCCACGCCGCTGACGATCTATGGCATCAAGACCTGCGACACGATGAAGAAGGCGCGCACCTGGCTCGAGAGCCATGGCCGGCCCTACGCCTTCCACGACTACCGCGAGGCGGGCCTCGACAGGCCGCGGCTGGAGCAGTGGGTGAAACAGGTCGGCTGGGAAATTCTGCTCAACCGCAACAGCACGACCTTCCGCGATCTGCCGGAGTCCGAGCGCAGCGGGCTCTCGGAGGAGAAGGCGATCGGCCTCATGCTGGCGCAGCCGACCATGATCAAGCGACCGGTGCTCGATCTCGGCGACAGGCTGCTGGTCGGCTTCAAGCCCGATGCCTATGCCAGGGCTTTCGGCTGAGACGGCGCTCCCGGTTCAAGGCCGATCCGGATGATGCGGGCGCCGCCGTCCAGCCTCAGGCCCGGGCGGCGGCCGTTTCGATCATCCAGGCGCTCGCAAGATCCAGCATCTCGGCCAGCACGTCGGCGTCGCGCCGGCCGATGGAGGCGCGCACATGAAAGGAATGATCGGCATCGTCGAACAGTGCCAGGCGGGCCCGCGCGCCGAGCTGCGCGACCGCCGGCCGCAGGAGGCCGAGCTCGGCGAGGGTGTCGCGCGTGCCCTGAAGGAACAGCATCGGCAGCCCGACATCGGAAAGATGCGCGGCGCGCTCGCGTGACGGCTTGCCGGCCGGGTGCAGCGGAAAGGCGAAGAAAACCAGGCCGCGCACGCCGTCCAGCGGCTGAAGGCTTTGCGCCTGCGAGGTCATGCGGGCGCCGAACGACCGGCCGCCGGCAAAGCGCGGCAGGGCCGGCGCGCGCCGCCTGGCCTCGGCGACCGCGGCCCGCACCGCCTGATGCGCCACGGCCGGCGTATCGGGGCGCCTGGAGCCCCGTTCCATGTAGGGAAACTGGTAGCGCAGCGTCGCGATGCCGCGCTCGGCGAGGCCGTCGGCTGTCGCCGCCATGGCGGCATGGGTCATGCCCGCGCCGGCGCCATGAGCGAGGACGAGCGCGGCGCGCGCGTCCGCAGGCGCCTGCCAGAGGCCCGAGACGGGTTCGGCATCGGCGATGGCGATCGTGATGGGCTTTGCCTCGGTCATGATTCTCGCCTGTGCGCCGGCGCCGCCGTCGGGCCGGCTGCGCGCGCGAGGGCCTGCCGGGCGAGGTCCGCGACGCCGATGCTCAGGGCGAGGTCCTCGCGCTCGAGCGCGTCGACCGCGATCCAGCGTGCCTCCAGCGCATCGTCGCCGGCGACCGGCTCGCCGGCACGCCAGCGGCACAGCACGGCGATCAGGATGAAGTGCTGGCGCAGCGCGTCCATTTCGTCGTGATCGAAGGCGTCGACCGCGGTCAGCACCTCGACGGCCTCCGCCTCGATCCGGGTTTCCTCGTGCAATTCGCGGATCGCGGCGTCGAGCAGCGCTTCGCCCGTCTCGATCTTGCCGCCGGGAAAGCCCCAGCGGCCGGCATCCGGAGGATTGGCACGCCGCACCAGCAGCACGGCGCCGTCACGCGGCACGACGGCGATCGTCGCCGCGACGGGGCGGACGGGCGGGGTTGTACGGGACGGATTGTCGGCTGCCACGGCGCGGCGTCCTCGGGAACGGTTCGGCCCGGGCGGCCGGATCCGGGTCAGGGCGCGCGACGGGGCCGCGGTTGCGGGAGCGGCGCGAGCGGCATGGTCATCTCGGTCGCGGGTCCCGTCGTATCGGACGGCGCGAAAGCCGGGGCCGAGGGCGGCGGGGTCGCGTCGGCCATCGGCCCCGGACCGAGCGGGATCCGCCTGACGCCGTCGGTGGTCATGGCGGTCATGCCGTTTGCCGGCTGGCTGCCGCCCGGTGAAACAGCGCTGCCGACGCTGGCCGGGGTATCGCCCGGCCCATCGGTCGCGACGCGTTCCTGCCGCTTGTTCGGGTCGCTGTCCGGCTGGACCAGGCGGACGGGAGCGGAACTGTTGGACGCCAGGGTGGCGGCGGGTGGCTCCGGCTGCGGGGCTGCGGTCGTCGCGGCCCAGGCATCAGTGACGGCCGGCATGTCCTGGTAGGTGTAGGTGAAGCCCGCCGCCGTCGCGGCGGCGACCAGCACGGCGCACATGGCCAGGACCGCACGCCTGCGCCGGCCACCCTTCAGGCGGCGCGCCACGATGCGTTCCCGTTCCGGGTCGTAGAACCGTTCGTCGGCGGCCGCCGCTGCATCCGGCGCGGCGCGCGTGACGGGCTCGCCTTCGGTTGTGGGGCTCGACGTCATCAGCTGCGATCGATTGTTGGACAGAGAAACGGCTATCACTTCCGTCGCTCGCTGGCCAGATGTTAGGTTCTGGGCAGGTTGGGTGGTGGCCCGTTTAGCTCCGCAAATGCGGCGGCGGCGTGGCGCAGCGGCAAATTTGGCATGCGAAAGGGGCGATCATGGCGATTCTGATCCTGGGCCTGGTGATATTCCTGGGCGCGCACGCCTTCACCATGGCCAGAGAGCCGCGGGCCGCCGTCATCGGCCGGCTGGGCGCCGGCGGCTACAAGGGCCTCTATTCGGTCGTCTCGCTGATCGGCTTCGTGCTGCTCGTCTACGGCTATGGCAGCGCGCGCAGCCAGGGCTATGTGCAGATCTGGTCGCCGCCACCGGCGCTTGGCCATGTCACCGCGCTGCTGATGGTGTTCGCCTTCATCGCGCTCGTCGCATCGCGCGGCCCGAACGGCAAGATCAAGTCGACGCTGAAGCATCCGCTCCTGGTGGCGATCAAGGCCTGGTCGACGGGCCACCTGCTGGTCAATGGCGATCTTGCCTCGATGCTGCTGTTCGGCTCGTTCCTCGCCTGGGCGGTGATTGCCCGCATCTCCATCAGGTCGCGCGCCGACGAGGTCGAGCCGCCGCCCGCCGCCTGGGGCAGGGCCGATGCCGTCGCCATCGTCGTCGGTCTCGTGCTCACGGTTGTCTTCATGATCTGGCTGCATCCGCTGCTGATCGGCGTGCCGGCCATCGTGCGCTGACATGTCGCCGTCCGGGATTCGGCCGGTCGTCGAGCCGGATGGCGGGCTGGGGCGAAGATTCGAAGCGAGAGGATCGCCGTAGCGGATTGATACGCTTGGCGTTCTGGCCGTTGTGGCTCGGTCCGCGCGCGGTCGCCGCGCGGGCCGCGCGCCGCGGGTGTCGCCGGACATGCGGCGGGTTTGCTTCCGCACGGGCGAATTGATAGGTTCCGCGCCGCTTTGACAGGCGGCCCACCCGGCGGACCGGGGCGCCGCGCTTCTGGATGATCCGATGGCCGATATTTTCGATGAAGTCGAAGAGGACCTGAGGCGCGCGCGCTTCGAGCAGTTCTGGAAGAAATATTGGCCCGTTGTCGTCGCCGTCGCCGCCGTGATCGTCATCGGCGTCGGGGGCTGGCGCTTCTACGAGTGGCGGCAGGACCAGCAGTCGGCCGCCGCCGGCGGGCGTTTCGAGGCCGCCCTCAGGTTGTCGCGCACCAACAGCGCCGAGGCCGAGGCACAGTTCGCCGCCATCGCCGCCGATGCGCCGTCGGGCTACCGCATCCTGGCCCGCCTGCGTCAGGCCACCGAGATCGGCAGCCGCGACAAGGCGGCCGGCGCGCAGGCCTTCGACGCCGTTGCGGCCGACCCGGCCGTGGGGGCGCTGTTCCAGGATATCGCCCGGATCAGGGCGGGCTACCTCCTGGTCGACAGCGCGCCGCCGGCCGAAATCGCCAGCCGGGTCGAGCAGCTGACCGGCGCGGGCCTGCCGTTCCGCCATTCGGCCCGTGAATTGATGGCGCTCGCCGCCATGCGTGCGGGCGACAAGGCGGGTGCCGAGAAATGGGTCCAGGCGATCCAGGCCGATCCGGAGACGCCGCAGGGCCTGCGCGGCCGGGCCGAGCTCATCGCCACCGTCATGGCCGGCAAATAACCGCATTTGCCGGCAACAGGTGATCGGCGCAGCCGCGGTTTCGAACTCCGCTTCTTTCCGTTATAGCGCTCGGAGCGGGTGTCGAGATCGAAAGGACGCCGGGCCGAGACGCGGGGCATTCGGGGGACGGCATGACGGGTTCCGTTCCCCGCCTCAGGATTTTGTGCCAAGATATTGAAATATTGCCTTTTCCCGATCCTTGAGACGGTGACGGGCTTCCAGACCAGACCTCAAGAGCCGAACGGATCTCAGACATGAATTCCTCCCGCCTCGATCGACGCCGTGTCCTTCGCGCCGGAGCGCTGGGCGCTCTCGGCCTTGGATTGACGGCCTGCGAATCGCTGCAGGACCTGCCGTCCATGTTCGAGCGGCGCCAGCCGCCGCTGCCGGGCGACCGCCAGCCGGTTTTCCCCGAGGGCGTTCCCGGCGTCGACCGGTCGATCCCGCAGCCGGCCAATGCGCCACCGGATGTCGCCCAGCCGGCAGCGCCGGCTCCGGTCGAGCCGCCGCCGGCGGAGCAGCAGCCGCGCCGCGGGCGGCGCCGTCGTCGCGCCGCCACCGAAGATCAGGGCTGACGTCGAGGCCATGGCTTTCACTCTCGCCATTGTCGGCCGGCCGAATGTCGGCAAGTCGACGCTGTTCAACCGGCTGGTCGGCAAGCGCATCGCGCTGGTCGACGACCGGCCGGGAGTGACGCGCGACCGGCGCGAGGGTGAGGGCCGCCTCGGCGATCTCGAATTCTCGATCATCGACACGGCCGGCCTCGAAGAAGCCGGCTCCGGCACGCTCGAAGCCCGCATGCGGGCCCAGACGGAGGAGGCGATCCGCCTGGCCGACGTCGTCATCTTCATGATCGACGCGCGGGTCGGCCTGACGCCGGACGATCACGCCTTCGCCAATCTCGTCCGCCGCTCAGGCAAGCCCGTGATCCTCGCCGCCAACAAGAGCGAGGGCAAGGTCGGCATGGCCGGCGCCTACGAGGCCTTCGGTCTCGGCCTCGGCGATCCCGTACCGCTGTCGGCCGAGCATGGCGAGGGCTTGTCGGAGCTCTATGACGCGCTTGCCGCTCACATGCCGGCGCCGTCGGCCGAGGAGGACGAGCCGGCCGAAGGCGAAGACGAGATCGACGATCCCGCAAAACCCATTCCGGTCGCCATTGTCGGACGGCCGAATGCCGGCAAGTCGACGCTGGTCAACGCCCTGATCGGCGAGGAGCGCCTGCTGACGGGGCCCGAGGCCGGCATCACCCGCGACGCCATTGCGGTCGACTGGGACTGGGGCGGGCGCAAGTTCCGGCTGGTCGACACGGCGGGCCTGCGCAAGCGCGCGCGCATCGAGGACAAGCTGGAAAAGCTGTCCGTGGCGGACGCGCTGCGCGCCATCCGCTTCGCCCAGGTCGTGGTCGTCTGCATGGATGCCGAAAAGCCGTTCGAGGACCAGGACCTGCGCATTGCCGACCTGGCCGCCAAGGAGGGCAGGGCCGTGGTGCTCGCCTTCACCAAGTGGGACCTCATACCGCACAAGGGCGGCAAGGCCGCCAAGCTGCGCGAGGAGGCCGATCATTGGCTGCCGCAGATCAAGGGCTGCCCGGTCGTCGCCAATTCGGCCGAGACCGGCCAGGGTCTCGATCGCCTGATGCAGGCGATCATCGACGCCCGCGAACCCTGGCAGCGGCGCGTGCCGACCAACCAGCTGGTGCGCTGGCTGCAGGAGACGGTGGACCACCACCCGCCGCCGGCCGTGTCCGGCCGCCGGGTCAAGCTGCGCTACATGACGCAGGCCAAGACCCGGCCGCCGACCTTCGTCGCCTTCTGCTCGCGTCCCGATGCCCTGCCGGACAGCTATCTGCGCTATCTCGTCAACGGCCTCAGGGACAGTTTCGACCTGATGGGGACACCGATCCGCTTCCATCTGAAGAAGACCGACAACCCTTACGCCGAAACCGGCCGGAAGGTGCATTGAGCACGGGCCGTCGACCGGCCTCCTGCCTCAATAACCCACGGTGAAACGCTGGCGCTCGTGCGCCGGCTTTTCGATCTCGTCGACGAGCGCGATCGCGTAGTCCTCGAACGAGATCGAGCTCTTGCCGTCGGCGGCGGTCAGCAGGGCATCGCGGCCGAGGCGGAACTTGCCGGTGCGCTCGCCGGCCACGAACAGCGCCGAGGGCGACAGGAAGGTCCAGTTGAGCGCCGGCTCGGCCTTCAGGAGATCGAGAAACACGCCTCCCGCCAGGGCCTCGGCCTTGTAGGCGGCGGGAAAGGTCGGCTGGTCGACGAGCCGGGCGCCGGGCGCGACCTCCAGGCTGCCCGCGCCGCCGACGACGATGTAGCGCGGCACGCCGGCGGTCTTGACCGCCGCGATCAGCTTGTTCGGATCGGATGCGGTGAAATGCACCGCGCTGACGACCACATCATGGCCGGCGATGATCTTGGCCAGGGCATTCGGAGCGTCGGCGTCGCCCTCGACGGCGGTGATGTTGGCGCCTGCCGCGATGCGCCGGGGATCGCGTGCGATGGCGGTGACCGCATGGCCGCGGTTCGCAAGTTCTTTCAGGATGCGCGAGCCGGCATTGCCGGAGGCGCCGATCAGGGCGACTTTCATCGGGGAGGTCTCCTATGGTAGTAACCAATGGAGACCAAGTGCCTATCCTATACCGCGCTGTAAAGAAGGCACCTTCACGTCACAAGGTCACCCCGGAGAAACCCCTTGCACGCTCCCAATGTGTTCAACGGCAAGTGCTCGACGCGGATCGTGCTCGACCGGATCGGCGACAAATGGGCGGTGCTGATCCTGATCCTGCTCTGCAGGGAGCCGCTGCGCTTCAACGAACTGCGCCGGCGCATCGACGGCATCTCGCAGAAGATGCTGTCTCAGACCCTGAAGAGCCTGGAACGGGACGGCCTCGTGGCCCGCACCGCCTTTCCGACGGTGCCGGTGACGGTGGAATATCGGATCACGCCGCTCGGCATGACCCTGCATCAGGCGGTCGACGGCCTGCGCGTCTGGGCCGAGAGCCATCTGGCTGACGTAGCCGCCGCCCAGCGCCGCTATGATTCCGGCGAGACCCTGGCGAGCGCCGCATGAGCCTTTTCCGCGGTGTCTTCCCTTATCTCGTCTCGCCCGTCGATGCCGATGGCACGGTGCGCACGGCCGTCCTGGAGCGTCTTTCGGCCGATCTCATCGATGCCGGCGTGCACGGCCTGACGCCGCTGGGCTCGACCGGCGAGTTCGCCTATCTCGACCGGCGGCAGCGCGCCGCCGTGGTCGAGACGGTGGTGCGCGCCGCCGGCGGCCGGGTTCCCGTCGTGCCGGGCGTCGCCGCCACCACCATCGCGGAGGCTGTGCTGCAGGCGCGCGCCTGCGCCGCGGCTGGCGCCGACGGCATCCTCGCCATTTGCGAGGCCTATTTTCCTCTGAACGATCAGGCGGTGGAGGCCTATTTCCGGGCCGTGGCGGATGCGGTCGACCTGCCCGTCGTGCTCTACACCAACCCGAACTTCCAGCGCTCGGACCTCTCCCTCGGCGTGATCGAGCGGCTGGCTGCGCATCCGCGCATCATCGGTATCAAGGATGCCTCCAGCAATACCGGCCGGCTCCTGTCGATCATGAACCGCTGCGGCGATCGGCTGGCCGTTTTTTCCGCCTCCGCTCACATCCCCGCCGCCGTCATGCTGCTCGGCGGCCGCGGCTGGATGGCGGGTCCTGCCTGCCTCGTGCCGCGCGACAGCGTCAGGCTCTATGAGCTTTGCGCGGCGGGCCGCTGGGACGAGGCCATGGCGCTGCAGCGCCGCCTGTGGCGGGTGAACGAGATCTTCGCGCGCTACAACATGGCGGCCTGCGTCAAGGCCGGGCTCGCCCTCAAGGGTTACGATGTCGGCGATCCCGTGCCGCCGCAGCAGCCGCTGGATGACGCGGCGCGCGCCGTGGTCGCGGCGGCGCTTGCGGACGTCTCCTGAGCACCGAAGCCCGGTGCGGACAGGTGCGTGTCAGGCCGGGATGACGAAATCGAACCGGCCGAGACGGCCGCCATCGGCCGGGCGGATCTCCATCAGCAGCGCCCGGTCGAAAATGCCGTCGCGGGCATTGCGCGGCTCGTCCGGAAAGTAGAGCTGCGTTGTCAGGACAGGGCCGCGGCCAGCCTGGACCTTGACGTGAAAATGCCGTGTCCGGCCAGGATAGAGCCCGGGAACGCGGGTGATGAACTGGTAGCGGCCGGCATCGTCGGTGAACTGATGGCCGCGAAAGCGGAAGCCCGAGCGGTCGTATTCGCCATCGGCATCGGCGTGCCAGAGGTTGACGCGCGCGCCGGGCACCGGACGGCACTGCGGTGTCAGCACGAAGCCGGAAAGCACCAGCATGTCGCCGCTCCCGTCGCCGCGAAGGTCGCGCTTCGCTGGCGAAGCCGGCCGGAAAAAGGGGCCTTCTGTCTGGCGCCGCGTCACGCGCGCATCGCCCTCACAGGCCGGCGTCAGGGGCAGGGCGGTGCCTTGCGCGGCCAGCGGCCGCGGCTTTGCAAGGTGCGCGAGGCCGGCCGCGGCAAGGCTGGCCGCCACCATCCTGCGGCGATTCATTCCGGTTCTCGGCATGGGTCCTCGCGTCATCGGCGGCACGCGAGCTTGCGCGCTCCGCATGCCGGCCGCAACGGCGGCCGGAAGCCGCTCACGCGACCGTGACGGCGAGCGGTCAGGCGCCGGCGAGCCCGGCGTCATGCACGATCTCCGCGAAGCGGGCGACATCATCGCGGACCAGCTTGCCGAAGGCTTCCGGGCCGGCGGCGACGATGTCGAAGCCAAGGCCTTCGAGCGCAGGTCTCGCGGACGGCCCGCGCAGCGCCGCGGCGATGGCCGCGTCGAGACCAGCGACAATGTCCGCCGGCGTTCCCGCCGGCACGAGAAAGCCTTGCCAGCTTGCGAGATCGAGACCTGGAACGGCCGTCTCGGCGAAGCTCGGCACGTCGGGCAGCGCTGCCGATCGCCGGGCGGTGGTGGTCGCCAGGCCCCGAAGCGCGCCGTCGCGGACTGGCGCCGTGACGGCGGGCAGGGTGATGAACAGCGCGTCGAGATGACCGCCGATGAGGTCGCGGCTCGCCGGCGCCCCGCCATTGTAGGGGATATGATTGACCTGCAGCCCCGCCAGCCGCCGGTTGACCAGTTCGCTCGCGAGATGGCCGATGACGCCGTGTCCCGGCAGGCCGACCTTCAACTCCCCGGGCTTTGCCCGGGCGGCCGCGACATAGTCGGCGACGGTGTTCAGCCCGGACTTGGGGTGGGTGACGAGCAACTGCGGAGCAGTGATGGCGAGCGTGACCGGCGCGAAGCTGGCGACCGGATCGAACGACAGCCGGGGGAACAGGCTCTTGTTGATGGCCAGGCTGTCGCTCGCGACCAGGATGGTCAGGCCGTCCGGCGCGGCCTTCGCCACCCGTTCGGAACCGAGATTGGTCGAGCCGCCGGCAACATTCTCGACCAGCGTCTGCTGCCCGAGCGCCTCACCGACAGCCCTGGCGACGGCACGACCGAGCACGTCGACACTGCCGCCTGGTGCGAAGGGCACCACGAAACGGATCGTTCCAGCAGGGAGCCGTCCCGGTCCGGCCCTGGCGATGCGGGGACTGGCGACGACCGTCGCAGCGGCGGCCAGAAGGCAGCGGCGACTGACGGGCGTGCCGCACGAAATCCCGCGATCCGGATGTTTGAGCATGTCCTGCCTCCGAGGCTGACCTGCTCGGCGCGGCAGGGCACAATCCTTGCGGCATGATCCGGTTCGGCGGGGCGAAGCTCAATGAAATGGCCCGCCAAAGTTGCCGGCCGGCGGAGGAGCGCGGTCTCGGCGAAAGCCTTGCGACAGCAATATTCGTCCGGCAGGCGCCGCGGCGCGGTCAGGCTGGTTCCCGGAACGTCTTCAGGCTCTTGCTCGGATAGTCGTAGATCCGGCCGGTCTCGGTCACCGAAGGCAGGCACAGCGACAGGATCGCGCGGGCCGGGCCTTCGGGCGTCTCCAGCGTGGCCGGGTCCTCGCCGGGCATGGCCTGGGCGCGCATGGCGGTGCGGATCGGCCCGGGATTGAGCAGATTGACCCGGATCGGATTGTTCTGGTGCTCGGCGGCATAGGTCAGCGCCAGCGCATTGAGCGCCGCCTTGGTGACCGAATAGGGACCCCAGAACGGCCGGTTGCGCCAGGAGGCGCCGGAGGAGACGAAGACGACGCGGGCGGCATCCGACTGCTGCAGCAGGGGGTCGAGCGACCGGACGAGGCGCCATTGCGCCGTCAGGTTGATCGCGACCGTATGGTCCCATTCCTGCGGGGTGATATGGCCGAGCGGCGAGATCGGCCCGAGGATCGCGCCGTTGGCGACGAAAACGTCGAGCTTGCCCCAGCGCTCGTGAATGGCAAGGCCCAGCCGGTCCAGCCCGTCGCCGTCCCGGATGTCGAGCGGCACGAGCGTCGCGCTGCCGCCGGCGGTCTTGATGGCGTCGTCGAGCGTCTCGAGGCCGCCCTGCGTCCGGGCAACCGCGATGACATGCGCGCCGGCCTCGGCGAGAAGGAGGGCCGTCGCGCGGCCGATGCCGCGCGAGGCTCCGGTAATGCAGGCGACCCGGCCGGAGAGCGGTTTGTCGGTCATGAGAGGATGCGGGCTCAGCTGGCTTCGGCGAGCAGCGACAACTGTTTGGCGCTTTCGCTGACGAGGTCGGTGATCGGGGTCGGATAGTCGCCGGTGAAATAATGGTCGGTATATTGCGGCTGGGCGGCGTCGCGGCCCGGCTCGCCGAGCGCGCGGTAGAGCCCGTCGATCGAGATGAAGGCGAGGCTGTCGACGCCGAGATAGGCCTTCATTTCATCCAGCGTCATGCGCGCGGCCAGAAGCTTGTCCTGGTCGGGCATGTCGATGCCGTAATAGTCGGGATACCTGATCGGCGGCGAGGCGATGCGGAAGTGCACCTCGCGCGCTCCGGCATCGCGCATCATCTGCACGATCTTGCGCGAGGTGGTGCCGCGGACGATGGAATCGTCGACCAGAACGATGCTGCGGCCTTCGACCACGGCACGGTTGGCGGAATGCTTGAGCCGCACGCCCAGCTCGCGCACCGACTGGGTCGGCTGGATGAAGGTCCGGCCGACATAGTGGTTGCGGATGATGCCGAGCTCGTAGGGGATGCCCGACTGCTGGGCGAAGCCGATGGCCGCCGGCACGCCCGAATCCGGTACCGGCACGACGACGTCGGCGGCCACAGGGGATTCGGCGGCCAGTGTCGCACCGATCTGCTTGCGCAGGCCGTAGACGTTCTTGCCGTCGACGATCGAATCCGGCCGGGCGAAATAGACATATTCGAAGATGCAGGGGCGCAGCTTGCGCGGCGGGAACGGCCGCAGCGATTCCAGCCCCTGGTCGGAAATGACCACGACCTCGCCATTCGCCACTTCGCGCACGAAGCGCGCCCCGATGATGTCGAGGGCGCAGGTTTCCGAGGTCAGGATATATTTGCCGCCGAGCTCGCCGATGACCAGCGGCCGGATGCCCAGCGGATCACGGGCGCCGATCAGCTTCTTGTTGGTCATGCCGACAAAGGCATAGCCGCCTTCGACCTGGCCGAGCGCATCAATGAAACGGTCGGTGAAGCGATTGCGTCGCGAGCGCGCCACCAGATGCAGGATCACCTCGGTGTCGGAGGTCGCCTGGTAGATCGCGCCGTCGGCGATCAGCCGCCGCCGCAAGGTCAGGCCGTTGGTCAGGTTGCCGTTGTGGCAGACCGCGAAGCCGCCGGTCTCCAGTTCGGCGAAGAGCGGCTGGACGTTGCGCAGGATGGTGCCGCCCGTGGTCGAATAGCGCGTATGGCCGATCGCCGACTGGCCGGGCAGGCGCTCGATCACCTCGCGCCGCGAGAAATTGTCGCCGACAAGCCCCAGCCGCCGCTCCGAATGGAAGCGCGCGCCGTCGAACGAGACGATGCCGGCGGCTTCCTGGCCGCGATGCTGCAAGGCGTGCAGGCCGAGCGCGGTCAGCGCCGCGGCATCGGGATGGTCGTAGACGCCGAAGACGCCGCATTCCTCGTGCAGGCGGTCCGCCTCGGCGTCGAAGGCCATGCTGTCGCAGGCCTGGCCACCGAGATCCTCGCGCGCATGCTCCAGGTCCGCCTCGTGGTGGCGCACCTCCAGGATTCGCGTCATGGCATCCTCGTTCCAAGAACGTGACCGGCACGGATCCGGGGCGGACGGTGCGGTCGATCAATGGGTCTTACAACAGTTCAAGGCCGCCGGCACGATTCGTCTCGGATCGCGGCGGCGGGCCCTGGAGCGTTCTGGTCGTCACCCCGTCGTCATATGCGGGGCGATGCGCCGGATCGGAAGTCCTTTTTCACCTCATGCACGGCCGCCATGCAACGCACGGGTCCGGCCCGCGGGGCGCGCAGGCCGGTTACGGGCGGCGCGGCGCCGGCTGTGTTCCGGGCGGCGGATTGGCCGGGGCGCCGGGCGCACCGGGCGCGGCCGGGGGCGGCGCTGCATCGGGCGTGGCCTGCTGCGAACGGTTCAGGCGCCGGAGGATGTCGGATCCTTCGATATCCTGCGGCAGCTTTTCGATCAGCCAGTCCTTGGTGCTGTCGAGCAGCGCATAGGACTTGGCCTTCGAGATCCAGTCGGGCCGGCTGGTGCCCGGCACGAGCCAGGTGAAGAAGGCGAAGGCGACGACCACGATGACGAGGCCGCGGGCGAGGCCGAAGGCGAAGCCGAGGGTACGGTCGAGCACGCCGATCTTGGAATCGAGGATGGCGTCGGAAATGCGGATGGTGATCAGGGAAACCACCACGAGCACGACGAGGAAGACGCCGGCGATGACGATGGCCTTGGCGGCGAGCTCGTTGGAGACCTGCGTCTGGGCGAGCGGCAAAAGGCGCGGGAAGGCCCACCAGGTGGCGAGCGCGGCAAGGCCCCAGGACGCAATCGACAGGACCTCGCGGACCAGGCCGCGCACCATCGCGAGCAATGCTGAAATCAGCATGATCACGGCAAGGCCAATGTCGAGATAGGTGACCGGCATCTGTGCGGGCTCCGGGCAGGCAGAAACAGCGGCTCCGAGTCGCTAAAGGGCCGCGCGACCACGCGCTTATAGCGACGCCCGGCGCCGTCGTCACCCCGTCAGCCGCCGGCCGCCGCGCGCGACTTGCCGGCGCCGACCCCGGAGGCGGCGATGTCGGCGACCAGCGTCGACAGCGCGGTGACCGGCTGGGTCGCAAAGCCCGCCTCGGCCGGTTCGCCGCGGGCGACCTCGGGTACCACGGCGCGGGTGAAGCCCAGTTTCTTGGCTTCCTTCAGGCGCGAGGCGGCCTGGGCGACCGGACGCACGGCGCCGGACAGGCTGACCTCGCCGAAATAGACCGCATCGGCGGGCAATACGGCGCCGGAGAGCGAGGAGACGAGCGCTGCGGCAACCGCCAGGTCGGCCGCGGGCTCGGCGATGCGCAGGCCGCCGGCGACGTTCAAATAGACGTCATGACCGCCGAGCCGTACCCCGCAATGGGCATCGAGCACGGCGAGCACCATCGACAGGCGCGCGGGATCCCAGCCGACGACGGCGCGGCGCGGCGTGCCGAGCGAGGAGGCGGCGACCAGCGCCTGGATTTCGACGAGGACGGGACGGGTCCCCTCCATGCCGGCGAAGACGGCGGTGCCCGGCGCGCCGAGGTCGCGGCCGGCCAGGAACAGTTCGGACGGATTGGGCACTTCGCGCAGGCCCCGGCCGGTCATTTCGAACACGCCGATCTCGTCGGTCGGCCCGAACCGGTTCTTCACCGCGCGCAGGATGCGGAAATGATGGCCGCCTTCGCCCTCGAAGCTCATCACCGCGTCGACCATGTGCTCGACGACCCGGGGGCCGGCGATCTGGCCATCCTTGGTGACATGCCCGACGAGGATCAGCGCCGCGCCGGACTTCTTGGCGTAGCGGATCAGCACCTGGGCAGCCGAACGCACCTGGCTGACCGTGCCGGGGGCGCTTTCCACCTTGTCCGTCCACATGGTCTGGATGGAATCGATGACGACGAGGCGGGGTGTCGGCCCTTCGGACAGCGTCGCGACGATGTCCTCGACATTGGTCTCGGCGGCGAGCTCGACCGGCGACGCCGTCAGCCCCAGCCGCTCGGCGCGCAGGCGCACCTGTCCGACCGCCTCTTCGCCGGAAATGTAGACGACGCGGTGGCCCATGCGCCCGAGCCGCGCGGAGGCCTGGATCAGCAGGGTGGACTTGCCGATGCCGGGATCGCCGCCGATCAGGATCACCGATCCCTTGACGAGGCCGCCGCCGAAGACGCGGTCGAGCTCGCCGACCTGTGTTTCGGTGCGCGGGGCCTGGTCGTTGACGCCGTCGAGCCCGACAAGCGCGAAGGTCCGGCCCTTCTTGGCCGCGCCGGCCCGGGCCGGTCCCTTGGCAGGCGCGCCGCCGACGCCGGAGGCGACGCTTTCCTCGGCAATGGTGTTCCAGGCGCCGCAGCTTTCGCATTTGCCCTGCCAGCGGCCATAGCTCGCGCCGCAGGACTGGCAGACGAAAGTGGTGACGTTGCGCGCCATGAAACCGCCGAAGCAAAATCCGTATCGTCCAGATGCCGGAGCCCGACGGGCGGAAGCCGGCCAATGGGCAGGCAGCAGCCGTGGCTGCGCCCGTCAGTCCTGGATATAGCGGCGATGATAGCGCCGCCCAAGGCTGGTCAGCACCTCATAGCCGATCGTGCCCGCGGGCTGGGCAATATCGTCGACGCCGATGCCGTCGCCGATCAGCGTCACCGGATCGCCCGGCTTCACCGCGCCCGCATCGGTCAGGTCGATGGCCAGGAGATCCATCGAGACGCGGCCGGCAAGGGGGCAGGCCCTGCCGGCGACCCTCACGCTGGCGCCCGTCCGGGTGTCGGAGGCGCTCGTCGCCCTGATATAACCGTCGGCATAGCCGACGGAGACGATGCCGATGCGGCTCGGGCGCGTCGCCGTCCAGGTCGCGCCGTAGCCGACCGTGTCGCCGGCCCGCACGTCGCGAACCCGGATGAGCGGCGCTTCGAGCCGCACCACCGCCTCCAGCGGCTCCCGGTCGGCCCGATAGCGCCCGCCATAGAGCGCGATGCCGGGCCGGGCGAGGTCATGATGCGTGGCCGGCAGCGTGCAGCCGGCGGAATTGGCGAGCGAGCCGGCAATGCCGGGGAACAGGGCGCGGACCTGCGCGAAACGGTCGATCTGCCGCGCGGTCAGGGGATGGCCGGGGTCGTCGGCGCAGGCGAGATGGCTCATCAGCAGGGCCGGCTCGAAGGCCAGCGCCTGCGGGCCGGGCTCGGCGATCAGCGCCGCCTCCGCCATGTCGAGCCCGAGGCGGTTCATGCCGGTGTCGACATGGATCGCAGCCGGGCTGCGGCGGCCGGTGGTCCGGCAGAAGGCGCCGAAGCGCTCGATTTCCTCGCGGCTGCCGAGCACCGGGCGCAAATCGTGGCGCGCATAGATATCGAGCGCCTCGGCGAAGAGCCCGTTGAGCACATAGATCGTGGCCGCCGGCACGACGGCGCGCAGGCGGCGCGCCTCGGAGACATGGGCCACGAAAAAGGTGCGCGCCCCGGCGTCGGCCAGCGCCGGCGCGGTCGTTTCGATGCCGGTGCCATAGGCGTCGGCCTTGACCACCGCCGCGCATTCGGCGCCGTGTGTCATGGCGGCGAGCGCCCGGTAGTTGCGCGCGATGGCGCCGAGATCGACGGTCAGCCGTGCGCCGGCTTCTTCGGCGGACACGGTGAAGGCTGCGGTCATGATGTCATTCCAGGCGCTGGGGCAGGTGGTCTTCTTCCGCCAGATCCGAGAAACGTGTCACATTGGCATCGAACTGCAAGGTCACCGTGCCGGTCGGGCCGTGACGCTGCTTGCCGATGATCACCTCGGCCTTGCCGTGCAGCCGGGCCATCTCGTCGCGCCACTTGATATGTTCCTCGGTGCCGGGCTTCGGCTCGCGGCTCTGCAGATAATATTCCTCGCGGAACACGAACAACACGGCGTCGGCGTCCTGCTCGATCGATCCGGATTCGCGCAGGTCGGCCAGCTGCGGGCGCTTGTCGTCGCGCGATTCCACCTGGCGCGACAGCTGCGACAGCGCCAGAACCGGCACGTTCAGCTCCTTGGCGAGCGCCTTCAGGCCGGTGGTGATCTCGGTCAGCTCCTGCACGCGGTTCTGGTTGTTCTTGCCGGAGCCGGACAGGAGCTGCAGGTAGTCGACGACCAGGAAGTCGAGGCCACGCTGGCGCTTGAGCCGCCGCGCGCGGGCGGTGAGCTGGGAGATCGACAGGCCGCCGGTGTCGTCGATGTAGAAGGGCGTCTGCTGGATTTCGCGGGCAGCTTCGCTCAGCCGGTAGAACTCTTCCTCGTGAATGTCGCCGCGGCGGATCTTGTAGGACGAGATCTGGGCCTGTTCAGCGACGATACGGGTGGCGAGCTGGTCGGCGCTCATTTCGAGCGAGAAGAAGCCGACAATGCCGCCATTGGTCGTCTTGTGGTTGCCGTCCGCCTCCACCTCGAAGCGGTAGGCCTTGGCAATGTTGAACGCGATATTGGTGGCGAGCGAGGTCTTGCCCATGGCGGGACGGCCGGCCAGCACGACGAGGTCGGAGGGCTGCATGCCGCCGAGCGTCTTGTCGAGGTCGCGCAGGCCGGTGGAGATGCCCGACAGCTTGCCGTCGCGCTGATAGGCTTGGCCCGCCATGTCCATGGCGCGGGCGATCGCGTCGGTGAAGCGCTGGAAGCCGCCATCGTAGCGGCCGGTCTCGGCGAGGGTGAACAGGCTGCGCTCGGCATCCTCGATCTGTTCGCGCGGCGGCAGGTCGACCGGCGCGTCATAGGCGACGTTGACCATCGTCTCGCCGATCTGGATCAGGTCGCGGCGAATCGCGAGGTCGTAGATCGACCGGCCATAGTCCTCCGAATTGATGATGGTGGTGGCTTCGCCGGCGAGGCGGCCGAGATATTGAGTCGGGGTCAGGCCGCCGATATCGAGGCTCGGGTCGAGAAACGTCTTGACCGTGATCGGGGTCGCCAGCTTGCCGCTGCGCACGAGCGAGGCGATCGTCTCGTAGATCTTCTGGTGCAGCGGGTCATAGAAGTGCTTGGCGTTGAGGAAGTCGGCGACCCGGTAGAAGGCCTCGTTGTTGACCAGAATCGCGCCGAGCAGCGCCTGTTCGGCCTCCATATTGTGCGGGGCCTGCCGAATCGCCGATTCGGTCTCGCCAACGGGTCTCAAGGCGGGCAGGGCGGACATCACGTTTCGTCTTAACCGTCGGTTCGCGGAGCGGGGTTCCGTCTCTAGCAGGCTTCACCGAGGTCCCGCTCGGCCTTTTCCAGGCCGCCCCGCATCCGGTCCCAGTGTCCCCGATTCTCACAGGCGCGGAAAGCGAGGCCGGCGTCGGGCGCTTCCTCGGTTGACAGGTCCGGCCGCCGGCAAGCCACGCATGACGCAAGTCCTTGGGACGAAATCGCGGCGGTGCCCATAGATGTCGTCGTGAAATCGTCCTTTTACCAGCTGCGGAAACCTCGCGTTAACCGTGTCGTGCCATCCCTTGGGCATCCGCAAAAGCGGTTACTCATTCGTGAAGGGGCGCTCCCATGTTCAAGCGTGTTGCATTACCCATGGTCGCCCTGGCGGCCTTAGCATCGCAAGGCGCGAAGGCGGCCGATCTCGGCGGTCCTGCGCTGCGCGGCTCCGAAGTCATCGCCGCCGCGCCGGTCTATGCCGACCAGTGGAGCGGCTTCTATATCGGCGGCCAGGTCGGCCTGCAGTCGATCCGCAATTCCGGCTCGCACAGCGACCGGACCAACGGGCCGCGCCCGGACGGCAACGGCACGCTGCACTATGCCTTCGACTACGACTATAGTGGCGCGCGCGTCACCTATGGTCTGCATCTCGGCTACCAGCGGCTGTTCAACCAGATCCTGTTCGGCATCGAGGCCGACTTCGAGGGGCCGATGGGGCAGATCCAGTCGCCCTGGTACAATTCCGACTCGGCTTTCGGCGTCGACAACCAGTACCAGCAGCGGCTGACGTCGCAGTGGCAGGGCTCCGTGCGCGGCCGTCTCGGCTGGGTGCATCAGAGCACGCTGTTCTATCTGACCGGCGGCTTCGCCTTCGCAAGCTTCAAGGCCTGCACGGTCCTGAACGACTGCCAGGGCTTCAACGGCCACATCGTCAAGTATACCTCGACCCGGACGGGCTGGACGATCGGCGCCGGTATCGAGCACAAGTTCTCGTACAACTGGTCGGCGCGGCTCGAATACCGCTACACCAATTACGGCTCGCGCTCCTGCTTCGCCGATGCGAGCTGCTCGATCAATCCGAACTCCTCCGACATCAACAACCGCATCGAGAGCCATGCGGTCCGCGTCGGCGTGAGCTATCTCTTCGGCGCGCCGCCGGTCGCGGTCGAGCCGATCGTCGCTCGCTACTGAGCGGCGCTGCGGAGCAGGGCGCGCCCGCGCCCGCGCGCTTCTGCCAACAGAAAACGCCCGGCCTCGCAGGAGGCCGGGCGTTTTCTGTTGCTGCCGATATGGGGGCCCGGCCGCCACGGCGGCCGGGCCCCGGATCCATGATCCGGGCCGGATCAGGCGGCCGGCTGGCCGGCCTCGTCGCCGTCCTGGAAGTCTTCCGGATTGAAGGTCTCGAAGGTCGGTTCCTCGGCGCGCTGGGTCAGGTCCTCGCCCTGGATCTGACGCTCGGCTTCGCCGGCCGAACGGGCGACGTTGACCGTGACATGGGCGTCGACTTCCGGGTGCAGGGCGATCGTGACCCTGTGCAGGCCGATCGTCTTGATCGGCGTGTCGAGCTGGATCATCGCGCGCTGCACGGTGACGCCGTCGGCGGTGATGACTTCGGCGAGGTCACGGGCCGACACCGAGCCGTAGAGCTGGCCGGTCTCGCCCGCCTGGCGGATGATGGTGTAGGTGGCGCCGTCGAGCTGGCCGGCAACGGCCTCGGCTTCGCGCTTCAGCTCGAGATTGTGCGCCTCGAGCTGCACCTTCATGGTCTCGAACTTCTTGCGGTTGGCTTCGGTCGCGCGCAGCGCCTTGCCCTGGGTCAGGAGGTAGTTGCGGGCATAGCCCGGCTTCACGCTCACGACCTCGCCCATCTGGCCGAGCTTGGCGACGCGCTGGAGCAGAATCACGTCCATGGTCATTCTCCTTGTTTGTTCAGTTGCATGTCATGGGTTGGAGGGGGCCGAGGGCGGCGCGCGGCGCTTGTCCCTCAGATCGAAAAGCACGTCGGCAAGGCCCGCCAGAGCGACGAAGATCATCGGCCAGACGACGATGTAGCTGATGGCATAGAGCAGGCCGAGCGCCAGCGTCCTGGCCGGCCATCCGCGGCTCAGGTCATGGACCAGGGCAAAGCCCGCCAGCGCGAAGACGGCGAGCCCGACGGCCACGACGATGACGCCGATATGGCCGATGGCGCCGGGCGCGAAGGAGGCAAGGCAGCCGGCCAGCAGGGCGATCGCCGTCCAGCGCGGCAGGCGCAACGAGGGCAGGTCCGGCCATGGCCGGGGCAGCCGGCCCGAGGCGCGCACGATGCGGCCGGCGATGAACAGGTTGAGCGTCGTGACGAAGGTCCAGACGATTGCCGCCGCCACCGGCGCGGCGGTGGTCATGAAGGTGACGAGTGTTGCCCGCGTCTCGTCGTCGACCGAGGTCATCCGGCGCAGCGACAGATCGATCGCGGCGCGTAGCGAGGCCTGGTAGGCGGCAAAATCGAAACCGAACAGGACCGCGACACCGAACAGGGTCAGGGCGACGGCGCCCGCGCCGATGACGGAGAGCAGCGCGCCGGGGGAAAACCAGGCGAAGCCCTCCGGGTCCTCGGCCGTCGGCCGCGGCTGGCCGGACAGGGCGAGATAGGACAGGAGCCAGGCCGGCAGGCCGATCCAGAAGAAGAAGAACAGGCCGAACTGCGAGCGCAGCGCAAGCGACAGAGCGAGGGCCCCGACCGCCGCGGCGAAGCCGCCGGCATAGTGGCCCCAGCCGAGGCCGGCGATGAGCATGGGGAGCGCCGCGAAATAGAACAGGACGACAGCCAGCGGGTTCCCGGTCGCGAGTGTCGCGAACAGGAGGGCGGACGCCAGTCCGGCGCCGAAGGCAATGGCGAGGGTCGGTCCCATCGTCAGCTGTCCCGCTCGGTTCCGAGGGTTAGGGGGCCTCGCCCCAACTTCAGCCGCGCGCTTCGTGAAGGCCCGGCCGACGATTCAGAAAAGATCTACGGTCTTGGCTTGCGCCGGTGGGGCGCCCGAAGGCGTCCCGCCGGCAAATCTTGGTACCTGCGCGCGATTACTTGATCACGTAGGGCAGGAGGCCGAGGAAGCGGGCGCGCTTGATCGCCTGGGCGAGTTCGCGCTGCTTCTTGGCCGACACCGCGGTGATGCGGGACGGCACGATCTTGCCGCGCTCGGAAATGTAGCGCTGCAGCAGGCGCACGTCCTTGTAGTCGATGACCGGCGCATTCGGGCCCGAGAACGGGCAGGTCTTGCGACGGCGGAAGAACGGGCGGCGAGCGCCGCCGGAAGAAGCCGAGCTCATGATCACTCCTCCGTCGCGGCGGTTTCGCCGGCTTCGACATCGCTGCCGTCACGGTCGCGGAAACGGCGGCCACCGCCGCCACCGCTGCGGTCACCGCCGCCGAACCCGCGGCCGCCGCCGCCGAAGCCGCGGTCACCGAAACCACGCTCGCCGCGGTCGTCGCGATCACGCTTCTGCAGCATGGCGGACGGGCCGTCCTCGAGGGTTTCGACACGCACGGTCATGAAGCGCAGGATGTCTTCGTTGATCGACATCTGGCGCTCCATCTCCGCGATCGCAGCGTGCGGCGCGTCGATGTTCATCAGCGTGTAGTGAGCCTTGCGGTTCTTGCGGATGCGGAAGGCGATCGACTTGAGGCCCCAGGACTCGGTCTTGGGGACCGAGCCGCCATGGGCCTCGACGACCTCCTTGTACTGCGCGGCAAGCGCTTCGGCCTGCTGCGAGGTCACGTCCTGGCGGGCCAGGAATACATGTTCATAGAGAGGCATAAGGCCTGTCTCCTGGTTCGAAACGACGCTTCCCCGGCGCGAAGCCCCTCGAGCCCTGGACAGGCCCGACAGAATTCTCGAAGGCGGAGACACCGGACGACGGGGCCCTCGGAAAAGGGCGACCTGCAGACAAAACTGCCGTCCGTTCAGCCACCGGCCGACCGAAGCGAAGGCGGCCTTATACGCCAAAATGGCTGAGGTTCAAGGCCAAACCGCTTAAGCCGCGTGGTTTTCGCGCCGCCACGCCGGAAACGGATCGGCAAGGCCGGCATGTGCGGCGGGGTCGAAGCGGCTTGCGGCGGCCGAGCCGACGAGGCAGCCGTCGAGGCTTGCCCGCATGGCCGCCTCGTCGAGGCCGGCACCGATAAAGACCAGTTCCTGCCGCCGGTCACCATAGACCGGATGCCAGTGACGCGCGATCATCGCGCGCCATTCGGGATGATCCGGCCATTGCGTGCGCGGCACCGCCGCCCACCACGAGCCGAGCGCGGAGGTCCGGCATATGGCGCCGGCGATGGAGAGCTCGCCGCACCAGTCCGGGCGCGTCGCCAGCCAGAAATGCCCCTTGGCGCGGATCAGACCCGGCCAGCTCGCCTTCAGGAAGGCATCGAAGCGCAACGGGTCGAACGGGCGGGCGGCCCGATAGACGAAGGAGGAGATGCCGTACTCCTCGGTTTCGGGCACGTGGCCCGCAAAGCCGTAGAGCTCCTTGGCCCAGAGCGGGTGGGTTTCCGCGCGCTCCCGGTCGAACCGGCCCGTGTCGAGGATCTCGGCAAGCGCCACGCGGCCGAAATCGGCGGGCACGATACGGGCCTCGGGATTGAGCGCCCTGACAATCGTCTCCACCTTGGTCCGTTCGGCAACGCCGGCGGACGAAACTTTGTTGACGACCACGACGTCGGCGAACTCGATCTGGTCGGTGATCAGGTCGGCGAGGGTCCGTTCGTCGGTGTCATCGGCCGTTTCGCCGCGATCGGCCAGCCGGTCGTGGCCGCCGAAGTCGCGCAGCAGATTGGCGGCGTCGACGACGGTCACCATGCAGTCGAGCCGGGCCACGTCGTCCAGGGCTTCGCCGTTCTCGGCGCGGAACGAGAAGGTGGCCGCGATCGGCAGCGGCTCGGCGATTCCCGTGCCTTCGATGACCAGATGGTCGTAGCGCCCGCTCTCGGCGAGCCGCCGGACCTCGACGAGCAGGTCGTCGCGCAGTGTGCAGCAGATGCAGCCATTGGTCAGTTCGACCAGCTTTTCATCCGTGCGCGAAATGTCCGTACCGCCACGGACCAGGTCGGCATCGATGTTCACCTCCGACATGTCGTTGACGATGACGGCGATGCGGCGGCCTGCACGGTTGTTCAGAATATGATTGAGCAATGTGGTCTTACCCGCTCCAAGAAATCCCGAAAGGACGGTCACGGGCAGGCGGGTGTCGGTCGCGGCTGGTGGCACGGCTCTCTCCGGTTGATATGTTATAGTATAACATACACGAGAAGGCGGGCATCCCGCAAGAGAGCGGCGAAGTGCTTGTCGGATCGGTGGGTTTTCCAACGCGGAGGCCGACTGCTTGCTTGACTCTTGCGCGACCCGATGCGAGTCCGCCGCCACTTCGATGCGGCTCGCGAGGGGTTCATGACCGTTGCTTTCACCTTTCCGGGGCAGGGCAGCCAGGCCGTTGGCATGGGCAAGGCTCTCGCCGAAACCTTCCCGGCCGCGCGCGCGGTGTTCGCGGAAGTCGACGACGCGCTCGGCGAAAAGCTGTCGGCGGTTGTTTTCGAAGGTCCGCTCGAGACGCTGACGCTGACCGAGAACGCCCAGCCGGCGCTGATGGCGGTATCGCTCGCGGTGACCCGGGTTCTGGAGGCCGAGGCCGGCCTGAACCTGGCAAGGGACGTCGCCTATGTCGCCGGACATTCGCTTGGGGAATATTCGGCGCTCGCGGCTGCGGGCAGCTTCTCGATCGGCGATGCCGCGCGGCTCCTGCGCATTCGTGGCAAGGCGATGCAGGCGGCGACGCCGGTCGGGATGGGGGCCATGGCCGCGATCCTCGGCCTCGATTTCGACGCGGTGGTCGAGGTCGCGGCCGAAGCGGCCGGGGCCGAGGTCTGCCAGGCCGCCAACGACAATGGCGGCGGCCAGGTGGTTATTTCCGGCCACAAGGCCGCGGTGGAGCGGGCCTGTGAACTCGCCAAGGCGCGCGGCGCCAAACGGGCCATTCCGCTGCCGGTCTCCGCGCCCTTCCATTGCGCGCTGATGCAGCCGGCGGCCGACGCTATGGCCGAAGCGCTCACCCGCGTGCCGGCCAAGGCGCCGGCGGTGCCGGTCGTCGCCAACGTGCTGGCGCAGCCGATCACCGATCCCGCCGAAATCACCCGGCGGCTGGTCGAGCAGGTCACCGGCACGGTGCGCTGGCGCGAATGCGTCGCGACCATGGCCGGCCTCGGGGTCACCAGCTTCTACGAGATCGGCGCGGGCAAGGTGCTGTCCGGCCTCGTCAGGCGCATCGCCGACGGAGCGACCGGCACGGCCATCGGCACGCCGGACGATATCGCCGCGTACAAAGCCTCCCGCTGAGACAGGAAGGGGATCGTCATGTTCGACCTGACCGGCAAGACCGCTCTCGTGACCGGCGCCACCGGCGGCATTGGCGGCGCGGTCGCCAAGGCGCTGCACGCGCGTGGCGCGACGCTCGCCGTTTCCGGCACGCGCCGCGACAAGCTGGAGGCCTTCGCTGCCGAACTCGGCGGGCGCTGCCATGTGCTGCCGACCAACCTGTCCTCCTTGGAAGAGGTCGAGGCGCTGGTGCCGGCCGCTGAAAAAGCCATGGGCGGGCTCGACATTCTTGTGAACAACGCCGGCATCACCCGCGACAACCTGTTCATCCGGATGAAGGATGAGGAATGGGACCAGGTCATCGCCGTCAACCTGACCGCCAGCTTCCGGCTGGCGCGGGCTGCGACCAAGCTGATGATGCGCAAGCGCTGGGGCCGGATCATCTCGATCACTTCGGTGGTCGGCGTGACGGGCAATCCCGGTCAGGGCAATTATGCCGCCTCGAAGGCGGGCATGATCGGCATGTCGAAGGCGCTTGCCGCGGAGGTCGCGAGCCGCAACGTGACGGTCAACTGCGTCGCGCCGGGATTCATCGAAACCGCCATGACGGACGTGCTGAACGACAAGCAGAAGGAGACCATCCTGACGCGCGTTCCGGCGGGCCGGCTCGGCAAGGCCGAGGAAATCGCGGCCGCCGTTGTCTATCTCGCCTCCGAAGAAGCTGCCTATGTGACTGGCCAGACGCTGCACGTCAACGGCGGCATGGCTATGATATAATTACGTATTTTGGCTGTTCGGGGTCGCGCTGGCCAAACCTTCGGGCCTATGTTAGAGAGCCAGACGGTTCGGCAGGGGGCCTTGCCCGACAGGATCCGGATTCACGGCGGAGCGGCCCGCCACCACCAAACTTGAATGCCGCACACCGCGTCCCATCGTGGGCGGTGCCTTATCGTCGGATGGAACGAGGATAAACTGATGAGCGATATCGCTGACCGCGTTAAGAAGATCGTCGTGGAGCAGCTCGGTGTGGACGCCGAGAAAGTGGTGCCGACCGCCAGCTTCATCGACGACCTGGGCGCCGACAGCCTCGATACCGTCGAGCTGGTCATGGCGTTCGAGGAGGAGTTCGGCGTGGAGATCCCCGACGACGCGGCCGAGACCATTCTCACCGTCGGCGACGCGGTGAAGTTCCTCGAGAAGGCCGCCAGCGCCTGATCTTGCCGGGCGGCTGACTGCAAGACGACGACCGACGATGGGCCGGGGAGCGCGGAGCGCCTCCGGCCTTTCGTTCAAGAGCGAGCAATGCGGTTTCGGTCGGCGCTTCGATCCGGCGGCTTGCCGGACAAGCGCTTCGACATTGGAACGATGCTCGATATCAATGGGTTATGATGATTCCCCGATCCTGGAATCCGTGCCGGAGCGACGGTGGCCGGCAAGCGAGCTTCAAGGGTTGTGGAGACCGGGACGTTGAACGGGTGAAACGATGATGCGGCGGGTTGTGGTGACGGGCATGGGTGTCGTCTCTCCGCTTGGATGCGGGGCCGAGACGACCTGGCAGAGGCTCGTCCGGGGTGACAATGCCGCGCGTCGGATCGAGCATTTCGACGTGTCCGACATCGCCGCCAAGATCGCCTGCATGATCCCGCGCGGCGACGGCAGCGATGCAACCTTCAATCCCGACGCCTGGATGGAGCCGAAGGAACAGCGCAAGGTCGACGACTTCATCATCTTCGCGATGGCCGCCGCCACCCAGGCACTGGACGATGCCGGCTGGCATCCGAAGACGCACGAGGAGCAGATCTCGACGGGCGTGCTGATCGGCTCCGGCATCGGCGGCATCGATGGCATCGCCGAAGCGTCCCTCATCCTCAAGGAAAAGGGCCCGCGGCGGATTTCGCCCTTCTTCATTCCCGGTCGGCTGATCAACCTTGCCGGCGGCTACGTCTCGATCCAGCACGGACTCAAGGGGCCGAATCATGCCGTGGTCACGGCCTGCTCGACCGGCGCCCACGCCATCGGCGACGCCGCGCGCCTCGTCGCCTTCGGCGATGCCGAAGTGATGGTGGCCGGCGGCACCGAATCGCCGGTCAGCCGCCTGTCGCTCGCCGGTTTTGCCGCCTGCCGCGCGCTGTGCACCGCCTTCAACGACGAGCCGACCAAGGCCTCGCGTCCCTATGACCGCGATCGCGACGGTTTCGTCATGGGCGAGGGCGCCGGCGTCGTCGTGCTCGAATCCTATGAGCACGCCAAGGCGAGGGGCGCCAGGATCTATGCCGAGGTGATCGGTTACGGACTGTCCGGCGATGCCCACCACATCACCGCCCCGGCCGAGGATGGCGACGGCGCCTATCGCTGCATGCAGGCCGCGATCAAGCGCGCCGGCATCGCGGCCAGCGACATCGACTACATCAACGCCCACGGCACCTCGACCATGGCCGACGGCATCGAGCTCGCGGCCGTGGAGCGCGTCGTCGGCAATGCCGCCTCCAAGGTTTCGATGTCCTCCACCAAGTCCTCGATCGGCCATCTGCTCGGCGCGGCCGGCGCGGTGGAGGCGATCTTCTCGATCCTCGCCATCCGCGACCAGGTCGCGCCGCCGACGCTCAATCTCGACAATCCCTCGGTCGAGACGGTGATGGATCTCGTGCCGCATCAGGCGCGCAAGCGGCCGATCGAGACGGTGCTGTCCAATTCGTTCGGCTTCGGCGGGACCAATGCCTCGCTGATCTTCCGCGCGGCGGCCTGACCAAATTGTCGCGCTGGAGCCGGGCGCGGTTTGCCCGCCGGCAAAATCGGGTAGACTTGGCCGCGTCCGATGGCGGCCGAATCCCGTGCGGTGCGTCGCCGGCGGCGGCCGCCGGGCAGGTCACCTGCCTTTCGCCACATTCGCTTCGCATCAGTTGCGCCAAGATGTGACAGCGTCGATTCAGAGCTAGCGTGATGAACGATTCCCCCGGGCTCGGTCCGGTCCAGAACGGTTCCCGTCCAGCGATCAAGTCGCCGCGCGCGGCGCTTGAGCCGGAGGCGCCGCCGCCGGCGCCGCCGGCCTCGCGCCATGTGCGCAACCAGTGGGTCGTTCTCGGCAACCTGATCCTGACGATCGCCCTCGTCGTCCTGGTCGGCGGGCTCGTCGGCTTCTCTTATGCGCGTCACGCCTTCGTGTCGCCCGGGCCGCTCGAGCAGGATCGTGCCGTGTTCATCCCGCGCGGTTCCACCTCCGACCAGATCGGCGATACGCTGGAGCGCAACGGCGTCATCTCGTCCTCGCTGCTGTTCGTCGGCGCGGTGCAGCTCTATGGCGCGCGCGGCGACCTGAAATGGGGCGAATATCTCTTTCCCAAGCGCGTCTCGATGGCCGAGGCCATGGCCATCATCATCGAGGGCAAGGCGATCGAATACCGGATCACCATTCCCGAAGGGCTGACCTCGGAACAGATCGTCGGTCGGCTGCGCGACAATGACATTCTGGTCGGCGATATCGCGCGCATCCCGCGCGAGGGTTCGCTGATGCCCGATACCTACAAGTTCACGCGCGGCACCAGCCGGCAGCAGATCATCGACCAGATGGCGGCGCTGCAGGCGCGGGCGGTGCAGACCATCTGGGCGCGGCGCCAGCAGGACCTGCCGATTCGCTCGATCGAGGAGATGGTCATCCTGGCCTCGATCGTCGAGAAGGAGACCGGCCGTGCCGACGAGCGGCCGCGGGTCGCCGGCGTTTTCGTGAATCGCCTCAACCGGCGCATGCGCCTGCAGTCCGACCCGACCATCGTCTACGGCCTCGTCGGCGGCCGCGGCACGCTCGGGCGCGGCATCCAGCAGGCCGAGATCCAGCGGCTGACGCCGTACAATACCTACCAGATCGATGGCCTGCCGCCGACGCCCATCGCCAATCCCGGCCGGGCGGCCATGGAGGCGGTGGTCAACCCCGTGCGCAGCCGCGACATCTACTTCGTCGCCGACGGTACCGGCGGCCATGTCTTTGCCGAGACGCTGGAACAGCACAATCGCAACGTCGCCAACTGGCGGCGGATCGAACGCGAGCGCGGTCAGCCCGACCAGGTCCGGGACCGGCCGATCGCCGACCCGGCGGCGGCGACCGCCACGCCGGGCGCGGCCAGCCCGGCCACCACGCCCCGCTGACCGGCAATATTGCCGGGCGGATCCCCAGTTTGACGCCCGTCGCCGCTTGACCTGCGGCGGGCCAAGGCCTTAGCCCCTGATGGACGTGCGCTGCCCCAGGTGATCCGCCGGGGCGCGCCAGGCGTTTTCGAGGGGATCTCATGGCTCTATCGAGCATGACGGGATTTGCCCGGGCCGACGGTGTCGTCGGTTCGGCAGCGTGGGCTTGGGAGATCAAGTCGGTCAATTCCAAGGGCCTCGACGTCAAGCTTCGGCTGCCGCCGGGCCTCGATGCGGCGGAGCAGGCGATACGCCAGAAGATCGCCGGCCATGTCACGCGCGGCAGCCTGTTCGCCAACCTCTCGGTGAAGCGCGAGGCGGCGGCCAGCGAGGTCAGGATCAACGAGACCGTGCTTGCCCAGGTGCTGGAAGCCGTACGGCTGATCACGGAGCGGCTCGACGTGCGGGCGCCGGCGGTCGACGGCATTCTCGGCATTCGCGGTGTCGTCGACGTGGTCGAACCCGAGGAGACGGAGGAGGAGCGCATGGCGCTCCAGACGGCCGTCCTGGCCGGTCTCGACAAGGCATTGGCCGATCTCGTCGCCATGCGCCGGGCCGAAGGTGCGGCGCTTGGCGCCGTGCTCAACGAGCGGCTTGCCGAAATCGCCGCGCTGAAGCAGCAGGCCGAGTCCAATCCGGCCCGCCGTCCGGAAGCGATCAAGGCGCGGCTGGCCGAGCAGATCGCGGCCGTCATGGACACCGGCAAGGCTTTCGACCCCGACCGGCTCCATCAGGAAGCCCTGCTGCTCGCCAGCAAGGTCGACATTCGCGAGGAACTCGACCGGCTGGACGCCCATGTCGCCGCCGCGGCGAAGCTGATGGGGACCGGCGGTCCGGTCGGGCGCAAGCTCGACTTCCTTGCGCAGGAATTCAATCGCGAAACCAATACGCTCTGCTCGAAGGCGAACGACGTCTCGCTGACCGCCATCGGCCTCGAGCTGAAGGCGGTGGTCGAGCAGTTCCGCGAGCAGGTGCAGAATCTGGAGTGACGGCCATGACGGAAGCGGGCCACCCGACGGCCGATACCCTGACCGCCCGCCGCGGCCTGATGCTGGTCCTGACCTCGCCGTCGGGCGCTGGCAAGTCGACGCTGACACGCGAGCTTCTGAAGACCGAAACCGATATTGCGCTTTCGGTCTCGGTGACGACGCGCCCGCGCCGGCCGGACGAGATCGACCACGTCCACTATCATTTCATCGACAAGAACCGGTTCGCGCAGATGCGTGAAGCGGGTGAGCTCCTGGAATGGGCCGAGGTGCACGGCAATTTCTACGGCACGCCGCGCAAGGCCGTGGAGGACGCGCTGTCCGCCGGCAAGGACGTGCTGTTCGACATCGATGTCGCCGGCGTCAGGCAATTGTCCGAACTGGTCCGCGAGGACATGGCGACCGTGTTCCTGCTGCCCCCCTCGGTCGCCGAGCAGATTTCGCGGCTGAAGCGGCGGGCAAGCGACGAGGACAAGGTGATTTTGCGCCGCCTGACCACGGCCCGGGAGGAGATCGCCCATTGGCGCGACTTCGACTACATCCTGGTCAATGACGACCTCGAACAGGCCTTTTCCGGCCTGCGTGCCATTCTCGCCGCCGAGCGGCTGAAGCAGAGCCGCCGGCCCAAGATCGAGGCGCTGGTGGCGGCGCTCGACAGGGATCTCGAGACTGTCCTGACGGCTGGCGAGCTCGGCGTGCTGGGCCGCAAGGGCTGATTGGGGGAGGCACTCCCATCGTCATGCCCGGGGCGGCGCGTCGCGGCGGCCGGTATCGTGTCCTAGGCCGCGACGAGGCGGGCAAGGGCGCAGAAATCGGCAATCGACAGCGTTTCGGCCCGCGCGGTCGGGGCGAGACCGGCTGCGGCAATGAGTTCCGCCGCGTCGCGGCCGAGGCCTTTCAGGCTTTGCCGGATCATCTTGCGGCGCTGGCCGAAGGCGGCGGCGGTGACCCGTTCGAGGGCCTTGAGGCTCGCCGGCAGTGGTTCCGCCCGCGGCACGAGATGGACGACGGAAGAGGTCACCTTGGGGGGCGGCACGAAGGCGCCCGCGCCGACGTCGAAGGCGATCTTGGCTTCGGTGCGCCAGCCCGCGAGCACGCCGAGCCGGCCATAGGCATCGCTGCCGGGGGGCGCGACGATCCGCTGGGCGACTTCCTTCTGGAACATCAGCGTCAGCGATTGGAACCAGGGCGGCCAGGGCTCGACCGACAGCCAGCCCGTCAGCAGCGGTGTGGCGACGTTGTAGGGCAGGTTGGCGACGATCCGCGCCGGACCGTCGCCGAGATGCGGCCGGATGTCGGTGGCGAGGGCATCCCCCTCGATCACCGTCAGGCGGCCGGGATAGCGCGCGGCGATCTCGGCGAGCGCCGGCAGGCAGCGCTGGTCCCGCTCGATGGCGACCACGCGCGCCGCGCCGCCGGCGAGCAGGGCACGGGTCAGGCCGCCCGGGCCGGGCCCGACCTCGACCACGGTGACGCCGTCGAGCGGCCCCGAGGCGCGGGCGATGCGGCTCGTCAGGTTGAGATCGAAAAGGAAGTTCTGCCCCAGAGTCTTCTTGGGCGCGAGCCCGTGGCGGGCAATGACCTCGCGCAGCGGCGGCAGGTCGTCGATGGCGCTCATGAGGAGACCGCGGCCGCAACCGGTCCGGCGGCAGCCTTCGGGGCGGTCAGGCGGCCGGCGAGGGCAATGGCATGGATCAGGCTCGACGGCCGGGCCAGGCCGGTGCCGGCGAGCGAAAAGGCGGTGCCGTGGTCGGGCGAGGTGCGCAGGAACGGCAGGCCGAGCGTGACGTTCACGCCTTCGTCGAAGGCGAGCGTCTTGACCGGCACGAGCACCTGGTCGTGATACATGCCGAGCACGACGTCATAGGCCTTGCGCGCCTCGGGATGGAACAGCGTGTCGGCCGGGTGAGGGCCGCTGGCATGGATGCCGATGCGGTTCAGCTCGGCCACCGCCGGCGCCACGATATCGGCGTCCTCGGACCCGATCAGGCCATTTTCGCCGGCATGGGGATTGAGCCCGCAAACCGCGAGCCGCGGTGCGTCGATGCCGAATTTCAGCCGCAGGTCATGGGCGACCACCGCGCCGGTCTCGACGATCAGATTGCGTGTCAGCCGGTCTGCAACGTCGGCCAGCGGCATGTGGATCGTCACCGGCACGACCGCCAGTGCCTCGCTCCAGATCATCATGACCGGGCGCACCGGGCCGACGCGGAACGGGCGCGACAGCTCGCCCAGGAATTCGGTGTGGCCGGGATGGCTGAAGCCGGCCGCCGCCAGCACGGACTTGGCGATCGGATTGGTGACGATGGCGCGTGCGCGCTGTGAGCGGATATGGTCGACGCCCGTCCGGATCGCCTCGATCACCAGGGCGGCCGTGTCGGCGCGCGGCACGCCGGGCCGGTCATCGGCGCGGCCTTCCAGTGCGACGACCGGCAGGCCATAGGCAAAGGTGTCGATCGCTTCTTCCGGCAGCACCTCCACGATGGGCACGCCGAGGCCGAGCCGCGCGGCGCGCGCCTCCATCAAGCCGGGATCGCCAAGGACGTAGAACGGCGGCAAGGCATGATCGGCGCGATCGCGCCAGGCCATCAGGGCAATATCGGGGCCGATCCCGGCCGGTTCCCCCATCGTGACGGCAAGAGGCAGCATGACGAACCCGGAAGCTCACGTCTCGTCCGGCAGCGGCGACGGACGGCTCGCTGCCGGGAGGAACAGGAAGGCGGCGCAGGGACATGGCGGCAGGCCGGTGCCCGTGCGGGACGCATCCGATCTCTATAGCCGCCCCTGCGTGAACGTCGAACTAAAAACGACGCACGGAATCAAGCTCTTGCCACGAGCACCTGACGTAGAAGGCGTTGCGGCGCGCCTCCCGCCGGCGGAGCATCAGTGGCCGGTCCGGCCGGGGCCCGCGCCATTGTGATAGGTGATGACGGCCGTCCGCCGCAGGCGCGCAAGGTAGTCGCGGGCGATGCGCTGCATCTCGGTGGTGGTCATCTCCTCGCGCACCTGGTTGCGCGCCGCGGTGTCGTCGGCTCGCACTTCGTTCTTCGAGCAAATGGCGATCAGCTCGATGCCCTGCTGCGAGCGGCTCGGCGGGGTCAGCTTGCCGGCCGGCGTCTGGTCGAGCACGCGGCGGAATTCGGGGCTGAGGTCGGTGCTGAGGCGGCGGACCTGGTCGCGCACCGCGGCATCGGGAATGCGGTTCACCTGCTCGAGATCTGTGGCGCAGCTGTTGAACCGGCCGCGCAGGGCATTGGCCTCGGCGAGGCGGCGCTGGACCACGGCGGGGGCGGCCGTCGCCGGCACCAGGAGAACGATCGAGCGGAAATTATATTCCATCGGCTTGTCGGCGCTGGCGCGCCGCCGCGCCAGACCATCGGCAAGCTGGGTATCGGTGACGAAGATGGTGCGGCCGTAGCGCGCCGCGACGATGTTCGACCAGGACAGGTCGGCGCGCAGCTTGCCCTTGTAGACGCGCGGCTCGATGCCCTGGGAGCGCAGAACCTGGTCGAAGCCGCGCGGATCGATGCCCGAACGCTGGGCGACCTGGGCATAGGCCGCATTGACCTGCGCCTCCGTCGCCTCCACGCGGAAGCGGCGTGCCTCGGCGAATTTGATGCGGTCGTTGATCAGGTCCTCGAGCGCCTGCTGCGCCGTGACCGAGCGATGCTCACGCAACTGCAGCAGGCGCTGGCGCTGCGGAATGTCGAAGCTGGTGATCGGCACGCCACTCACCGTCACCAGCACCCGGCCTTCCTGAGCGGCGGCGGGCGAGGGGGCAAGGGCGAAACCGGCGCTGAGACCGGTGGCGAGCGCGAGGCTGAGCAGAGGACGCATCGGGCCCATGACTGGTCTTCCTTCAAGAGGCGATGAGGGAGGGGCGAACGCCCTCCCTCGCGCAAGACGGTGGCGCAATCAGGGCGAGCCGATCATTGCGCCGGCGGGTTGAACCAGTTCGACACGTTCTGCGAGATCGTGAAATCACCGATCGTGCGCACGTTGAAGCGGAACATGAAGCGGTGCACGTCGCGCGTTTCGAGCGCTCCCGCATTGGTCAGGAAGGCGGCGGCGAAATCACGTGCGTAGAAGAAGCCGAACTGCATGGACTCGTCGAGATAGTTCACGCCGAGCGTCAGGCCCTCCACCTTGTTCCGCTCGGTGAGCGGCGTCGAATTGGTGTAGGAGGCGAGCACGTTCTGCCGTTCGAAGGCGAAGCGGGCGGCCGCATAGACCGTCCAGTTCTCCGCGACCGTATAGGACAGCGCGGCGCCAATGCTGCTGCGCGGTACCTGGTAGCCGAGCAGAGGCTGGGCCGCGAGATAGGCATAGGTGCCGGTCAGGGCGAAATTGCCGAACCGCCCGGTCGCCTCCAGTTCGCCGCGCTGCACCGCGAGGGTCCGCTCGTCGAACCGGCCGCTCGCACGGAACCGGAAATCGCGGTTCATCTGGTAGGTGATGCTGCCGACATAGTCGGAGCGCGGCTTGTCGAGCCCGGAATTGGCGCCCGTGCCGGCAATGTCGTAAACGCCGACGGGAATGCCGGTATAGGCGCCAGACGTGCCGTAGAGCGGATTGCCGGGAATGTCCGGCGCGCCGAAGGCGAACGAATTCAGGCCGAAAATGCTGACCGATTGGCCGAACAGCACGTTGACGAACGAGCCGTTGATGAAGCGGTGCGTGATGTTGAGGCCATAATTGACCCGGCCGCCGCCCTCGATCCGGTCCCAGCCGGAGAACTTGTTGGTCGAGAACAGGCTGGAATCGTCGAAGACCAGGCTCTGCGAATCCTCGTTGGGCAGGCGGCCGATCAGCGTTTCGCTCGGCCGCACGATGACCTGGACGATCGGTTCGATCGTGGTGGTGCCGAACTGGTTCGCCGAGATGAACGGGTAGCGATAGGTCATGCCGACCATCGGCATGAAGCGCGTCTGGGTCTGGCCACTGCCGGCGACGAGATTGTTGAACGAGCCGAGCACCTGGCCGCCGTCGCGCAACTGGTAGGCGGCGACGTCGCCGCGCACCGACATGAAGGGTTCCCAGACCTGGCCGAGTGCGTCGATGATGCGCCGCCGCCAGGCGACTTCCAGCGAGGCGCGCGTATAGGTGCCGTCGATGCCGTTGACCAGGCAGTTCGACGGCAGCAGCATGTTGGCCCCCGCCTTCGGCAGGGCCGAGAAGCAGGTGATCGGCGTCAGCGGGTCCCGGATCGACAGATCCGCCGCTTCGCGCGTCAGGCTCGTGACATTGGTGCGCCAGGAGAACTCGCCACCGAACACGCCCTGATCGAGCACGCGGAAATAGTCGAGCACCGGATGGGTGGTCGGCAGCACCTTGTTGTCGACGTCGACGGCGGTGATGCCGACATAACGCGTCGCGGACAGATCGAACCAGCTGCGTTCGCCCTGGCCGCGCAGCCAGACACGCGAATTGGCCTCGGTCTGGTTCGGCAGCGCCAGCGAGTAGTCGCGCAGGAACGCGGTGTCCGACATCAGGTTCAGGTCCCAGCCGAACGACCAGCGTTCGGTCAGGCGGAACGAGCCCGAGGTCGAAATGAAGCCGCGGAAGTTGCGGTTGCCGACTTCCGGCGTGCCGTCGGCATAGCTGAAGACGCCCGGCTGCTGCTGAAAGATGCCGGCGCCGCGGATGATATAGCCGCCGCTTTCGAAGCCGTGCCGCCATTCGGCCAGCGGCATGAAGCCCTGGCGCTGGTAGTAGCGCGGCGAGAACAGCAGGTCGTAGTTCGGTGCGATGTTCCAGAAATAGGGGATCTCGATGCCCGGGCCGGTGCGGCTCGAACCGCCGATATTGGGCATCAGGAAGCCGGTCGCCTTGCGCACCGACGGGTCGGGCGAGGACATGTAGGGAATATAGGCGATCGGCATTCCGAACAGCTCGACGCGGCTGTCGTGGAAATAGATGGTGCGCTCCGACTCCCGGTGGATCAGCCGTTTCGACTTGATCTGCCAGCTCGGCGGACGCGACCGGTCGTCGCGGCAGACGTCGCAGGCCGTGTAGGTGGCCCGCTCGAAGGTGGTGACGTCACCGCCCTCGCGCGTGACATTGGCCGCGCCGATATAGCGCCGGTCGGGCGTCTCGATGTTCAGCGAGCGGACGAAGCCGTCGCGGAAGTCCTGGTCGAGCTCCAGGTCCTGGGCATGGGCGATGATGCCCGACGGTTCGGTGATGCGGACATTGCCGGTTGCCCGCATGCGGTTGGTGCGCCGATCGTAGCTGACCTGATCGGCTTCGATCGTCCGGCCGTCATAATAGATCTGCACCCGGCCGCGCGCCGAGACGCGGTCGGTCCGCTCGTCATAGACGAGCTGGTTGGCATTCACCTGCATCTGCGCGTTGCGCGACGTCTGGGTGAAGGTCGGGGCCGGCGAGGGCAGCGCGGCGCCGACCGTGTTGCTGCCGGAAGCGGTGGCGGTGGAGCCGGCCGAATAGTTCGAGCCGTCGACACGGGTCGGATCCGGCACGACGAAACGCTGTTCGGCTGGGCTCTGTTCCTGGGCACGCAGAGGCGCACACCCGCCCCAGGCGACGATAAGCGCGAGCACGCTCACCGACACATGAATGGCGGATCGGGCGATTCGGGTCGACACGACAGGACGTTGGCTGGGTGCGTGACGCATCAGCCATCCTCCTGCTTCAAAAGTACCATAAAACCCATTAACGCACCGATGAATGCAGGCGACCACGCCGCGAGCACGGGAGGCACCAGATTGGACCGCCCGAGATTGCCAGCGAGTTCGGAGCCCACGTAAAGCAAAAATCCGGCGACCACGCCACCAAGAATCGTACGGCCGAGGCCGCCGAGGCGCGCGAACCGCAAGGACGCTGCGGCAGCCACCAGCACCATGGCCACCAGAAGCAGGGGGCGGGCCAGCAGAAGTTGATACTGGAGCTCGAATCTGGCGCTCGGCAGGCCCGACTTGCGCGCGAGGTCGATGAACTGTGGAAGCTCCCAGAACGACACCTGCTCCGGCATCACGAAGGCCTGCCGGACCTGCTCGGCGCTGAGCTGCGTCGGCAGGCGATAGGTGTCGTGGTTGTTCGGCTCGGCGTTGACGGGGGTGATCCGGACCTTGTGCAGCAGCCAGTAGCCGTCGTTGAGGTCGGCTGCCTCGGCATCGATCCGGCGCTGGAAATGATTGTCGGAGCCGTAGACGAGCGCGGTGACGCCGGCGAGGCGCCGGCCTCGATCGCTCGCCGAGGCTGCATTGATCACGACCTGGCCGCTGTCGGTCGCCTGGCGCAACCAGAAGTCGTTGCGCGAATCCGAGCCGTAGGCGCGACCGAACAGCCGGGATTCCAGCTGCAGGCCGCGCTCGCGGAAGTCGGAGGCGACCGGGTTGTATATGGTCGCCGCGGCCACGCCGATCAGCGCCGCGACCACCAGCGCCGGCGCGAGAAACTGCCAGGCCGAGAGGCCGGCGGCGCGCGCCACCACCAGTTCGAGTTTGCGCGACAGGCCGAGGAAGCAGAGCATCGCGCCGATCAGCACGGCGAAGGGCAGCACCACCTCGATGAAGGCCGGCACCCGGTAGAGCGCCAGGAGTGCGACGAGCTGGGTCGGAGCGCGGCTTGAATCCTCGACGCGCCGCAATTGCTCGACGAAATCGACGATCAGCACGAGGCCGAACGTGCCGAAGAACGTGCCGGTGACCGCGCCGGTGAACTTGCGCGTCATATAGGCGGCGAAGGTCCGGCCGATCATGCCTGGCCCCCGGACGCGAAATGTTTGGCGAAACGTTCCGAGATGCGGTCGGAGAGGTCGCTGAGGCGATTGCTGAGCGCGACGGGCACGCGCGGCGTGAACCAGCCGAGCGCCATGGCGCCGAACACGACGATGGCGATCAGCGGCACGGCATAGACGAGGGGCACGGCGCTCGCCCGCGTCGCGGCCATGCCGGAAACGGCAAAGCCGACGCCACGCACCGCCGCCATGGCGGTGATTGCGCCGGCGATCGCCGCGCCACGGCTCTGGCGCGTCGTGCGAGCATGTCCCAGCATGGCGAACGCAATGCACATCATGGCCAGTGGGTAGAGCGGCGCGCTGAACCGGTCGTGCAGCTCTTGACGGAACCGCCCCTGCCAGCGCTCGAACATCGGGTCGGCAGGATTGGGATTGATCAGTTCCCAGGTGTAGCGTTCCGAAGGTCTATAAATGGTTTCGGCGGCCTGGGTCAGCTGCGACAGGTCGAAGGCGTAGCGATCGAACACCACGATGGAGGTCGAGCCGTCCTTGACCTCACGCCGCTGCAGGTTGCCGTTCTCCAGAACGAAGAAGGTGCCCTGGGGCTGCTCGCTGATGACGCCACGCTCGGCCACATAGGTCATCTGGAGCGCCGGATCGCGGCTGTCGGAGACGACGATGCCGAGCAGGACGCCGCCGGGGGCGCGGTCGCGGATGTGGAAGGTGAGGCCGCGGTCGGCCTGGGTGAACTGGCCGGGCCGGACGATGGCGGTGAGCAGGTTGGCCTGCGCCTGCGTCAGCAACTGCCGGAAATAGCGGATCGAGGAGGGGGTGACGTAGAGCGCCAGCGCCGCCACCGCGACGGACACCGCGACCGTCAGGATGAGGAAGGGACGCATCAGCCGCGGCGGGGACACGCCGGCGGCCGCCATGACGATCAGCTCGGAATCGCCGTTCAGCTTGTTCAGCGTCTGCAGGATCGCCATGAACAGCGAGATCGGCGCGATCAGCGTCACCAGCACGGGAATGCCGAGGCTGGTCATCAGGAAGAACAGCGCGATCGTCTGGCCGCTGTTGGTGACGAGGTCGAGCTGGCGCAGAACCTGGGTGATCCACACCACCAGCGTCAGGATGAAGGTGCCACCGAGGAAGGCGACCGCAGCCTGCCGGAAAATATAGCGCTCGAGGGATCCCATTTCCGGCCCATGCTCGCGCCCGCCGGGAGGAGGGGGGCGCAGTCTCATGTGAGGGGTTAAGGACGGATCATGGCGACCGCAAGGTCACGCCGTCCGATTTCGGCCCCGGCGTCTCCCCCGCGCCACAGGCCTGATATCATGCGAAACTGGCCTGCTTGCGCTTGATTCTCACTCCACCCAGATGTGGTTCATGCCCGACACTCTCAAAATTACCTTCGCACCTTTGTCGAGCCCTGTCTCGGGGCTCGCCGTCATTCTGGTCGGCTCCGATCTGCGGCCGGGGCCGACGGCGTCCGCGCTGCTCGCTCCGGCGGGGGACCTGCTGAATCGCGCTGCGGCCGCCGACGGCTTCAAGGGTAAGGCCGGCTCCTTTCTCGACATCGTCGCGCCGGACAAGCTCGGTCTCGACCGGCTCATCGTGGCCGGATGCGGCAAGCCGGGCGAGGCGAGCGAACTCGATCGCGTCAAGCTCGGCGGCGGCCTGATCGGCCGGCTGCCGGACGCCGCGGGCGAAGCGACCGTCGTCCTGGAGACGGGCGAGGGGGCTCTCAGCGCCGAGGAGGCGGCGGACTTCGCTCTCGGCCTGCGGCTGCGCTTCTATGCTTTCGACCGCTACAAGACCAAAAGGAAGGACAACGAGGAAGGTCCGCGCAAGCGCCAGATCACGCTTCTGACCGCCGACGAGAAGGCCGCCCGCAAGGCGTTCCGCGCCCGCGAGGCCGTGGCCGACGGCGTCGACGTGGCGCGCGACCTCGTCAACGAGCCGCCGAACGTCCTGCACCCACAGGAGTTCGCGCGCCGCGCCGGTGCGCTCGCCGACCTCGGCGTCGAGGTGGAGGTGCTCGGCGAGAAGGAGATGAAGAAGCTCGGCATGGGTGCCCTGCTCGCCGTCGGCCAGGGCTCGGCCCGCGACAGCCAGCTCGTCGTCATGCAGTGGGAGGGCGGCAAGGACGGCGAAGCGCCGCTCGCCTTCATCGGCAAGGGCGTGTGCTTCGACACCGGCGGCATTTCGCTCAAGCCCGGCGAGGGCATGCAGGACATGAAGGGCGACATGGGCGGCGCCGCAGCCGTGGTCGGCCTCATGCACGCGCTCGCCGCCCGCAAGGCCAAGGTCAATGCCGTCGGCCTCATCGGCCTCGTCGAGAACATGCCCGACGGCAGCGCCTACCGGCCCGGCGACATTCTCACCTCCATGTCCGGCCAGACCATCGAGATCATCAATACCGACGCGGAAGGGCGGCTCGTGCTGGCCGATCTCCTCTGGTACGCCAAGGACCGCTTCAAGCCGAAATTCATGATCAACCTGGCGACCCTGACCGGGGCCATCATGGTGGCGCTCGGCCAGGAACATGCCGGCCTGTTCTCCAACGACGATGCGCTGGCCACGGCCCTCGGCAGGGCCGGGCTGGAGACCGGCGAGAAGGTCTGGCGCATGCCGCTGACGGCCGAATACGACAAGCTGATCGACAGCCAGTTCGCCGACATGAAGAACACCGGCGGCCGCCAGGCCGGCGCCATCACCGCGGCCCAGTTCCTGCAGCGGTTCGTCGACACGACGCCCTGGGCCCATCTGGATGTCGCCGGCACGGCGATGAATTCGGTGAAGTCCGACCTCAACCGTTCCTGGGGGGGCGGCTGGGGCGTCCGCCTGCTCGACCGGCTGGTGCGCGACCGCCACGAGGGTTGACGCCGGGCTTGGGTGCAGTGCGGCATTTTTGGCCGCGGGCCATGTCGCGGCGGTGGATCATCTCCGCCGCGCCAAGGGTTATGATGCCGCGCGCAATCCTTGGTGCCGAGCCCTGATCCGACCGTGACCGACGTCCTCTTCTATCACCTGCAGAACCAGCCGCTCGAGCGGGTCCTGCCGGCCCTGCTCGAGAAATCGCTCGAGCGCGGCTGGAAGGTGGTCGTCGAGGCGTCCTCGCCCGAGCGCGTCGAGGCGCTCGACAGCCTGCTCTGGACCTATTCCGACGAGAGCTTCCTGGCCCACGGCACCGACCGCGAGGCCGATGCTGCACTGCAACCGATCCTGATCACCACGCGGCGGGACCGCCCGAACGGGGCCAGCATCCGGTTCCTGGTCGACGGCGCCGCCCTGCCGGAGGACGGCGCGAGCTACGAGCGCCTGGTCCTGATGTTCGACGGCAATGATCCCGATGCCGTCGACCACGCCCGCCAGCAATGGCGCGAGGCGAAGGCGGGCGGCCATGCCTGCACCTACTGGCAGCAGAATGCGGCGGGCCGCTGGGAGAAGAAGGCGTGACCGGCCATGCGTCCGTGACGCCGCCGGGATTTGTCGATGAGAAGGCCCGCTCCGAATTCGTCCGGCTCGCGGCGATCATTTTCCTCACCGCCATGACCAATCAGCAGGCGGTCATCCTGGCGGTGGTCTGGCAGGAGGCCGGCTTCAGCCATGCCGATATCGGCGTGCTGCTTGGGGTCTACGGGGTGCCGCTGGTGCTGGCGAGCCTGTTCTCCGGCGCGGTCGCCAACCGTTTCGGTCTGCTCAACACGGTCAGGCTCGGCGCGATCCTGACCACGTTCGGCCTGCTCAGCCTTTACGCGACCCACGCATCCTTCGCCGGCTCATTTGCCTCGCGCATCCTGCAGGGTGCGGGTTTCGCACTGTTCCATGCCCCGGTCATGACCTATGGTACGACCCGGCTGACCCAGGACCGGTTCATCCAGCTTTTCGGCCTGCTCTCGGCCATGGCGCCCTTGCCCTATGCCTTCGGGCCCGTGGTCGCGGAATATCTGTTCCATACCTTCGGCCCGCACGCCTTCTTCCTGGCCGGCTCCGTGCCCGGCCTCGTGGCCCTGCCCCTGCTCTGGACGTTGCGCCCGATCGAGAAGGCCGCTCCCGAGGTCGGCGGCATGCGCTCGCTCTTCGCTTCGGGCCGGATCGTCCTGCCGATGATCGCGGCCTGTGTGTTCGGCGCCATGTTCGGTTTCGTCAGCGCCTTCATGGCGCCGGTCATGCTCGAGCGCGGCCTGTCGATCGGCGGCTTCTTCACGAGCTTCACGCTGTCGATCTTCGTCGTCCGCCTCGGCCTGCTCGGACCGCTCGAAACCATCGATCGCCGGCTGGTGGTGGCAGGTGGCGGCATCGTGCTCGGTCTCGGCCTGACGCTGGCGGCGCTTGCCACCAACCTGCCGATGGCGATCGCCGCCGGCGCAGTGTTCGGTCTCGGCCATTCCATCGGCTTTCCGGTGCTCTCGGCCTGGATCTGCGACGGCGTGCCGCCGGAGGCGCGGGCGACACCGCTCGCTCTGTTCAACGCCACCTTTTTCGCCGCGATCTATCTCGTGGCCCTGCCGGCGAGCCTGGCCATTGCCCGGTTCGGCTATCCGCCGGTGATGATCGCGACGGCCAGCACCGGGCTCGTCCTGGCGGTTTTTCTGGTCGTGGCCTGGGACCGCCGGATACGGTAGGACCTGCTCGGCTGCCGCTTGGCCATTCGCTGCCCGTCGCGGCGCCGCGAACCCGTTGGGACCGCCGTTCATGAGACCCGCCGACCGGCTTTTCCAGATCATCCAGATCCTCCGACGCAGCCGCCGGCCAATGACCGCGGAGGCCATCGCGGCGGAGGTCGAGACCTCCAAGCGGACGGTCTACCGGGATATCGGAACCCTCATCGCCCAGCGCGTGCCGATCCGTGGCGAGGCGGGGCTCGGCTATGTGCTGGAGGGCGGCTTCGACCTGCCGCCGCTCATGCTGTCGCCGCTGGAGGTCGAGGCCGCCGCGCTCGGCGCGCAATGGGTCAGCCAGCGCGGCGATCCGGAACTGGCCCGGGCGGCCGAGGATCTGATCGCCAAGATTGCGGCCATTGTCCCGGAACCGCTGCGCGCCTACGCGCTGGATCCGGTCGGCCGGACACCGCCGGCCTGGGCCGCCATGCCCGATGCGATCGACATCGCGAAGGTTCGCGCCGCCATCCATGCCGGCTGCAAGATCGCCATCTCCTATGGCGACGAGCACGGCCGGATCAGCGAGCGCATCGTCTGGCCGGTGGCGATCGGTTATTTCGACGCGGCGAGACATCTCGTCGCCTGGTGCGAGACGCGGCGCGATTTCCGCAGCTTCCGCACGGATCGGGTGCGCACCGCCGTCTTTCTCGACGAGCGTTATCCCGAGCGCCCGGCACGGTTGCGGGCGCGCTGGGTCAGGACATTGGGGTCGTGACAGCCTGTCCGCTCCGGCCGCACCGCATGCCCGAGCCATGCGGGGGCTGCGAGAAAACGCCTGCAAGCCATTGACATGACGGCCTATGCCGGCGGTGCGCAGAACGCGTGGCGCGTCAGCCCGCCGCCTCCAGTTCCGCGCTTGCCGCAAGCCAGGCGTCTTCGGCTTCGGCCAATTGCTGAGCCCTCTGGGCGCGCACCCGCGCGGCTTCCGCGGCATTGGCTGGCTGCGCCTGGAAATAGCCGGGCTGGGCCAGGATCCGATCGATCTTCGCGATGTCGTCGCGCAGGCGCTGCATGGCGGCCTCGATCTCGGCGACCTTCCTGGCGATGGCCTTGACCTCGTGCCGGCTCGGGGCCCGCGTCTCGGCGACGTCCGATCCGCCGGCCGCCAGTTCGGCGGATCTGCCCGTGCCCTTGCCCGGCTTGTCCTGCTGGACGGGGCCGCTCAGCACCAGTTTGCGATAGTCGTCGAGATCGCCGTCGAACGGGCCGACCGTGCCGCCGGAGACCAGCCACAGCCTGTCGACGGTCGCCTCCAGGAGATAGCGGTCGTGTGAGACGATGATGACCGCGCCGGGATAGTCGTTCAGCGCCTCGACCAGCGCCGCGCGGCTGTCGATGTCGAGATGGTTGGTCGGCTCGTCGAGGATCAGGAGATGCGGGCCCTCGAACACGGCGAGGGCGAACAGGAGCCGGGCCTTCTCGCCGCCGGAGAGGGCGGCGACCTTGGTGTTGGACCGCTCGCCGGAAAAGCCGGAGCGGGCGCAGGCCGCGCGCACCTTGGCTTCGCCATCGGCCGGCATCAGCCGTCTGAGGTGCTGATAGACACTCTCTTCCGGGCGCAGCTCGTCCAGTTGGTGCTGCGCGAAATAGGCAATCTTCAGCTTGTCGGCCCGGACCAGGCGTCCGGCCATCGGCTTCAGCCGGTCGGAAATCAGCTTGAGGAAGGTCGATTTGCCGTTGCCGTTGGCGCCGAGCAGCCCGATGCGGTCGTCATCGTCGATGCGCAGGTCGAGCTTGCGGAGGATCGGCCGGTCGTCGCCATAGCCGACGGAGGCGCCCTCCAGCGTGATGATCGGCGGCGAGGCCTTGCGCTCGGGCGGCGGAATGACGAAAGGCGCGACCTCGGTTTCGACGATCGCGCTGACCGTCTCCATCTTTTCCAGCATCTTCAGGCGCGACTGGGCCTGGCGCGCCTTGGTCGCCTTGGCGCGGAAGCGGTCGACGAAGGCCTGCAGGCTCGCCCGCCGCTCCTCCTGCTTCTTGACCTGCCGTTCGCGCACGGCGATCTCGATCGCGCGCGAGCGGGCGAAGGTCGTGTACGAGCCGCGCCAGAGCGTCAGCTTCTGGTTGTCGAGATGCAGGATGTGCTCGACGGAGGCGTCCAGCAGGTCGCGGTCGTGGCTGATCAGCAGCACGCTGTGCGGATAGGCGGCGAGATAGTCCTGCAGCCAGAGCGTGCCTTCGAGATCGAGATAGTTGGTCGGTTCGTCCAGCAGGAGGAGGTCCGGCTCGGCGAACAGCACGGCCGCGAGCGCGACGCGCATGCGCCAGCCGCCCGAGAAGTCGGAGCATGGGCGGCGCTGCGCCTCGGCGTCGAAGCCGAGGCCGGCCAGGATCACCGCTGCGCGCGCCGGCGCCGAATGGGCGTCGATGTCGACGAGGCGCGTCTGGATCTCGGCAATGCGGTTCGGGTCGACCGCCGTCTCCGCCTCCGCCATGAGGCGGGAGCGTTCCTTGTCCGCGGCCAGGACGAAGTCGATGAGCGACTGCGGCCCGCCTGGCGCTTCCTGCGCGACCCCGCCGATGCGGGCCCGCGAGGGCAGGGTGATGGTGCCCTCGTCCGCGGCGTAGTCGCCGGTGATCACCTTGAACAGCGTGGTCTTGCCGGTACCGTTGCGGCCGAGGAAGCCAACGCGCGCATTGCTCGGCACGGCCACGGAGGCCTTGTCGATGAGCACGCGGCCGGCGACGCGAACGGTCAGGTCGTTGATCGATAACATGGCCGTGCTTTTGGCGGAGGAAGCCGCTCCATGCAAGACGGACCGGGGGCTGCGTGCTAGGCTTGAGCCCCCTGGACGAGAAGAATCGGGGCAGGCGGCCCGCATGGTCCGTGGCGGCGCTGCCGGTCACTGGAAACACCGAGCAGAACGGAGCCGCGACCATGTCTAGACTGAAGTTCGCCATATTTCTCGCCTTCGGCCTGTGCGCGGCGGCTGCGCCTGCCGCCGCCCAGGCGGTCCGGGCGACGTCGAGCGAGGCGCACTGGCGTTCCGGCGTCATCCAACTCGCGCTCAAGGCCGAGCTGCCAGACGATTGCACCCGGCTGGTGCGCGCGACCCCGCAGGGCGTGACGACGCGCACCCTCGCCGTCGAGGTGATCGTGGTGCGCGAGGAGAATTCCCGCTGCCGCGCCGGCTCGGGCCGGGTCGAGCGCAGCTACAGCTACAACTTCCCCGGCATCAGCCAGTCCACCAATGCCATTGCCATGCGCTTCCTGCGCGACGGCCAGGAATTGGGGCGGGAAACGACGCCGATCAACACCTCGCCGTCGGCGCGCCAGTAGTTTTCCGTTCGATTTCGGCGTCTGACGTGGTTTCTTGACTCTCTCCTGGCGGAATCCGGGCTAAGCTTGCCGTTGCCTGACCGGAACGCTGAGTCGGGCAATGGAGAGGGCCAAATATGAACGGTTCCATGAAGAAGTATCTTGCCGAATTCATCGGCTCGGCAGCCTTGGTGATCATCGGTTGCGGCGCGATCACCCTGGGCGGCCTTGGCGGGGCATTGGGCAGCGCGCAGCCGCTGTCGCCGCTTGCGATCCTGCCGATCGGCTTGGCTTTCGGCGTGGCGGTCACCGCCATGGCCTATGGCATCGGTCCGGTTTCGGGCTGCCACATCAATCCGGCGGTCACCGTCGGCGCGTGGGTCGCCGGCCGCATGCCGACCTCGGAGGTGCCCGGCTACATCATTGCGCAGTTCCTTGGCGCCATCGTCGGCGCGGCGATCCTCTATGTTACGCTGTCCGGCAAGACAGGCGGCTACGACGTCGCGACCGCCGGCCTCGGCCAGACCGGCTGGTCGGGCTATTCGGCGACCTCGGCGATCATCGCGGAGTTCGTCGCAACCTTCCTGTTCGTCGTCGTCATCCTTGGCGCCACCTCGAAAGCCGGCTCGACGCCGGTGGCGGGCCTGGCCATTGGCCTGACCCTGGCTGTTCTCCACCTCGCCTTCGTGCCGGTTTCGGGCAATTCGCTCAATCCGTCGCGCTCCTTCGGCCCGGCCCTGTTTGTCGGCGGCACCGCGCTCGCCCAGGTCTGGATGTTCCTGATCGTGCCGACCATCGCGGGCGCGGTCGCCGGAGCCTTCTTCAAGTCGAAGGCACTCGAAGCCTGATCGATCCACCGCGCCGGGCGTCGACGAGGCCCGGCGTGTTGCCGAAACGAAGAAGGCCCGCCGCAACGGTTGAACCGAAGCGACGGGCCAGCTTCACGCGGACTGGGTGGGGCGTCACAATCCGCGCGATAGGGACTTGCCGTCAGCGGCAGATGCGGACGTCGCGCGGGCGCGGGCCCCAGGGCGTCTCGACCCAGCGGCGTTCGAGCCAGCAGCGCCGCGGCCCGTAACCGTAGCCGCCGCCGTAGAAGCCGGGACGGTAGGGCCGGTATGGGCGGTAGTAGGGACGGTCCCAGCCGCCGCCGTAATATTGAGCGGGGACATAGGGCGCCGGGGCGTCGATCCCGATGCCGATCGAAACCTGCGCATCGGCCTTGGAGGGGGTGAGCGCCACGGCCGTCAGAGCAGCCAGACCGGCGATGGCGGTGAGGGCGAGCTTGCGCATCGAAGTTCTCCGAGCAGCGGCCTCTCGACATCGATCAGCCGTTGTCGCAGACGCTAAGCCCGCGGCGCTGAACGCCTTCTGATCCACCTCTTCATGTCCGGTTCATCCCGCCGCCGCCAACGCGCCCGAGACGTTGCGGGCGCGTAAACACGCTGCTAGAAGCGCGCCACCCAACGCAACCGTCCCGAACTTTCCAGGACCAGCCTTCTCAGGGAACTCTTCCATGGCCATCGAGCGCACTTTTTCGATTCTGAAGCCGGATGCGACGCAGCGCAATCTGACCGGCGCGGTCAATGCGGTGATCGAGGCCGCGGGCCTGCGCATCGTCGCCCAGAAGCGCATCCAGATGTCGGTCAAGGAAGCCCAGCGCTTCTACGCCGTGCACAAGGAGCGGCCGTTCTTCGGCGAGCTCGTCGAATTCATGACCTCCGGCCCGGTGGTCGTGCAGGTGCTCGAGGGCGAGAACGCGATCGCCAAGTACCGCGAAGTGATGGGCGCCACCAATCCGGCCCAGGCCGCCGACGGCACGATCCGCAAGCAGTTCGCCCGCTCGGTCGGCGAGAACACCGTGCACGGCTCGGATTCGCCCGAAAACGCCAAGATCGAGATCGCGCAGTTCTTCTCCGAGAACGAGATCCTGCCGGGCTGACACCCGCAGGAGCCGATCCGGCCTTTGAAGCATGGTGCAGGGGCGGGCCTTCGGGTCCGCCTTTGTCGTTTCGGGCGATTTCGCTTAAAGCTTGCCGGCATCGCGCCAACAGGAGCTTTAGCGATGAATGCCCCGCTCAGGGTCGAGCGCCGTCAGTCGACGTGTCCGCACGATTGCCCTTCGGCCTGTTCGCTCGACATCGAGGTGATCGAGGGCAAGACGATCGGCCGCGTCCATGGCGACGCCCGCCAGAGCTACACGGCTGGCGTCGTCTGCGCCAAGGTCGCCCGCTATGCGGAGCGCACGCATCACCCGGACCGGCTGCTGCATCCGCTGATCCGCAAGGGGCCGAAGGGATCGGGCGAATTCCAGCGGATTTCCTGGGACGAGGCGCTCGACATCACGGCGGCCCGGCTGCTCGAGGCCGAAGCCCGCTACGGCTCCGAGACGGTATGGCCCTATTATTATGCCGGCACGATGGGCCTCGTCATGCGCGACGGCATCAATCGCCTGCGTCATGTGAAGAAATATTCGGGTTTCTTCTCCACCATCTGCACCAACATGGCCTGGTCCGGCTTCATTGCCGGCACCGGCAGGCTCGCCGGCGTCGATCCGCGTGAGATGGCGCTCGCCGATGTCGTGGTGATCTGGGGCACCAATGCGGTCGCCACCCAGGTCAACGTCATGACCCACGCCATGAAGGCCCGCAAGGATCGCGGCGCCAAGGTGGTGGTGATCGACGTCTATCGCACCGACACGATGAAACAGGCCGATCTCGGCCTTGTCGTGAAGCCGGGCACGGACGGGGCGCTCGCCTGTGCGGTCATGCATGTCCTGTTCCGCGATGGCTATGCCGATCGGGATTATCTCGCGCGCTATACCGATGTGCCCGCCGAGCTCGAGCAGCATCTGACCTCGCGCGGTCCGATCTGGGCCGCGGCGATCACCGGCCTCTCGGTCGAGGAGATCGAGGCCTTCGCCAGGCTGGTGGGCCAGCACAAGAAGACCTTCTTCCGGCTCGGCTATGGCTTCGGCCGGCAGCGCAACGGCGCGGTCAACATGCATGCCGCGTCCTGCATCGCCGCCGTCACCGGCGCCTGGCAGGTGGAGGGCGGCGGCGCCTTCCACAACAATGGCGCCATCTATCACTGGCGCAAATCGCTGATCGAAGGGCTCGATGCGCGTGATCCGGCGATACGGGTTCTCGACCAGTCGCGGATCGGGCCGATCCTGACCGGCGAGCGGGCGGCGCTCGCCCGGCCCGACGGCAGCGACGGCCCACCGGTCACCGCGCTGTTCATCCAGAACACCAATCCGGTCAATGTCGCGCCCGACCAGACCAAGGTGGTCGGCGGCTTCCGGCGCGACGACCTGTTCGTCGCGGTGCACGAGCAGTTCATGACCGATACGGCGAAGATGGCCGATATCGTGCTGCCCGCCACCATGTTCATGGAGCATGACGATCTCTACCAGGGCGGCGGCCACCAGCACATCATGCTCGGCCTGAAGCTGATCGAGCCGCCGGGCGAGTGCCGCTCGAACCACGACGTGATCTCGGCGCTGGCGAGCCGACTCGGCGCGGAGCACCAGGGCTTTGCCATGAGCCCGCGCGAGATCATCGACTGGACACTGCAGCATTCCGGTTGGGGCACGCTGGCCGAGCTCGAAACCACCAATTTTCGCGACGTCCAGCCGAAATTCGAGGAAGCGCACTACCTCAGGGGCTTTGCCTACCGTGACGGCAAGTTCCGCTTCAAGCCGGACTGGCCCGAGGTGCCCTATGCCAATATCGGCCCGCTCGGCCCCTGGCAGGAGATGCCGGGCCTGCCCGACCATTGGCCGGTTACCGAGGAGCCGGACGCCGAGCATCCGTTCAAGCTCGCGACCTCGCCGGCGCGCAGCTACCTGAATTCGAGCTTCACCGAGACGCCGTCGTCGCGCAAGCGCGAGGGACGGCCCGAGGTCATGATCAATCCGGCCGATGCGGACCGGCTCGGCATCGCCACCGGCATGCGCGTCAAGCTCGGCAACCGCCGAGGCGAGGTCATCCTGCACGCCAAGGTGACCGAGCAGACCCGGCCGGGCACGCTGATCGCCGAGGGGATCTGGGCCAATTCGGCCCACGAGGACGGCCGCGGCATCAACATGCTGACCGGAGCCGACGCAGTTGCACCATTTGGTGGCGCCGCCTTCCACGACAATCACGCCTGGATCCGTCCGCTCGACTGAAGTCCGTGTTCGGCCGGGACGACATCGGCGGCAGTTCTTCCGCAGCGTCCTGGACAGAGTGCACCGTTTCCGGCGGGCGGTCTCGGCTGCCGCACGATCCGCGCCCGGCTTGCCCTGCGCCATGAAGGTAGGTTGCGCAACGGCCGTCGGCGCCCGCCCCTTAGGGAAGGTGGCTTGCCGCCGGCCCGGCCGACCGCTACTTTTGCGCGCAATGACACTGCCGCTGTCAGAGGGGCCGGCGAGGGGCGCGCGGACAGACCCGCGCCGGCGGCAGCAGACGCATCCGGATTTCATGATTTCCTGGTCGACCGACGAACTGCGTCCACACGAACGCTTCGATCACTGGTGCGAAGTGCGCGCGCGCAATCTTTTCGGCGTCACCATTTCGCTCGCCTCCGAGGAGCGGCTGAGCTTCCGTGGGCGCTTCGCGGCGATCGCGGCGGGCGACGCGACTCTCAGCGAGATGCGCGCCTCGGCCTATCGCGTCGCGCGCAGCGAGGCCGACATTGCGCGCACGCCGAGCGATGCCCTGTGCCTCTACGAACAGGTGGGAGGGGCGAGCTGGTTCGACAGCCGCGGTGGCGGTGAATTCGTCATCCCGGCCGGGCGCCTGGCGATCAGCCATACCGAGCGTCCCTATCGCACCGAGCCGACCACGGCGCGCGGCTTCGACCTGCGCATTCTCAAGATCCCGCTCGCCGGGCGCGAGGATCTGGCGGGGCCGGCCCGTGGGCTGCATTCGACCCTCATCACGCACGATCCGCGCCTTGCCGTGGTGCTGTCGGCGGCCTTCAGCCATTTCCGGGCGGCGGCCGCCGAAGGAACGGGCGAGGATGCCGGGGCGGCGGTGGACCATCTCGCCCGTCTCGCCCTGATGGCGCATGGCCGCCTCGGCCGCGGCGCGCCGGAAAGCCGGGCGGCGCTGCGCTATGGGTTTTTCGGTGCTGCCCGCGCGATCATGATGCGCGATCTGCGCCGCCCGGATCTCTCGCCGCAGCGGATCGCCGGCGAACTCGGCATTTCGCTGCGCCAGGTGCACCTGCTGTTCGAGCCGACCGGCCTCAGCTTTTCGCGCACTGTGCTCGCCCTGCGCCTCGCCGAGGCACGCCGCATGCTCACCGAGAGGCCGGCCCGGTCGGTCACCGAGATCGCCTTCGATTGCGGCTTCGATTCGCTCTCCACCTTCTATCGCGCCTTCCGCCAGGCGCATGGAATGACCGCGACGGACATGCGGGTCGCCGCGGCCTTGAGCGCGTGACGCCCCTGCGGCAGCGGCGTTTCGCTGCCTCTCCGGAGTTTGCGCGCATTGAGAAGACAATTGGCGGCCGATATGGCAACCGCCGCGGGAACAAGTGCCCGCGGGGACGCGGCGGGCCGACAGAGGGGTGCCGAGCCGGTTGCAGCATTCATGATCTCATGGACGACAGACACGTTGCGCCCCCACGAACGCTTCGAGCATTGGCGCGAGGTACGGGGCCGGCATTTGGCGGGCGTCACCATGGAGGTCGAGCGCGAGCGGCAAGCCTCGTTTTGGGGGGCGTTTTCATCGCTCGCCGTTGGCGGGGCGCTTTTTTCCGAAATCCGATCGAGCGCCTATGACGTCACCCGCACAGCGGCGGATATCGGCCGCGTGTCGAGCGACAGCCTCCGGATCTCGCATCTGGTCGCCGGTCCCGGATGGTGCGAAACGCCGGCCGGCCGCGTCTATCTCGGAGCCGGCTCGCTTGCGACCAGTCATACCGATCTGCCCTTCGCGATCCGGCAGCGGCCCGGCGCAGAGATGCACGTCCGCCTGCTGCGCATTCCGCTCGAGGGCAAGGGCCGGCTTGCCCGGCTGGTCCGCGGCTACCACACGGCGGTGCTGACGCCCGACGGTCGATTTGCCCGGCTGCTGCGGGCCGCCTTCATGTCGCTGGCCGAGGAGGTGGCGGTGCTGGAGGCCGGCGAGGCCGAACAGTCGGTCGCGCATCTCGCCCGCCTCGTCCTGCTCTCGCGGGGATCGGTGCGCGCCGGCGAACCGGAGAGCCGCGCGGCGGTGCGCGATGCCTGCCTGAAGACGGCTCTGCGGCTCATCCGCAACAATCTGGCGCGGCAGGACCTCGGTGTCGACACTCTGGCTCGCGCGCTCGGCATTTCCGTGAGGCAGATGCACGTCGTGTTCGAACCGACCGGCAGCACCTGCCAGGCCACCATCACGGCAATGCGCATTGCCGAGGTCCGGCGCCAGCTTCTGGCCGCGCCCGGGCGATCGGTCACCGACATTGCCTTTGCCTGCGGCTTCGACTCGCTTTCCACCTTCTATCGGGCGTTCCGGCGGGTCGATGACACGACGCCGAGCGACTACCGGCAGACGGCGCTGGAACTGGCAGGCGGCTGAACGCCGCCGTGCCTCAGGCGAGCTTGTAGTCGGTCGCGATCATCCGCAGCGCCGCGGGATAGATCCGGTGCTCCGCGGCGAGCACGCGGCTTGCGAGCGTCTCGGCAGTGTCATCGGCGAGGACGGGCACCTCCTCCTGCAGGATGATCGGACCGGAATCGAGCTCTGGGACGACGAAATGCACGGTCGCGCCATGCACGGTCGCGCCGTCGGCAAGGGCTCGGGCATGGGTATCGAGACCCTTGTAGGCCGGCAGCAGGGCGGGGTGGACGTTGATCATCCGGTGCGGCCATTGCGCGACCAGCCAGGGCGTCAGGATGCGCATGAAGCCGGCGAGGCAGACGATATCGATCGCGTGCCGGACCAGTTCGGCGTGCATGGCCCGGTCGAAGGCCTCGCGGTCGCGGCCGAAAGCCCGGTGATCGACGGTGACGGTTGCAATCCCCTCGGCGCTGGCGCGCGCCAGCCCGCCGGCATCGGGGACATTGGACAGGACCAGCGCGATCTCGGCCGGATAGTCGGCGGCCTTGGCCGCCTCGATCAGCGCGGCCATGTTGGAGCCCCGGCCGGAAATCAGGATGGCGACGCGCTTGCGGCTCACAGCGACAGGGCTCCGGCGAAGGTGACGCGCGGCTCGGCGGCGGCCGGCACGACCTCGCCGAGCCGCACCACGGTCTCGCCCGCAGCGGTCAAGGCGGCGGCGACGCGCTCGGCTTCGGCCGGCGCGGTGACCACGACCATGCCGATGCCGCAGTTGAAGGTGCGCACCATCTCGCTCTGGACAAGGCCGCCGGTCTTGGCGAGCCAGCCGAAGACCGGGGGCATGGGTACGGCGGCAAGATCGACGGCGACGCCGAAACCATCTGGCAGGACGCGCGGGATATTGTCGACGAAACCGCCGCCGGTAATGTGGGCGAGTGCCTTGATTGCGCCGGTCGAGCGGTGGGCGGCGAGCACGCTCTTCACATAGATGCGCGTCGGCGTCAGCAGCGCTTCGCCAAGCGTCCGGCCCGGTGCGAAGGGAGCGGACGCGTCCCAGCCGAGCCCGGAGACCGCGGCGATCTTGCGAACCAGCGAGTAGCCGTTCGAATGCACGCCGGACGAGCCGAGGCCGAGCACGATGTCGCCGCTCGTGACGTCGGGGCGCGGCAGGAGTGTGCCGCGCTCGGCCGCGCCGACCGCAAAGCCGGCCAGATCATAGTCGCCGGAGGCGTAGAGGCCCGGCATTTCGGCGGTCTCGCCGCCGATCAGCGCGCAGCCCGCCTCGCGACAGCCTGCGGCGATGCCCTTGACCACTTCCGCCGCGGCGGCCGGGGCCAGCTTGCCGGTGGCGAAATAGTCGAGGAAGAACAGCGGTTCCGCACCCTGGACGACCAGGTCGTTGACGCACATGGCGACGAGATCGATGCCGATCGTGTCGTGCCGGCCGGCCTCGATGGCGATCTTGATCTTGGTGCCGACGCCATCATTGGCGGCGACCAGGACCGGATCCTTGAAACCGGCCGCCTTCAGGTCGAACAGGCCGCCGAAACCACCGATCTCGGCATCGGCGCCAGGACGGGCGGTGGCCCGCACCATCGGCTTGATCATGTCGACCAGGCGGTTGCCGGCGTCGATGTCGACGCCCGCCTCGGCATAGGTGAGGCCGTTTGTGGCTTTCGGCTTGTCGGTCACGTGGCTTGTCCCCGTTAGACCCGCCCCGATAGCCCGCTCGGGCCCGGTCTGCAACGGCTGTCCGGCGAATTTCCGGCTTATCGCCGGGCCGCGGCGCGCAGGCCGCCGTCTTTTCCCTGACGGCGAAGGTCCTCAACCAACACGATACCTATCGCCGGCCCCGCGAATGTCGGAAGGTTGGCCGCAAGGCGCGGATGCGACGGTGGCCCGCCCGGGCGATCGAGCCGGGCAGGCGAAAGTCGGATTCAAAGCTCCACTTAAAATCAAAGAGTTGGTAGTGGTTCCTTGATTCTGGCATTTGCCCGCGCACCCGGGACGGGTGCGGCGCAGCCGCGGCCGACGGCCAGGGCGGGCAAATGTCGCGGGCCGTGACACTGGGACGCGTGAGCGCAGGGACTGGAGGGGCGAATGTCCAAGGAAATCACCGAAGACCTCAAGGCCGGCGCGCTGGTCTATCATCGCCTGCCGCGGCCCGGAAAGCTGGAGATTCAGGCCACCAAGCCGCTCGGCAACCAGCGCGACCTGGCGCTTGCCTATTCGCCCGGCGTTGCCGCGGCCTGCGAGGCGATCGTCGCCGATCCCAGCCAGGCCGCCGAGCTCACCGCGCGCGCCAACCTCGTCGCCGTCGTCTCCAACGGCACGGCGGTGCTCGGTCTCGGCAATATCGGCCCGCTCGCCGGCAAGCCGGTCATGGAAGGCAAGGCCGTCCTGTTCAAGAAATTCGCCGGCATCGACGTCTTCGACATCGAGATCGACGCCAACGAGGTCGACCGCATCGTCGATGTCGTGGCCGCGCTGGAGCCGACCTTCGGCGGCATCAATCTCGAGGACATCAAGGCGCCGGAATGTTTCGAGGTCGAGCGCCGCCTGCGCGAACGCATGGCGATCCCGGTCTTCCATGACGACCAGCACGGCACGGCGATCATCGTCGGCGCGGCGGTGACCAATGCGCTTGCGCTGATGGGCAAGCGCATCGAGGAGGTGAAGATCGTCACCTCGGGGGCAGGGGCTGCCGCCATTGCCTGCCTCAATCTGCTGGTCGAGCTCGGCGCCAAGGTCGAGAACATCTGGGTCTGCGACATCGAGGGCGTGGTCTATAAGGGCCGGGCGGCGCTGATGGACCCCTATAAGGAGGTCTATGCCAAGGATACCAATGCCCGGACGCTCGGCGACGTCATCGGTGATGCCGACATCTTCCTGGGGCTCTCGGCCGCCGGCGTGCTGAAGCCGGAAATGGTGCAGCGCATGGCCAAGGGTCCGCTGATCATGGCGCTCGCCAATCCCAATCCCGAGATCATGCCCGACGTCGCGCGCGAAGCCCGGCCCGACGCGATGATCTGCACCGGCCGGTCGGATTTCCCCAACCAGGTCAACAATGTGCTGTGCTTTCCGTACATTTTCCGCGGGGCGCTCGATTGCGGTGCGACCGCCATCAACGAGGCGATGAAGCTCGCCGCGGTGCGCGCCATCGCGGCGCTCGCGCGCGAAACCCCCTCGGACGTCGTCGCCAAGGCCTATGGCGGCGAGGTCGCGACCTTCGGCGCCGGCAATCTCATTCCCTCGCCCTTCGATCCGCGCCTCATCCTGCGCATCGCCCCGGCTGTGGCGAAGGCCGCCATGGAAACCGGCGTCGCCAGCCGGCCGATCGCCGATTTCGATGCCTATGCGCATGAGCTGAACCGCTTCGTGTTCCGCTCGGGCCTGCTCATGAAGCCGGTGTTCGGCAAGGCGCGCGAAGAGCCCAAGCGCGTCATCTATGCCGAAGGCGAGGATGAGCGGATCCTGCGCGCCGCGCAGGTGGTGATCGAGGAAGGCCTGGCCATGCCGGTGCTGATCGGGCGGCCGGCCGTCGTCGAGCAGCGGCTCGAACGGTTCGGCCTGTCGATCCGTCCGGGCAAGGACTTCGAGCTGATCGATCCGCAGTCCGATCCGCGCTATCGCGACTATGTCTCGGCCTATCACGAGCGGGTCGGCCGGCGCGGCGTCTCGATGGACGCGGCCCGCACGATCATTCGGACCTCGAACTCGGCGATCGCGGCGGTCGCACTGGCGCGGGGCGACGTCGACGCCATGATCTGCGGCGTCGAGGGGCGCTACAATACCCATCTGCGGCATATCCGGCAGGTCATCGGGCTCGGCTCGGACTGTGAAACTCTGGCTGCGCTCGCGCTGCTGATCACGTCGAAGGGACCGCTGTTCATCGCCGACACGCAGGTCAACCACCAGCCGACGGCCGAGCAGATCGCCAATATGACGGTGATCGCCGCCGAACACGTGCGCCGCTTCGGCATCGAGCCGAAGATCGCGCTGGTCTGTCATTCCGACTTCGGCAGCCACGACGATCGCGACGCCGAGACCCTGAGAAAGGCGGTCGAGCTGATCTGGCAGCGCGCCCCGGGCCTGGAGGTCGACGGCGAAATGCACGCGGACACCGCGCTGGTGCCGGACCTGCGCGAGCGCATCCTGCCGCAGTCCAAGCTGACCGGCGTCGCCAACGTGCTGATCATGCCGAACATCGCGGCCGCCAACACGGCGTTCCAGGTGATCAAGGTGCTGGCCGATGCGCTGCCGGTCGGCCCGATCCTGGTCGGTCCGGCAAAGCCCGCGCATATCCTGACGTCGTCGGTGACCGCGCGCGGCGTCGTCAACATGACCGCCTTCGCCGTGGTCGAGGCCCAGGAGGCGGCGCGTACCCGCGAGGGTTGAAATCGACCGCCGATCAACAGTGCGTTAAGAGGCGCCCCCTAGATTGCGCCGGTATCATGCGATCCTGCCTGGTGTCGGCGGCTTCGGCTGTGATCGGTGGGGACCTTGAAGGCAGGTGCGGGGGCAAAGTGCTTGGTGTGGATCGCGGCGGTCGCCGTCGCGATAACCCTGCCTGTCGCCGTCCATTTCGGCTCCAGCGCCTATGTCGACCATGCGCTCGACGTGCACCTGCAGCGCACGGCGCGGATCGTGCTGCAGCGGGTCGAGAGCGCCGTCGACCGGTCGGTCGCGACCTTGAAGGAGGCAGCCCTGCGCCGCGCCGACGGCTGCAACCTCCGGGACCGCGAGGCGCTGCGCGTGCTCACCTTCGGCTCGCCCGTCCTCAAGGAAGTGGCCGTGCTCGCCTCGGACGGTTCGGTTCTGTGCAACAATATCGGCGAGCTCGTCCGCATCTCTCCATTGTCCGACCTGCTGCCGACCCGCGACCCGCGTATTCTCGTCGGCTCGGTCGTCGCCTTCGGCTCGGAAGGGCGGGCGCTGCGCATCGTCTGGCGGGAGGGCGACCGCTCGATGTTCGGCGGGCTGGTGGCGGCCAGCCTGTTCGCGCCGTTCCAGGAAATGAGCGCCCCGGGCGACCGGCTCGCGGTCGAGATCCGGCTGAGCGACGGCTCCACCCTGCTCGTGCCGCGCGACTGGGGGCCGGAGGGCGCTTTCGACGCCCGCCTCGAACATGTCTCGCAGCGTTTGCCGGTGGCCGTTGTCACCAGCGCCTCGCGGGCCGACTGGCGCAACGCGCGAAGCTGGCTCGTCGCCCTGGCGACCGCCGTCGCCGCGGCGATCGGCCTGCTCCTGGCCGCCTTCATCGTGCTGGTGGCGCGCCGGCGGGCTGACCCCCTGGCGGAGATGCGCACCGCGCTCGAGCGCGGCGAGTTCGTGCCTCATTACCAGCCTATCCTGGATCTCGACACCGGCCGCATTCTCGGCTGCGAGGTACTGGTGCGCTGGCGCAAGCCCGACGGCAGCATCATCGCGCCTGGCGCCTTCATTGATCATGCCGAGCGCTCCGGCTTCATCTTCCCGCTGACCCTTGCGCTCATGCGCCAGGCCGCCGTCGAGCTCGGGCCGACCTACGATGCGCGCCCGAAGCTGAAATGCGGCTTCAATCTGTGTGCCGCCCATTTCAAGAGCGACCGCATCGTGACCGACGTCGCCGCCATTTTCGGTGGTCCCGGCGTCGCGCTGTCGCAGGTCGTGCTCGAGGTCACCGAGCGCGATCCGCTGGAGGACGCCGATACGGCCCGCGCCATCATCGCGCGCTTCCAGGCGATGGGCGTGCGCGTCGCGCTCGACGATGTCGGCACGGGCCATGGCGGCATGAGCTATCTGCTGAAACTGGGCGTCGACGTCATGAAGATCGACAAGCTCTTCATCGACGCGCTCGGCGCGGAGCGGCAGTCGACGGCCATCGTCGACAGCCTGATCGATCTTGCAGCCCACCTGAACATGGAAGTGGTGGCCGAGGGGGTCGAGACCTTTGCCCAGGTCGAAGCGCTGCGCCGGCGCGGCGTGCGCAGCGCCCAGGGATACGTCTTCGCGCCGCCGCTGCCGGGCCCGTCCTTCATCAAGCTGGTCGAGGCCATGGATCCGGTCGTGGCGAGCGAGCCGCCGAAGCGGCTCACGCTCGCCTGACCCGGCCCGGCGTCATGCCTCCTTGGGGACGGCGACGGCAAATCGCATCGACGCGGCGATGCGGTTGAGCTGGCCGATCGTGCCGATCACCATGGTGAGCGCGGCGATCTCGCTGGCGTCGAAGGCTGCGCTGACCACACGATAGGTCTCGTCCGTCGCGCCGGGGCCGGGCCGGTCGGTCAGGGCTTCGGCCCAGGTGAGGGCGGCTTCCTCGCGTGGCGAGAACACGCCGGCCTCCTGCCAGGCGACCAGCAGTTCGAGCTTGTGCTCGGGCACGCCGATGCGCCGGGCATCCTTCAGATGATGCTGGACGCAATAGGCGCAGCCGTTGATCTGCGAGGCGCGGATCCTGACGAGCTCGATGATCGCGGGATCGAGGCCGAGCTCGCCGAGCTCGGCATTCAGCGCCCGCAGCGCGGCATAGGCCTTGGGCACGGCGGCGGAAAAGGCGGCCTGGGTCAGGCGGGCCGGTGACGCGGACATGGGATGGCTCTTTCGGATCTGGATTGTCGCAACGGTGCGTGCATAATATCAGTGCACGAACAAGATATAAGAGCTCGAATATCATGCGCAAGCCGCGGCCGGCCAAGGCACCTGACATCGGCGAAGGCAAGCGAGGTGAGGAAGGCTATCTCGGCTACCTCCTGCGGCAGGCCCACGGCATGCACAGGCTGCGCATGGAGCGGGCGCTGGCCGGACTCGACACGACGCCGCCCCAGTTTCTGGTCATGACCATGATCGCAGCCTATCCGGGCCTGTCGAATGCCGATATTGCCCGGTTGACGCTGCTCACGCCGCAGACGGTCAGTGTCATCGTCGGCAATCTGAAACGCGCCGGCGCGGTGACGCGCACGGCTCACCCCATACACGGCCGTATCCAGGAGCTCGCGCTGTCGCCGTCGGGCGAAGCCCTGCTGGCGCGCTGCCGCGGCCAGGTCCGCGCGATTGAGGAGCAGCTCGTGCGCGGCCTCAGCGCGGCCGACGAGCAGGTCGTCAGGCGCTGGCTGGTGGCCGTGGCGATGGAGCCGGCGGGCACCGCCGGCTGACCTTGCCGCTCAGTTGGCGCGGCCGCGGCGCAGGTCGGCCTCGATCCTGAGGCCCGAGCCGCCGCCGAGGCGCGCACGATAGACCTGCACGTTCTCCATCACCCGCTGCACATAGTTGCGCGTTTCGGTGAATGGGATGCGTTCGACCCAGTCGATCGGATCGACGCGCGGGTCGCGTGGGTCGCCATAGGCTTCGACCCATTGGCGTACCCGTCCGCGGCCGGCATTGTAGGCGGCGAAGGTCATGACGTAGCTGCCGTTGAATTCGGCGACGAGATCGCCGAGATGGGCTGCGCCGATGCGGGCGTTGTAGGCGGGGTCGCTGATCAGCCGGCCCTGGTCATAGGCAAGGCCGTAGCTGCGCGCCGTCGCGCGCGCCGTCGCGGGCATGAGCTGGAGCAGGCCGCGCGCGCCGGCGTGGCTCACGGCGCGCGGATCGAAGGTCGATTCCTGGCGGGCGATGGCATAGACCACGGCGCGGTCGACCTGTGGACCGACATGGGCATAGTTCGGAATGCCGATCGTCGGAAACGCGTGGATGTCGAAGGGCAGGCCACGATTGTTGGCGAGCTTGCCGAGGATCAGGACACCCTTGGCATCGCCGGCGCGGGCGGCGACCTCGGCGGCGGCGTGGAGCTGGGCAGTATCCATGGCGCGCAGGCCGAGATCGGCGAGGATCGCGCGGGCGAGGTCCTTTTCCCCGACCTGATAGAGCATGCGCAGCGCGCGGGCCGACGGACCCGCCACGGGGCTTGCTTCGGCCGGCCGGCGGATCGGCAGGTCGCTGAGGCCGAGCTTGGCGCGCGCGAGCTGGCCGTAATAGTGCGAGGAATGGCGGGCGGCGGCCTCGTAGGCGCGGCGGGCCTCGGCCTGGCGGCCGAGCGCCTCGAAGGCGCGGCCGCTCCAATAGTCGGCGCGCGACTGCGACATGGGCGTGGTGGCGGCCTGGCGGCCCGCCTGGAAATGGCGCAGCGCCGTGCCGGGATCGTTCAGGAAACGCAGGGCAAGCCAGCCGCAATGGAATTCGGCTTCGACCCGGGCGACGCCGCGGCGGACCGAATGGCCGGAGGCGACCCGGTAGGCGGTGCGGGCGTCGCCGGCGTCCAGCAGCTTGCGCACCATGACGCGCCGCTCGGTCCACCAGCTTTCCGGGCTGATCAGGACGGCCGGATCGCGCGGCGCGGCGATCAGGATGGCCGCGGCCTCGCGGGCCCGATCCTCGCGCCGCAGCCACTGGGCGCGGGCGAGCAGGTAGACCGGGTCGGCATGCAGCGAGCCGGGCACGCGCGCGAGCAGCGCCCCGCCGTTCGAGCGGCGCGCATTGACCGCAAGGAAGGCGCGCGCAAGCGCGAGCTGGCCGGCGCCGAGGCGCTGGGCCGCGCGCAGGGCCGTGCCGTCCTTGCCCGCATAGAGCATGTGGTCGAGGCGCGCCTTGTGGTCGGCCGCGCCGATCACCGAGCCGAAGGCGGAAAGCAGCGTGCGCTCGACATCGGCCGACAGGTCGTCGCGCCGCCAGATGTCGCGGGCGAGCTGCACCGCGCGTGCATTGTCGCCGGCCCGCCGCCAGGCGATGGCGAGCGCGATCTTGCCCTTGGCCGAGCTCGGCTGGCGGCGGGCATAGAAGCCGCGCACAGTCGCGCCGTCGATATTCTGTTCCAGCAGGGCGGCCTCGGCACGCGCGCGAATGCGCTGCGACGCCGGGAAGCCCGGATTGGTCTCGACGAAGGCGGCGAGCCGCGCGAAAGGCAGGTTCTCGTTGGACCTGAGGATCGCCCATTCGGCGACCGCGCGCGACACCGGGTCGGTCAAGGCGTTGCGTCCGGCTGTGGCCTGCTCGACCCGGCCGGCCTTGGCCGCTGCGATCACGCGGCCGAGCGCCGCGACGTCGACCTGGCCGCCGCCATCACCCTGGGGGCGCCAGGAACGCTCGCTTTGTCCGATCGAGCCGGTCACCGCCGGCCCGCTCGCGCGGGCTTCAACGATCGGCTGCTGCGTCGCCTCGGCCGGCTCGTCGTCGCCGGCCTGTTCCGCGGCCTGGGCTTCCAGGAGATGCTGGGGCATGTCGCCGTCGCTCGCCTGGGGCAGGGCGGGAGTGGCGATGAGCAGCGCGCCGAGAGCGACGCCGGTGAGCAGGCCCAAACGGGGAAGGAAGACAGCGAGCGGCGCCATGAATCCGTCCTGATACGCAATACGGAACGGCCGCACCGTCCGGACAGAATGCGGCCCCTGAACCATCGTTTGTCGTTTGTTTTCCTTAGCGAGTGTTGAACGCGGCGAGGGGTAATCGATCGGCGTGGTTAAGCGGGCGCTAACGATCGGCGGCCGGCCGCCTCAGATCGGGCCGAGAGCGGCCCAGCCGGCCAGGGCACCGGCGGCGAGCGCCCAGAGCGGGTGGAGCCGCGTCCTATAGGTGACGGCCGCGACGGCGAGCGTGACGGCGATCAGGACCCATTCGCCGCCCGAGGCCTCGGCGATCAGGAAGGCGCTGGCGGAGACGAGGCCGACGGTCATCGGCACCAGTCCGGCCTGCACGACGCGGCGCCACGGGCGGTCCTTGAACCGGTGCCATAGGCCCATGGCGAGGGCGGTGACGAACGACGACGGGCCGAATTTCGCGACCGAGGCGACGAGCAGTCCGGACCAGCCGGCGACGTGCCAGCCGATCAGCGGCACGATCATCATGTTCGGGCCGGGGGCGGCCTGGGCGAGCGCGAACAGCATGGAGAATTCCCTGGCCGTCATCCAGTGCTGGATATCGACCACGTGACGCTGCATTTCCGGCAGGATCGTATTGCCGCCGCCGAAGGCGAGCAGCGACAGCTCGGTGAAGATCAGGAAGAGGGCGACCAGGACGGAGACCATGGCTCAGGCCTTTCCGGCAGCGCGGCGCGCGACGAGCCAGGTGAGCAGGATGCTGAGCGGCGCGAGCGTCAGCATGGTCGGCAGCAGCGGCAGCCGCAGCACGGCGATCGCGATGAAGCAGAGGGCCGCGACGGCCAGTCCTTCCGGCCGCCTGAAGAGCGGCACGGCCATCTTTGCAGCCATCGAGACGAGCAGGCCGGCGGCGGCCGCGGCGAGCCCGGAGAACATGTGCCGGATGTTCGGATCGGCCTGGACCTGGGCGTAGATCGCGCCGAGCCCGATCACGATGGCGGTCGGAAAGGCGATGAGGCCGACGAGCGCGGCGAATGCGCCTCGCGCACCGTGGAACTTGAGGCCGATGGCAACCGACAGGTTGATGATGTTGCCGCCGGGCAGGAACTGGCACAGCCCCAGGAGGTCGGCGAACTCTTCCGCCGACAGCCATCGGCGCTGTTCCACGATCATCGCCCGGGCCAGCGGCAGAACGCCGCCGAAACCGGTCAGGCCGAGTTCGAGAAAGCCGAGGAAGAGGGCCTTGAGGCCGGGCGGGCGGGCGGGCGCGGAGACCTCGTCCGTCGCTGTCGTCGTGGTCATGGCGGGACTCCGGGGTCAGGGGCGTCCGTCACGCTGCTGCCGGAGCCCTGTGGGCTCTGACCTAGTTCCACGTCATCATCTGGTCCAATATATGTTGGGGGGAAAATCCATATGGTCTGGATATGAATAATCTCGATCTGCGCCAGCTCCGCTATTTCGTGGCCGTCGCCGAGGAGGGGCATGTCACCCGCGCAGCCGAGCGGCTCGGCATGCAGCAGCCGCCGCTCAGCCAGCAGATCCAGGCGATCGAGGCGGCGATCGGCGTCCGCCTGTTCGAGCGGCTGCCGCGCGGCATGCGGCTGACCGAGAGCGGACGGTCGCTCCTGGGCGACGCGCGGGCGATCCTCGGGGCCGTCGAGCAGGCGGTCGAGACCTGCCGGCGGATCGCCCGCGGCGAGAGCGGCCGGCTCGCCGTCGGCTTCACCGGCTCCGCGGCCTTTCACCCCTTCGTCCTGGCGGCGATCAGGAGCTTCGGCGAGGCGGTGCCCGCCGTGTCGCTGGCGCTGGAGGAGGGTGGCTCGCTGGAGCTCACGGACGCGCTGGCGGCCGGCCGGCTCGACGCTGCCTTCGTTCGCGCGGCCGCCGGACGCAGGCCCGGCCTCGCCATCGAGGCGCTGATGGAGGAGCCGATGCTCGCCGCGGTGCCCGTGCAGCACAGGCTGGCGGCGGCGGGTGGGGCGATCCGCCTCATCGATCTCAGCGAGGAGACCTTCGTGCTCTACCGGCGGCCGAGCGGCCCGGGGCTCTATGACGCCATCATCGCCGCCTGCAGCGCCGCCGGCTTCAGTCCGCGCATCGGCCAGGAGGCGGCGCGGCTGCCTTCGGTGCTCTCGCTGGTGGCCGCAGGCCTCGGCGTCTCGATCATTCCCGCCTCGATGCGGCGCCTGGAAACCGAGGGGATCGTCTATCTCGCCCTGGCCGACACGCCGCTCCTGGTCGCGCCGCTGCAACTCGTCTGGCGGCGCGACGGCGGATCGGCCGCGCTCGGCCATTTCGTCGCGGCTGTCAGGCGCTTGCAGGCCTCGCGTCGGGGAGGCGGAACGCCCATATGACGCGGCGACGCACGTCCGCGCGATTCAGCATGGGATCTTTACGCGGCATTTGTGTATTTCTACGGAGCTTTGCGGGGCCGTTTCGCTTGACGGCGAAGCCGTCACAAGGCTTTGTGACGCCTGTCATGGGCCCGGCGCATCGCGCCCGGCCGTTCCAACGCTGCCACGTTCGGGAGAACGTTTCATGTCCGCCACTCTGTTCAAGGGGTCGATTCCCGCTCTCGTCACGCCGTTCTCGAATGGCAAACTCGACGAGAAAGCGTTTCGCGCCCATGTGAACTGGGTGATTGCGGAAGGCTCGCACGGCATCGTACCGGTCGGCACCACGGGCGAGAGCCCGACCCTGACCCATGACGAGCACAAGCAGGTCATCGTCTGGGCGATCGAGGAGGCCCGCGGCCGCGTGCCGGTCATTGCCGGCGCCGGTTCGAACAACACGATCGATGCGATCGAGTTCTCCCAGCATGCAGAGAAGGTCGGCGCCCAGGGCCTGCTGCATGTCACGCCCTATTACAACAAGCCGAACCAGGAAGGGCTCTACCAGCACTTCAAGGCGATCGCGGAAGCGACCACGCTGCCGATCCTGATCTACAACATTCCGCCGCGCTCGGTGGTCGACATGTCGGTCGAGACCATGGCGCGGCTGGCCAAGATCAAGAACATCGTCGGCGTCAAGGATGCCACCGCCAAGCTCGACCGGGTCTCGGCCCAGCGCCAGGCCTGCGGCGAGGACTTCATCCAGCTTTCGGGCGAGGACGGCACCGCGCTCGCCCATATGGCCCATGGCGGCCACGGCTGCATCTCCGTGACGGCCAATGTCGCGCCGCGCCTTTGCGCGGATTTCCAGAACGCCTGCCTCGCGGGCGATTACCAGACGGCGCTGAAGCTGCAGGACAAGCTGTTCCCGCTGCATCAGGCGCTGTTCGTCGAGCCCAATCCCGCGCCTTCCAAGGCGGCGCTCGCCATGCTCGGCCGCATGTCGGATGAGACGCGGCTGCCCATGGTGCCGGTGACGGCAGGCACGCGGGAAACGCTGCGCTCGGCGCTTGTCCATGCCGGCCTGCTGAACTGATGGCGTCGAAACAGGATCCCAACATCAAGCTGATCGCCGACAACAGGCGCGGCCGTTACGATTACGAGATCATCGAGACCTTCGAGGCCGGGCTTCAGCTGACCGGCACCGAGGTCAAGTCGTTGCGCGCTTCCAAGGCGACGATCGGGGAGAGCTATGCCGGTCCCTCCGGCGAGGAATTCTTCCTGTTCAACTGCAACATCCCGGAATATCTGCAGGCGAACCGCTTCAACCACGAGCCGCGGCGGCCGCGCCGTCTGCTGCTGCACAAGCGCGAGATCGCCAAGCTGATCGGCGGCGTGCAACGCGAGGGCATGACGGTCGTGCCGCTCAAGCTCTATTTCAACGAGAAGGGCCGGGCCAAGCTGCAGATCGCGCTCGCGCGCGGCAAGAAGTTGCACGACAAGCGCGAAACCGAGAAGAAGCGCGACTGGCAGCGCGATCAGGCGCGCATCATGCGCGAGCGCGGCTGAGCGCGCGGCGTTCCGAATACCCTGGCTTTCCAGCATCTTGGGTGGCGCAGTTGATGTCGATTCTCCGGCGGCGCGGCCGCCGCCGGCGACGACCCGCCGTCATTCCACCCCGTCAGGTCATGGCCCGCTGGTAATTGGCGCCGGCCTTGGTCCAGTTCACCGTGTTCCACCAGGCCGTGACATAGTCGGCGCGCCGGTTCTGGTATTTCAGATAATAGGCGTGTTCCCAGACATCGACGCCGAGCACGACGCCATTGGCGCCGTCCATCAGCGGATTGTCCTGGTTGGCGGTCGAGACGACGGCGAGCTTGCGGTCCTTGTCGACGACGAGCCAGGCCCAGCCGGAGCCGAACCGGCCGCCGGCCGCGGCATTGAGGCGCTGGCGGAACTGGCCGAAATCGCCGAAGGCGCCGTTGATCGCGGTTGCGAGCTCCGTCCCCGGCTCCTTTGCGCCGCCGGGCGTCATGATGTCCCAGAAATGCACGTGATTCCAATGGCCGCCGAGATTGTTGCGGATGCCGGTACGCACCGCGTCGGGCGCCGCCTGAAGGTTGCGCAGGACGGTCTCGATGGCATCCGGCTTCAGGGCCGGATACTGGCCGGCCAGCGCGTTGAGATTGCTGACATAGGCACCGTGGTGGCGCTGGTGGTGGATGGTCATGGTCTGCGCGTCGATATGGGGCTCCAGGGCCTCGTAGGCGTAGCCGATCGGCGCCAGCGTGAAGGGGCCGCTCGCCGGCTGGGCGAATACGCGCTGGCGGGCAGCGACCGGCAGGGCGGCGCCGAGCGCGGCGGTGCCGAACATCTTCAGGGCGTGACGGCGGTTCATCGATGAGCTCTCCCGTGATGGTTGGGCCGGGGCGACCGGGCGTGGTGATGCGAGTGGGTGCACCTTGTCCGTGCAACGCCGGACGGGCTGCGAAGGTCCGTTTCGAGGCCGCGCCGGATGTGGAGCCAAGCCGGCGTTGCCCGGGGTTCCAGCATCTCCCTGGGGCGTCCCATGTCTATCGGATGCAACCGCCGGAATCGGACCGCAGGCCAGACAGCGATCCGCCGCAGGAACGAACCTGACGCGGTCGCGGCCTTCACGCAACGGCAATCGTCGCGACGATCAGCTTTGTTGAAACAGCGTCCAGGGAAACCATGGCCAGATGGTGTCGACGGCGAGCCCGATCACGACGGCCGCCAGCAGCGTGCCGACGATGAGGCATCGGCCGAGAATGCCGAGCACCAGGACCGGAACGACGAGGCCGAGAAAATAGGCCGTCGCGAGCAGCACGCCGACGGTCTCCAGACCGTCGCGATGGCCGACCGGCATCGCCATGACGCGCGCCGCGGTGCCGAGCCAGAAAACCGTGCCGATCGCCGCGGCGGCGAAGATTGCGACACGCAGGAGGCGCTTGAGGTCGCTTGGCATGGCGATGCACTTTCCCTTGAGGGGCGCGGCAGGGCCGGCCGACGGCGGCCGCCCTCGGCGGCTCCGGCAGTGGGTCGTGGCATCGGATCGAAAGGTTCAACGGCACGGGAGGCCGGGCCGTTCTACAGCCCTTGCGGGTGGTGATGCGTCATGCGCCGTCGAGATGGGCTCGCACGGCGGCAAAGACCGCCCGGAACATGTCCGGGGTCAGCACGCCCGTATTGGTGTTGTAGCGGGAGCAATGATAGCTGTCGTACAGGGTGATCTGGCCGATCCGGTGCGTCGCGCCGTGGCCGAAAGGCGCGCGCGACGGTTTCTCGCCCAGCGCCCGCACCACGCTGTCATGGCCGATCCGGCCGAGCGCGACGATCGCCGTCAGGCGCGGCATGGCGGCGACCGTCGCCGACAGGAATGTCCGGCAGGTGGTGATTTCCGCCGGCGTCGGCTTGTTCTCGGGCGGCACGCAGCGCACCGCATTGGTGATGCGGGTATCGATCAGCGTCAGTCCGTCGTCCGGCCGCTCGTCATAGACGCCGCTGGCCAGGCCGAAATGAAGGAGCGTCTCGTAGAGCAGGTCGCCGGCCCAGTCGCCGGTGAACGGGCGCCCGGTCTTGTTGGCGCCCTGCAGGCCGGGGGCGAGACCGACGATCAGCAGCCGCGAATCGTCGGTGCCGAACGAGGGCACCGGCGCGTTGTGCCAGTCGGGATGGGCGGCGCGCTGCTTGTCGCGGAAGGCGACGAGACGAGGGCAGAGCGGGCAGTCGCGGCCCGGCCCGGAAGCGAGCGATGCGGTCATTGGTCAGCGGTCGGCGAAATCGTCGTCGGGGCCGGTCGAGACCGGGCTGGTGGATGCCACCGGCCGGGCCGGCCGCGGCCGGTCGCGCACGAAGCCGGGCACATCCTGGGCGGCCTGGCGCTGGCTGCGCTCCGATGGGTCGCGGCCGACGCGCGGCATGAGATGGGCGAGATCGATGAACTCGTCGGCCTGCCGGCGCAGTTCGTCGGCGATCATGGCGGGCTGAACGGAGACGGTCGAGACCACCGACACCTTGACGCCGCGCCGCTGCAGCGCCTCGACCAGCGAGCGGAAGTCGCCGTCGCCGGAGAACAGCACGATATGGTCGACCCGCGGAGCCAGCTCCATGGCATCGACCGCCAGCTCGATGTCCATATTGCCCTTCACCTTTCGGCGCCCCATGGAATCGGTGAATTCCTTGGCGGTCTTGGTGATGACGGTAAAGCCGTTGTAGTCGAGCCAGTCGATCAGCGGTCGGATCGAGGAATATTCCTGATCCTCGACAAGAGCAGTGTAATAGTAGGCGCGAAGCAAATAGCCCCGACTTTGAAATTCCTTCAGCAAACGTTTGTAGTCGATATCGAACCCGATCGTCTTTGCCGTTGCATAGAGATTGGCGCCATCGATGAAGAGTGCGATGCGTTCTTGTCCGCTCGACATGGATCGGGTCCTTCAGGCAATGCGGCGCGGGGCAGGTGATCCATAGCAAAAGCGAGCCGCGCGACGGCAATGTGGGGTCGACAACACACGATGTGGCAAGTGTTCGCCAAATCTGGAATGAGTTTAACATGCAGCGGAACGGCGGCAAGACGCTGCCGTCACAATCCACGGCTATGCGGCGGCGAATTTCGACTTCCCCGAGCGTCCGGACCGGCCGAAAAGGCGGGAATGGACCGCCCGTGGGCCGGCGGGGCCGAATCGGCGAAGCGCGCCGGCGCCGGTTGGCGCAGAAGGCCCGGGCCGCACGGTGCCGATTCGCGGCGCGCGGCCATGGCGGCGGGCCCGGCACCAGGCAGCCGGCATCCGGGAGCGGGGGGCGAGGCTCGCCGCATCCGCCGGCAAAGGCTTGTATCCTCGGCCTTCGCCGGTTATATAGCCCAGCTTTCCGGACATCCGCCTCAGCCGCGAGGCGCCCGAACAAGGATAACCGATGGCTCGCGTCACCGTCGAAGATTGCATTGAAAAGGTCGACAATCGGTTCGAGCTGGTGCTGCTCTCCAGCCATCGCGCGCGCATGCTCGCCGCCGGCGCGCCGCTCACCGTGGACCGCGACCGCGACAAGAACCCGGTCGTGGCGCTGCGCGAGATCGCCGACGCGACGGTGTCGCCGGAGGACCTGAAGGAAGACCTGATCCACTCGCTGCAGAAATATGTCGAGGTCGACGAGCCGGAGCCGGATGCGGTGCCGATGATCGCTTCGGCCGGCGGCGACCGGGACGACGACGTCGCTCTCGACCGCATGAGCGAGGAAGACCTGCTGCGCGGCCTCGAAGGCCTGAAGCCGCCGGAGGACACCGACGAAGACGACGGCATGTGAGCCGTCCGCGTCCCGGGATCGAGAATGCCAAAGGCGGCCGATGGCCGCCTTTTTTGCGTGCGCCGTACGGGTGGCTGCCGCGCCGCCTGCGCCGTCCGTTGCCGCGGCGTTCCTTTCCGCAGCGCGCTCACAAGGTCGATATCGCGCGGTGGCGGACAAGGAAAGACGGGATGAACGCGCAAACCTGCCCTGATTCCGGCTTTTTTAGCCTTTGCCTTGTGTGATCGGGGCTGAGCAATGATATCCGTTAGCCGGGGGCGGTTTTCCGCCGCGGCGACACTCGCAGAGGCAGATAACCGTCCATGATGCGGCAATACGAGCTGGTGGACCGCGTCAAGCGCTACAACCCGCAGACCGACGAGGCCCTGCTGGATCGCGCCTATGTCTATGCCATGCTCGCCCATGGCAGCCAGAAGCGGGCCTCCGGCGATCCCTACTTCTCGCATCCGCTGGAAGTCGCCGCCATCCTCACCGACCTGAAGCTCGACGACGCCACCATCGTCGCGGCGCTGCTGCACGACACGATCGAGGACACCGCGGCGACCAAGGAGGACATCCGCGAGAAGTTCGGCGAGAACATTGCCGATCTCGTCGACGGCCTGACCAAGCTGAAGAAGCTCGATCTCGTCTCCAAGCAGGCGGTGCAGGCGGAGAACCTGCGCAAGCTGCTGCTCGCCATCACGTCCGACGTGCGCGTGCTGCTGGTCAAGCTCGCCGACCGGCTGCACAACATGCGCACGCTGCATTACGTGCCGGCGGCCAAGCGCGACCGGATCGCCCAGGAAACCCTCGACATCTATGCTCCTCTCGCCGGCCGCATGGGCATGCACGACATGCGCGAGGAACTGGAGGACCTGTCGTTCCGCCAGATCAACCCGGAAGCCCATGCCGCCTTGACGGCGAGGCTCGAACGCCAGCGCGAGGCCAACGCCAAGGCGATCGCCGAGATCGAGACGCAGCTCACCGGCAAGCTCGCCGGCGAGGGCATTTCCGCCGAGGTCTCGGGCCGCGAGAAGCGGCCCTATTCGATCTATCGCAAGATGGAGCGCAAATCGGTCTCCTTCGAGCAGCTCTCCGACATTGTCGGCTTCCGGGTGATCGTCGAGTGCCTCGCCGACTGCTATCGCGCGGTGGGCGTCATCCACACCACCTGGCCGGCCGTGCCGCAGCGCTTCAAGGACTATATCTCCACGCCGAAAGCCAACGACTACCGCTCGATCCACACCACCGTGATCGGGCCGGGCAGCCAGCGCGTGGAGATGCAGATCCGCACCCGCGCGATGCACGAGGTCGCCGAATACGGCATTGCCGCCCATGCGCTCTACAAGGACGGCGCCGAGCTTTCGACCTTCGAGAACGAAAGCCGGGCCTATGCCTGGCTGCGCTACACGGTCGAGACGCTCGCCCACGGCTCCAATCCGGAAGAGTTCCTCGAACACACCAAGCTCGAACTGTTCTCCGACCAGGTCTACTGCTTCACCCCGAAGGGCCGGCTGATCGCCCTGCCGCGCAAGGCGATCTGCATCGACTTCGCCTATGCCGTGCATACCGACATCGGCAATCACTGCTCGCGCGCGCGCATCAACGGCGTCGAGCGGCCCCTGGTCACCGAACTGCAGAACGGCGACGAGGTCGAGATCATCACCGATCCCAATGCCACGCCGTCGCCGGCCTGGGAGAGCATCGTGGTCACCGGCCGGGCCCGTTCGGCGATCCGCCGCGCGACCCGTGCGGCGACCCGCGCGCAATATCTCGAGCTCGGCCGGCGCATCGTGCAGAACCTGTTCACCCGGGCCGGCAAGCCGTTTTCGGACGAACTGATCAAGCCCGGCCTCAAGCGCCTGGCGCGGGCCTCCGTCGAGGACGTCTACTGGGCGGTGGGCCGCGACGAGATCCCGCCCGACGATGTCCTGAAGGCGGTCCATCCCGACTTCAAGGGCACCGTGCCGCTCGGCCCGAAACCCGGCGAGGACTGGTTCGGGGTCGGCGGCGCCGATTCGCTGAAGTTCCAGGTGCCGGAGACCGAGGGCGCCATTCCGATCCGCGGCATCAATTTCGATCTGCCGGTGCGCTTCGCCGCCGACGGCGGCGCCGTGCCGGGCGACCGCATCGTCGGCATCATGACGCCGGGCGAGGGCATCACCATCTATCCGATCCAGTCGCCGGCGCTCGCGGCCTACGACAACGAGCCGGAGCGCTGGCTCGACGTGCGCTGGGACATCGACGAGAACAAGCCGTCGCGCTATCCCGTGCGCATCGCGGTGAAATCACGGAACGAGCCTGGCTCGCTCGCCCGCATCACCCAGGTGATCGCCGACAATGACGGCAATATCGACAATCTGCGCATGCAGCGCAAAACCGCCGACTACACCGACGTGATGATCGACGTCGAGGTCTGGGACCTGAAGCACCTCAACGCCATCATCGGCGGCATCAAGAGCCTGCCGATGGCGGCGGATGCGCTGCGGGTCTTCGAATGACGCCGAGCCGGCAAATCGACCGGCGAAGCCCGGAGCCGCCGAAAATGCCTCCCGGTATGAGGTTGACAGGCGGGCTGGTTAGGCGTTGATCCGCCAAGTTCCAGAAGCCAGCCGAGACCTCCATGACCCCTGACGACGTGCTCGCCGAATTCCGCGCTGCCGGCGCTCTGCTCGAAGGCCACTTCATCCTGTCCTCGGGCCGGCGCAGCCCGGTCTTCCTGCAGAAGATGTTCGTCTTCCAGGATCCGGAGCGCACGGCGCGGCTCTGCGCGGCGCTGGCGGACAAGGTGAGGGCGACCTTCGGCAAGATCGACTATGTGGTCTCGCCCGCGGTCGGCGGCATCGTTCCCGGCTACGAGACCGCCCGGCAGCTCGGCGCCAAGGCGATCTTCGTCGAGCGCGAGGACGGCTGCTTCAAGCTGCGCCGCGGCTTCGAAATCCCCGCCGGCGCGCGCGTCCTGGTGGTCGAGGACATCGTCACGACCGGCCTGTCGACGCGCGAGTGCCTGGAGGCGATATCAGGCCATGCCGGCGTCACCGTCGGCGCAGCGGTGCTGGTCGACCGGTCCGGCGGCAAGGTCGAGGTCGGCGTACCCATGGTTTCGCTGCTGTCCTGGTATGTGCCGGACTTCCCCGCCGACGACCTGCCGCCCGAGCTCGCCGCCCTGCCGGCGGTGAAGCCGGGCTCGCGCGGCATCCAGGGAGCCAAGGCTTGACCTTCCAGACGCCGGAACTCCCGCCGTCGCGCACACGCATGATCGTCGGGCTGTTCGTCGTTGTGCTCGGCCTGGTCGTGCTCGCGCCCAATCTCTGGCCGCTGGTCCACTACTGGCGCGCCGATGCGAGCGAGGCGGTGAGTGCGCGCTGGGTGTCCTCGGTGGTCACCCATTCCTCGCGCGATACGGTCTCCGTGCCCGCCTATGCCTTCGAGCGACGCATCGGTCCCATGGTGCAGGACTGCCGCATCGACCTGCCGCAATACCGCCACGCGCCGGACGGCAAGCCGGTTTTCGAAAACCTGCGGCTGGTCGTCGGCGCGACCTGCGACGACGTGATCGTGCTCGACGATCCGCCGAAGGAGCGCATCCCGCTGGTGCTGCTCGGCCTGGTCATCACGATCGGCGGCATCGTATTGACCGTGCTCGCGACGCGGAGGCGCAGGCAATGATCCTCGGCATCGGCTCCGATCTCTGCGACATCAGGCGGATCGAGAAGTCGATCGAACGCCATGGCGAGCGGTTCACCCACCGCCTGTTCACCGAGCGCGAGCGCGCGCGGGCGGAAGGCCGGGCGCACCGGGCGTCGACCTATGCCAAGCGTTTCGCGGCCAAGGAAGCCTGCGCCAAGGCGCTCGGCACCGGCATCCGCAGCGGCGTCTTCTGGCGCGACATGGGGGTTGCCAATCTGCCCTCCGGGCAGCCGACCATGGAGCTGACCAACGGCGCGCAGGCGCGGCTCGAGGCCATGACCCCGCCGGGCTACCGCGCGGTCATCCATTTGACGATCACCGACGAATATCCGCTGGCCCAGGCCTTCGTGGTCATCTCGGCGGTGCCCGCGGCCGGCTAGGGTCTTGCCCGGGCCGCCGCAATCAAGCTGAACGGCCGTTCATGGCGGCGCCACGATATGGTCACCGTCCATTCAGGCGGGGTTCAAGCCGTCCCCTCTACTGTCTGCCCCAAGGTTCGATCAGGAAGCTCGAAGTCGAGGCGCGAGGCGCCACGGAGCTTCCGGCGACCAGAAAGGGGCATGACAATGCTGACCCAAGCTTTCAAATCGCGAGGCCTGAAGGCCACGGTGGCCGGTCTTGTGGTGGCTGCCGGCGTTGCGACCAGCATCACGCCGGCATCTGCGCAATATTATCGCCGCCACCATCACCATGGCGGCAACGGCGCGGCCGTCGGCGCCGGTATCGCGCTCGGTATCATCGGCCTTGCCGCCGGTGCCGCGATCGCCGCCGAGAACAACCGGCGCTACGAGGAAACCTATTATCCGCCGCGCCGGTATTATGGCGGCGGCTACTACACCGCGCCGCCGCGCGCCTACTATTACGACGAGGCCCCGCCGCCGCGGGTCTACTACGAGCGTCCGGCCCGCAACTTCTACACGCCGGGCAGCAACATGGAATATTACGATTGATCGGCGCGGCCGGGCGGACGGCCCGCCGGCGATCGGAGGGCGCGGTCGCAGGACCGCGCCCTTTTTCGTGCCGCCACCTCAGCTTACCAGGTTGAGGGCGAGCGGAATGGTGACGACCGCGAGCAGCGTCTGCACAGTCAGGATCTCCGCCATCAGGGGCGCATCGCCCCCCATGTGGCGGGCGAGAATGTAGGAGCCGGAGGCGGTCGGCATGGCCGCGCAGAGCACGGCCACCTGCAGCGGCACGCCGGAGACGCCGAGCGCGATGCAGACGGAGCCGACCATGGCCGGCATCAGCACGAGCTTCAGCGCGCAGCAGAGCCACGTCAGGCCGCGCGGCCGGAATGCCGCCTTGACGTCGAGGCCGGCGCCAACCAGCAGCAGCCCCGCGCCAAGCGCGGCCTGCCCGAGAATATCGCCGAACCGGACGAGAATCAGCGGCAGCTGCAGGCCGAGCGCATTGATCACGATGCCGATCGCCGAGGACCAGATGAACGGGTTGGCGATCAACGTCTTCAGCGTTGGCCCGAGCACGATCGGCCGGCCCTGCGCATAGCGCTGCAGCATGATCACCGCGAGCACGTTGAGCAGCGGGATCATCGCGGCGACCGCGATGGCGGTCAGCGTCAGGCCGACGCTCGCATGCAGGGCGCCGGCCGTCGCGATGGCGACGAAGGAGTTCCAGCGCGTCGCGCCCTGGAACACCGAGGTGAAGGACGTGTCGCTCATGCCGAACAGGCGGGCGAGCAGAGGCCGCAGCGCGAGAAGCAGCGCGGCCATGGCGAGGATCGCGCCGATCAGCGCCGCGCCGACCTCGACCACCGGCACGCGCGTCAGGTCCGCCTTGGCCAGCGTCATGATGATGACCGCCGGGAAGAACACGTAATAGGTCGCCCGTTCGAGCCCGTTCCAGCCGGCCGTGTCCATCAGGTTCTGCGCGCGCAGCACCGCGCCGAGCACGATGATCAGAAAGACCGGGGCAAGACTGGCGATGACGAGGGACATGGGGCTCGGGCCGGGGCGGGACGGCGGTCTTGCATCACGCCGCGCCCGGCCGCGCAAGCTGATTTGGCGCATGGCGGCCGCTTCACGCTGCGCCGCACTCGCTTCCGGCTGCCGGGCAGGCTATATCGCGGGTCACCGTCGGCGCATCGTTTCGAGCTCGTTTTCGTTGCCTGCGCCGCCGTCAGGGCCGGTGTCATGCTCATCCGGCATTCGCGGGTCCCCGCCTGGTTCAGGCGGCGCGCGAATGGCGAGCCGAAGCTGATGCCGGCTTCCATCAATTCCCGGCGCCCGTTCATGCGGGAATTCGCCCGGGCAGGTGTCAATGCGCGTCCTGGCCATTCCGGCTCCCGGGCGCTCACCGAGGTCCGACATGAGCATGCTCGCCCATCTTCTGTCCCGCTTCGTCCGCAACGGCCGGCTCACCGTGCTGCACCATGACGGCAGCCGGGAAAGCTTCGGCTCCGGCGAGAACGGGCCGGACGTGACGGTCAAGCTGCATGACGGCAAGGTCCAGCGCGAATTGTTCTTCAACCCGGAGCTCGCATCGGCCGAAGCCTATATGGACGGCCGGCTGACGATCGAGAATGGCGGCAAGATCTTCGATCTGCTCATGCTGTTCTCGGTGAACCGCACGGGACTTGGCTCGCATCCGATCCAGCAGGCGCTGCGCAAGGTCTGGCGGACGCTGAAGCGACGCCAGCAATCGAACAAGATTGGCCAGGCGGCTGCCAATGTCTCCAGCCACTACGACCATCCGCGCGCCTTCTACGAACTCTGGCTCGACGAGACCATGAGCTATTCCTGCGCCTATTTCGAGCGGCCCGACACGCCGCTGAAGGACGCGCAGATCGCCAAGATGCGGCATATCGCGGCCAAGCTGCGGCTGGAGCCGGGCATGACGGTCGCCGAGATCGGCTCGGGCTGGGGCGGGCTTGCGACCTATCTCGCCGCAGTCTGCGACGTTCACGTCACCGCCATCAACGTCTCGCCCGATCAACTGGCGGCCTCGAAGGACCGGGTTGCCAAGGCCGGCATCGCCGACCGGATCACCTTTTTCGAAAAGGACTATCGCGAACTCGCGGGCCGGTTCGACCGGGTCGTATCGGTCGGCATGATGGAACATGTCGGCGTGAACCATTTCGACGACTATTTCTCGACCGTCCGGCGGCTGCTCAATGATGGCGGCTATGCGATGATCCATGCCATCGGCCGCATGTCCCCGCCCGGCACCACGGCGCCCTTCATCCGCAAATACATCTTCCCCGGCGGCTATACGCCGGCTCTGTCGGAAGTCTTCGCCTCCACCGAGCGCACCGGGCTCTGGGTCGACGACTGCGAAGTGCTGCGGCTGCACTATTATTGGACCATCAAGGCCTGGCGCGAGAATTTCGAGGCCGTGCGCGACAAGGTCGTAGCCATGCAGGGTGAACGGTTCGCGCGCATGTGGGAATTCTATCTGTCGGCCGTGGAGCTGAGCTTCCTGCACGGCTCGAACATGGTCTACCAGCTCCTCCTGTCGGTAACACGCGACGCGGTACCGGTTCACCGCGACTTCATCACCCATGCCGAGGCGCTGCTGAAGGAGCGGGAGGCGAAGCTGCCATGGTCGTCCACCTGATCATTTCCGGCCGGGTCCAGGGGGTCGGCTACCGCCAGTGGCTGCGCCGTCAAGCCGAGGCCCGCGGCGTGTCGGGCTGGGTGCGCAATCGCCTGGACGAGACGGTCGAGGCCGTGCTGGCAGGCGAGGCGGCGGCGGTCGAGGCCGTCGCCGTCGCTGCGATGAACGGGCCGCTCGGCGCCAAGGTCGACCGCATCGACCGGCGGCCGGCCGAAGCCGGCGCGTGGAACGAGGGTGCGCAGCAGCAGGGGTTCGAAATCCGGCCGACGGTTTGAAAAAGCCGCACACATGACGTAACGTCATGTGTGCTGGAATCCGGTCGGGGGGCCGGGATCGACATCCCGGGCAGCCGGCGAACCCAACGGAGCGATGATCATGCAGACGATTACCGACCGTGACGCCTGGGCCATGAGCGGCTTCGTATTTCTGCTGGGCTGGCTGGCGCTGCTGGCAGTCGCGGGCGTCCTGTTCTGGCCGTTGGCCGGGCCCATCGCGGTGATCGGCATTCTGCTGGCCAGCGGCTTCACCGTGATCCAGCCGAACGAGGCGCGCGTCATCACCTTTTTCGGCCGCTATATGGGCACGCTGCGCCAGAGCGGCTTTCTCTACACCATTCCGTTCAGCAGCAAGACCGCCGTTCCGTTGAAGCTGATCAATTTCGCCACCAACGAGCTGAAGGTGAACGACCGCAACGGCAATCCGATCGAGATCGGCGCGGTGGTGGTCTGGCGGGTCGCCGATGCGGCGCAGGCGACGTTCAACGTCGACAATTATCGCACCTTCGTCGCCAATCAGAGCGACATCGCGATCCGCACCCTGGCCGCGCACTATCCCTATGATTCCGAGACCGAGATTTCCCTGCGCGGCAATATCGACGAGATCGCCGCCAAGCTGCAGGAAGCCCTGCAGGCCAAGCTGTCGGTCGCCGGCATCGTCATCGAGGAGACCCGTCTCAGCCACCTGGCCTATGCCGCGGAGATCGCGGTCGCCATGCTCAAGCGCCAGCAGGCCGTCGCGATCTTCCAGGCCCGCCGCTACATGGTCGAGAACGCGCTCGCCATCATCGACGACGTCATCAAGCATTTCGACGGCAAGGAGACGCTGGCCATGTCCGACGACAAGAAGGCCGAGCTTGTATCGAGCCTGCTCGTCGTGATGACCTCGGACAAGGAAACGAGCCCGGTGCTCAGCATCGCCAAATAGGCGGGCAGGCGCTTGCCGCGATGCCGCTCTTCGCCCGATGCCCAGGTGGGGCACACCGGCATCGGGCGAGGCCTCAGCGTTGCAGCAGGGCGATCGTCGCTTCGTCCGCTTCGCCGTCGAAATAGCGGTCGAGCGCCTGCTGGAACAATTGGCCGGCCGGACCGGCCGCCTGCCGGAAGAGGGTCATCGAGGACCTGAATTTCAGATCGTCGGGCGAACCGAATATGTCGTGCGCAGAGCGGCCTTCGACGCCGAGGACAGCTTCGGTGGCGCAGCGCAGGCGCTGCGCCAGGACCGGTTCGGTCAGATAGGCGCGCGCTTCCGCGAGCGATGCGAGACCGTAATGGTGCGCCGTCGGCGAGCGGCCGAGCCCGCGAAGCTGCGGGAAGACGAACCAGATCCAATGGCTGCGCTTGGCGCCTGCGCGCAGTTCGGCGAGCGCCGTGTCGAAGACGGGCTCCTGCGCGCTCCTGAAGCGCGCGAGATCGAAGGGATCCTCGGCGATCATGTCCGGTCTCCGCTGCGCAACCGCCATTCGGCGCCGCGCCTTTCGTCCCTTGTTCGAGATGGTATGGTCCGCCGGCACGGGGAGCGCCGACGCTGCGGAACGCCTTCATCCGGTGCGCCATTGGACCATCTGAACGTGGGAATGCAAGGACGCCATGCCCCAGCCGCTCACCCCCGACATCGTCGTGCCGGAAACCTTCGATGCCGCGACCGAGGCCGAACGGCGCACGGCCTTCCTCGCCGATTATCTCAAGACGTCGGGGGCTGGCGCCTATGTGCTGGGCATCAGCGGCGGCGTTGATTCGCTGACCGCCGGGCTGCTGGCCCAGACGGCCGTGAAGCGGCTGCGCGGGGAGGGCCGGGATGCCCGCTTCTTCGCGATGCGTCTGCCCTATGGCGTGCAGGCCGACGAGGCCGATGCCCAGAACTGCCTTGCGACCATCGCACCGGACCGCGTCGTGACGGTCGACATCAAGCCGGCGGCCGATGCCATGATGGCCGAGCTGATGCGCAGCGCCGGCGACCTGGTGGACGCGGCCCGGGTCGATTTCCATCACGGCAACATCAAGGCGCGCCAGCGCATGATCGCCCAGTTCGGCCTGGCCGGGGCAGTGCGCGGCATCGTCATCGGCACCGACCACGCCGCCGAGGCGGTCATGGGCTTCTTCACCAAGTTCGGCGACGGCGCCGCCGACATCCTGCCGCTCGCCGGGCTCAACAAGCGCCGCGTGCGGGCGCTTGCCGCCCATCTCGGCGCGCCGCGCGAGCTGGTGTTCAAGGTGCCGACCGCCGACCTCGAAACCAACGCGCCGCTGAAGCCTGACGAGGAAGCCTATGGCGTGACCTACGAGGAGATCGACGATTTCCTCGAGGGCAAGCCGGTGAGCGAGACCGCCCGCGCACGCATCCTCCAGACCTATCGCGCCAGCGCCCACAAGCGCAGCCTGCCGGTGAGTGGGGAATAGCGAATGGCGAACAGCGAAGAGGGGCAGGGGTGAGGCGCCGCCGGACGCTTCATGCCCTGCTGGCTATTCGCTGCCCGCCACCGGCCCGAACTGCGCGATGAAGGTCTTCTTCAGCACCATGTCGACCTCTTCCATGGTCACCGGCAGGCCGAGGTCGACGAGACTGGTCACGCCGTAGCGCGGATCCTCGATGCCGCAGGCGACGATGCCGCCGAAATGGTCCAGCTCCGGCTCGACGTTCAGGGAAATGCCGTGCAGCGTCACCCAGCGGCGCACCCGGATGCCGATGGCGGCGATCTTGTCCTCGTAGCCTTGGCCCTTGTCGGGCCTGCGCACCCAGACCCCGACGCGGTCCTCGCGCCGCTCGCCGCGAATGTTGAAGGCGGCGAGCGTCGCGATGATCCAGGCTTCCAGCGCGGCGACGAAGACACGCAGGTCGCGCTTGCGCCGGTTGAGGTCGAGCATGACATAGGCGACCCGCTGGCCGGGGCCGTGGTAGGTCATCTGGCCGCCGCGCCCGGCTTCGAAGACCGGAAAGCGCGCGTCGATCACGCCGCGGCCGCGGGCGCTGGTGCCGGCCGTATAGAGCGGGGGATGTTCGAGGAGCCAGACGCGCTCCGCGCCGCGGCCTTCGGCGATCGCCTGGACCTGGCTCTCCATGCCGGCCAGCGCCTCGCCATAGGCGACCTGCCGCGGCGCGATCAGCCATTCAACCGGCGCGGCCGCTCCTTGGGGGTGGAGCGTGTCGACCAGATCCTCGCGCGTATTTACCACTCGTTCACCATGTTCGTGGTCTCTTCAGCTCCACTTAAGACCGGTGCATTCATGGCGCAAATCGAAACCGTCCCGCTCGACATATCCGTGGTGCTCGGAACGACCAAAATGCCGATCCATCAGATGTTGCGCATGGCGCGCGGAGCCATCATCGAGCTCGACGCCACCGAGGACGACGAGGTCCAGATCCTGGCCAACGACATGCCGATCGCACGCGGGCAGGTGGTGATCAACGGCAATCGCATCGGCGTCCAGATCACGGAAATGCTGCCCCGGCCGGTCGACCTGCGCTGATCCTGCAAAGTCAGCCTTCGGACAGCTCGCCATAGCCGAGCCGGTCGAGCGCGCCCTGCAGGATGAAGGCGGCAGCCATCTTGTCGACCAGCTCGGCGCGGCGCGCGCGCGAGGCGTCGGCCTCGATCAGCGTGCGCGTCACGGCCGCGGTCGACAGCCGCTCGTCCCAGAAGACGACAGGCAGGGCGGTCTTCGGCATCAGGTTGCGCACGAAGGCCCGGGTCGACTGGGCGCGCGGCCCTTCGCTGCCGTCCATGTTTTTCGGCAGGCCGACGACGAGCGCGCCGACATCGTGCCGGGCCGCGAGGTCGAGAAGGGCGGCCACATCCGGCGTGAACTTCACGCGCCGGATCGTCTCCAGCGGGGTCGCGATCGTCCAGTTCACGTCCGAAAGGGCGAGCCCGATCGTCTTGGTGCCGAGGTCGATGCCCATGGCGCGCCGGCCCTTGGCGACATGAGCGCGGATATCGGCAAGTTCGACGATCGCCATGCAGCTTTTCCTCCCCGGCGCGTTGAGCCCTCAGGCGCGGCCTCTATACTGCTTCGAGGGCGCGAAGTCCTGTTTGCATGAGGAGATGCACGATGAAGCTCACCTGGTTCGGCCATTCCGCCTTTCGCCTGGAATTCGGCAAGTCGATCGTGCTCATCGACCCGTTCCTGACCGGCAATCCCTCGTTCACCGGCAATCGCGCCGAGGCGATCGCCGGCGCGACCCATGTGCTGATCACCCATGGCCATTCCGACCATGTCGGCGATGCCGTCGAGATCGCCGCCGAGACCGGCGCAAAGGTCGTCACCAATTACGATCTGTGCATGGTGCTGGCCGCCAAGGGCCTGAAATCCTTCGATCCCATGAACTGCGGCGGCACCACCGACCAGGGCGAGTTCACGGTCTCGCTGACCAACGCGCTGCATTCGTCCTGCGACTTCCATGACGGCGTCAGCCATGCGCTCGGCAATCCCAACGGCATGGTGATCAAGGTGAAGGGCGGCGCCCATCTCTATGCGATGGGTGACACCGACATGATGCCGGACATGGCGCTGATCGCGGAATATCACCGGCCGAACCTCGCCCTCGTGCCGGTCGGCGACCGTTTCACCATGGGCGGCGATGCGGCGGCCTTCGCGTGCCGCAAGTTTTTCGATTTCGACACGGTCGTGCCCTGCCACTACGGCACGTTTCCGATCATCGACGCGACTGCCGACAAGTTCGTCAGCGGCATGAGCGGCGTGCGCACCAAGGTGGCTGTGCCGAAGCCGGGCGAAACCATTACGCTCTGAGCTCTCAAAAGGTCGGGCTGTGCTGATCTCGACCGACACGACAGGTCCGCCCATTTGTTACACGTAACGTTGGAGGGCGGTAAGCTCGTGCCGGCATCCATCAATCAGAGGGTACGCAAGCGTCCCGACGCGCTGCGTGCCGCCGGTCTGCGGCCGGTGCAAATCTGGGTTCCGGATACGCGCCGGCCCGGCTTCGCGGAAGAATGTCGGCGACAGTCGATGATCGTTGCTTCCGCGGATGCTGAAGACCACGGCCTGGGCGGTTTTCTCGATGCTGCATTGTCCGATCTCGCTGACAGGGACGAGCGGTCAAGCGTGGCGCTCTCGTGACCGTCGCCATGCCCGGCGACTTTGGCCGGCCTCGGCCGGTGCTCGTCATTCAGGCCGATCAATTCGCGGAAACCGGCACGGTTACGGTCGTCTTGCTGTCCGGAACGCTCGTCGACGCACCTTTGATCAGGCTGACTGTCCAGCCGACCTAATGACCTGCACAAACCGTCGCAGGTCATGATCGACCAGGTGATGTCGGTGAAGCGAGATCGGCTTGGCCCATCATTCGGCCGTTTGGATGACGAGAGCCTTCTTTCCGTCACACGGTCCCTGGCGGTCTTCCTGGGCCTTGCCTGACGGTCCGGTCGCTACATCGGTTTCAACGGTGAGTTTTTTTCTCAGGCCCTGAACCCGCGCACCATGGTCATGAACCGGACCTGCTCGGTGGCATTGTCCTTGAACAGGCCGGTAAAGCCGGTCGTCACGGTGGAAACGCCCTGTTTCTGGATGCCGCGCATGGCCATGCACATATGCTCGGCCTCGATCAGCACCGCGAGGCCGCGCGGCTTGAGGCTCGCCTCGATGGCGCCGACGATCTCCGCTGTGAGATTTTCCTGGGTCTGCAGGCGGCGGGCATAGATATCGACGACGCGGGCGAGCTTCGAGAGACCGACGACGCCCTCGCGGGGATAGTAGGCGATATGCGCCTTGCCCATGATCGGCACGATATGGTGTTCGCAATGGGAGAAGAACGGGATGTCGCGCACCAGCACGACGTCGCCATAGCCGCCGACCTCCTCGAACACCGTGCCGAGCTCCTCGGCCGCAGAGAGATGGTAGCCGCGGAACAGGTCCTCCCAGGCTTTCACCATGCGCCGGGGCGTGTCGACGAGACCTTCGCGACCGGGATCATCGCCGACCCATTCGATCAGCGTGCGAACAGCGGCCTCGGCCTCCTCGCGCGTCGGCCGGCGGCGGCGTCTGGCCTCGGGTCCCTTGTGAACGGGCAGGGTCGAGACGGCGGCATCCATGGCTTGAGCTCCGTAAAGGACGTTCCCGACGGCTTGTTGTCTTCGGCGAAAAGGGGCGAGCCCTGGGGCAGGAGGGCGAAGGTCGAAGGCGGACGAAATGCATGCCCGATGCGCCGGTGCAACGCCCTGCCTTGGCGCGGGGTTCCATCGCTGCACGCGAGGCATATATGATGGGGGCATCTGAACGGCCCATGAACGCTTGTTCATCTTGCGTCCCGGGGAAATCGCACCGTGATCAATGACATCTACAACCGGCGCATCCTGGAGCTGGCCGCGGACATTCCCCGGCTCGGCCGGCTCGCCGCACCCCAGGCCTCGGCGACCGCCCACTCGAAACTGTGCGGCTCGACGGTAACGGTCGACCTCGTCATGGAGGGCGATCGGGTGACCGATTTCGCGCATGACGTGAAGGCCTGCGCACTCGGCCAGGCCTCCTCCTCGATCATGGCCCGCCATGTCGTCGGCGCAACCGCTGCCGAGCTGCGGCAGCTGCGCGAGGATGTCCGGCGCATGCTGAAGGACAATGGCGCGCCGCCCGGCGGACGCTGGTCCGATGTCGCGGTGCTGGAGCCGGTGCGCGACTACAAGGCGCGCCACGCCTCGACCCTGCTCACCTTCGACGCTGTCGTCGAGGCGATCGGCAGGATCGAGGCCGCGCGTGCGCCGGCCGCCGCCGAATAGGCCCGTTTACCGGAAGATCGAAACGCTTTCTGATGCCCGAAGACACGCCGCGGCAATATCGGCGCGGCATGCCGGCTTTTGCCGGTCGATCGGCAGAATGTCCTGTTTCGTTGATTTTGGAGCTTTTTGATGATGCGCCTGACCTTTGCCGCTGCCTGCGCCCTCGGTTTTCTGGCGCTGCCGCATTCCGCTTCTGCCCAGGGCAATGCGCGCTTTCCCCAGCAGATGCAGGGCTACTGGCGGCTCAATGTCGACCGCTGCACCCGGCCGGCCCAGGGCTTCGAGGCCGATGCCATGCTGGTGACGGCGCGCGAGATGCGCGGGCCGGAGGTCGACCGCAAGCCGCTGTCGATCCGTCAGGCTTCGCGCGAGCCGCTGAGCTGGGATGCCCGCGTGACGGAAAGCGTCGGCGGCACCCGCAACCTGCGCTTCGTGATCAGCGAGCGGGGTGGCGCCATGCGGCTGATCGTCATCTACGGCCGGGACAACAGCGAGATCTTCACCCTGTGCGAGTAGCGTAGCGCTTTGATGCCTTCTGCATGACGAGAGGACCGAGGCCGGCCGCTGCGCAGGCCGTCGGCTCCATCCGATCAGGCGCTAATGCGCGACATGTGGCGGCGGCGCCAAGCCGTAGAGATCGGCCACCGTCTCCTCGGCGATCGCGAAGGAGGTGGAGGCGCCGGTGCCGCTCGTCACCATGACGAGGCGCACGGCCGGCAGCGGCGCGTCCATGAACATCACGCCGGGGCCGGAGGGATAGATGCCGGTCCAGCGCTCCACGACCTCGCGGCCGGGCAGGGCGAGCGTGGCGTCGAGCTCGGCGAGGATGAGCGCATCGACGGTGTCGGGCGCGAACGGGTCGGGTGTCGGCGCATAGTGATGGCTGTCGCCGACGACCAGCGAGCCGTCGGCGGATTGCACCGCGATGAGGTGGATGCCGTTGGCGAGCATGTCGGGCGCCTCGGCCGCGAGCCGTGCCTTGAGCGGGGCGGCCTCCGGCAGGGCGGCATAGCCCTCATAGCGGGCGAGGCCGAAATCCGACATGACGGCGGCGCCGAGCGCGACGCTCCGGTCCGGGCGCACACGCAGCATGTGCAGCTTGCATTTGGTCGGCCCCTGCGCAGCGATCCGCCCGGCGAAAAGTGTCTGGAAATCGTCGTTCGGACAGACGATGGCCGCTTCCGCGCCGATCGGGCCGGCCGATGTGGCGATGACCGGCGGCGCGACGTCGAGCACGGTTATGGCGCGCCGAAAGGTGACGCCGAGGGTTGCTTCGAGATGACAGGCGAGCAGGGGGATGGCGGTGCGGCTCTCGACCCTGAGGTCCTCTTCGGAGATCAGCGCGGCTTTCAGCCGCTCGGCGCGGAGCGCGGGCACCCGCGCCAGCGCCTCGGTGGGCAAGGCCAGGCGGCAGTTCCCGGCCATTTCGGTCGCCATGAAGGCTTCGATGACGCCGACGGCCTCCTGCCGATGCGCCGCCACGACCAGGCCGCGATGGGCGATCGCTATGCCCGCCTGCGGCGCGATCTCGGCCCAGATGTCCCGGCTGCGGCGCGCGCGGCGCCAGGTGAGGCCGCGCTGTTGGCCGGTGACCGTGACGAAGCCGAAATTGCGGACCGAGGCGCCGTTCGCCTGGGCGTCGCGGTCGATGACGACGACGCTCTTGCCGAGCCTTGCGGCGGCGAGCGCATGGGCAAGGCCGAGAATGCCGGCGCCGACAACGGCAAGGTCATATGAGCGGGTCATGGCCTCACCGATAGAGCGGCGGGCGCCGACGTTCAATCTCGCTTGCACCGTGACGCTTCCGTCCGGTCCGCCGGACGCCTATGAGCAGGGGATGGCAAAGTCCGAGCTCGACCGGCTGTTCGACGACTGGCGTCCGCGCCGATGGCCGCGGCTCGCCGGCCATGGCCTGCTGCGCGCCTATCAGCTCAGCATTTCCATGCTGGTCGGCCGCTGGTGCCGGCATTTGCCGAGCTGTTCGGCCTATATGGACGAGGCGATCATGCGCCATGGCCTGTGGGCCGGCGGCTGGATCGGCCTCGCGCGGCTTTGCCGCTGCCACCCCTGGGGCACGTCGGGCATCGACAATGCGCCCGAAGCGCTGCCGCCCGGGGCGCGCTGGTTCCTGCCCTGGCGCTACGGCCGATGGCGCTGGCGCGGCGGCCGGCCGGTCTGCGAGCCGGCCGGGAACGATCACAGGTCCTGATAGCGGGTCAGGATGCGATAGGCTTCGAGCTGCCCGCGGGTCGGATAGAAGGCGGCGTGGGTGTTGGAATCGAGAAGGCCGGCGAGGTCGGGATCGAGCCCCATATCGGTGAAATAGCTGCGGGCCCGCTCCAGCATGGCCGTGATCAGCCGCTGGCGGCGCGGCTCGGGCAGGGCGCCGCCGGTCGCGAAGTGGAAATCGAAGGGGCTGATCGAAATCACCGCGCCGGGCGCAGTGCTGCGGTTGACGCCGGCGGCCAGCACGAACAGGCAGGCGCCGTGGCAGGCGCCGCCGGGCTCGATCGTCGCCTTGTCGCCCGACCTGACGGTGCGGGCGATGACGGCATCGAGCCTGGCGCGCCGGATGACGCGGCCGAGGGCCATGGCGATGTCGGTCATGCCGCCGTCCGAATGGATCACGATCGGCGGGCGCGCGCCGTGGAGCTGGTCGACGAGTCTGGAAAAGGCCACCACCGTGCCGGGCAGGATCACGCCCTCGGCGGCGATCCATTCCGAACAGCCCGGCCCGCAGGCGCCGGGTTCGCCAGTGACGCGGGTGAAGGTCATGGTGCGGGCGGCAAGGTCCGCGGCATCGGGCGGGCGCGCGACCGGGGCTTCGGCCTGAGGCGTCTCGGCGCGGCTTGCCGGCCCGGCCGCGATGGCCAGGACGGCGAGGGCGGCCAGAAGGGCGCCCGATCGGATGACGAGGCGACGCATGGAACAAGGCTACCTCCTGGCGCGACCCGGCGAAAGGCCGCCGGAGCATTGCCCTTCGGCGTCCGCTCGGCTATCCCGTCTCCTCTTCCGTTGGCCGTATGCCGCCTCTGTGCGCGGCAAGTCCGGCCGGCGGTTCGGATCCCCGCTGTCCCACCCCCTTACCTGCCCGGTCAGCAGGAGTGAGAGGAGTTTTTGAAAATGCCTGTTCTGACATTCCCCGATGGGGCGAAACGCTCCTACGACGCCGGCCTGTCCGGCCTCGACGTCGCCAAGTCCATCGCCCCCTCGCTCGCCAAGCGCGCCCTGGCGGTCAAGCTCGACGGCGTCGTGACCGACCTGTCCGACCCGATCGCGCGCGATGCCCGCATCGAATTCGTTACCCGCGAGAGCGAGGAGGCTCTCGAGCTGATCCGGCACGATGCGGCCCATGTGATGGCCGAGGCCGTGCAGAAGCTCTGGCCGGGCACCCAGGTGACCATCGGCCCGGTGATCGAGAACGGTTTCTATTACGACTTCTTCCGCAACGAGCCGTTCACGCCGGAGGATTTCGCCGCGATCGAAGCCGAGATGCGCAAGATCATCGCGGCCAACAAGCCCTTCACCAAGCGCATCGTCTCGCGCGACGAGGCCGTCGCGATCTTCCGCGACAAGGGCGAGAAGTTCAAAGTCGAGCTGGTCGAGGCGATCCCCGCCGACCAGGAGATCAAGCTCTACGACCAGGGCGGCTGGTTCGACCTCTGCCGCGGCCCGCACATGGTCTCCACAGGCCAGATCGGCAATTCCTTCAAGCTGATGAAGGTGGCCGGCGCCTACTGGCGGGGCGATGCCAAGAACCCGATGCTCACCCGCATCTACGCCACCGCCTGGCGGAACGACGAGGAGCTGAAGGCCTATACCCACATGCTGGAGGAGGCCGAGAAGCGGGACCACCGCCGGCTTGGCCGCGAAATGGACCTGTTCCATTTCCAGGAGGAGGGGCCGGGCGTCGTGTTCTGGCACGCCAAGGGCTGGACCATGTTCCAGACCCTGGTCGCCTATATGCGCCGCCGCCTCGCCGAGACCGACTATCAGGAGGTCAACGCCCCCCAGCTCCTCGACAAGTCGCTGTGGGAGACGTCCGGCCACTGGGAATGGTACCGCGAGAACATGTTCGCGGCGCAGTCGGCCGGTGACGAGGCCGAGGACAAGCGCTGGTTCGCGGTGAAGCCGATGAACTGTCCGGGTCACGTCCAGATCTTCAAGCATGGCTTGAAGAGCTACCGCGATCTGCCGATGAAGCTTGCGGAATTCGGCATCGTGCACCGCTACGAACCATCAGGCGCACTGCACGGCCTGCTGCGCGTGCGCGGCTTCACGCAGGACGATGCCCACGTCTTCTGCACCGACGAGCAGATGGCGGAAGAGTGCATGCGGATCAACGATCTGATCCTCTCGACCTATGCCGATTTCGGCTTCGAGGAGATCGTGGTGAAGCTGTCGACCCGTCCGGAGAAGCGGGTGGGCACCGATGCCATGTGGGATCGCGCCGAGGCCGTCATGGGCGAGGTGCTCGAAACCATCGCGCGCCAGTCGGGCAACCGGATCAAGACCGCGATCAATCCGGGCGAGGGGGCCTTCTACGGGCCGAAGTTCGAATATGTGCTGCGCGACGCCATCGGCCGCGACTGGCAGTGCGGCACGACCCAGGTCGACTTCAACCTGCCGGAGCGTTTCGGCGCCTTCTATATCGGCGCCGACGGCGAAAAGACCACGCCGGTCATGATCCACCGGGCCATCTGCGGCTCGATGGAACGGTTCCTCGGCATCCTCATCGAGAACTATGCCGGCCATTTCCCGTTCTGGTTCGCGCCGAAGCAGGTCGTGGTCTGCCCGATCACCTCGGAGGCCGACGACTATGGCCGGCAGGTGCTGGCCGCCTGCCGCAAGGCCGGCCTCAAGGCCGATGCCGACCTGCGCAACGAGAAGATCTCCTACAAGGTCCGCGAGCACTCGCTGGCCAAGGTCCCGGTGATCCTGGCGGTCGGCAAGAAGGAGGCCGCGGAGCGGACCGTCTCGGTTCGCCGTCTCGGCTCGCAGGCCCAGGAGACGATGGGGCTCGACCAGCTCGTCGCCCAGCTCGCCGAAGAGGCGGTGCCGCCCGACGTCAGGCGCGCTCGCGCGGCCTGACGGCGCCAGTCGTCGCAAGAGCATTTGAGAGGGCCGGCGGTCGATCCGCCGGCTTTTTCCGTATTCGGGTCTGCTGCATCTCGGTTCGCCGTGGTTCGAGGCTCGCCTGCGGCTCGCACCTCACCATGAGGAGTGGAGAGCATGGCATCTGTGGCGGTCTCAGATGCGCTCACGACGTGCGGCTTCATGAGCATCCGCGGCGCAGTACACCACATGCCTCATGGTGAGGTGCGAGCCGCAGGCGAGCCTCGAACCACGGCACGCCGACATGCCGGGCGCACGACGTTCGATCTAGCGCGCGACCACCTGCAGTTCGAGGTCCTTGCCGGCCTCGACCTGGAACTTGCGGTTGAACACCCGGCCCTCGTGGCGGGCGATCGCGAGATATTCGCCCTCCTGCAGCACCATGGACGGGAATGCGCCGATCGATTCCTTGATCACGTCGCCGCCCGGCGTCAGCACCGTCCAGGCGGCGTTGCCGATCGGCTCGCCGCCCTCGCGGTCGCGCACGAGGCGCAGGCTGACATTGGCGGCGCGGTGATGGACCACGGCATCGGTCACCTGGCCGGCCCGGATGCGCACGTCCGCGCGGATCGTCGCATTGGCATCGCCATAGACGGAGACGATGTGATAGGTGCCCTCGGTCAGGGCAATGAGGTCGCCCGCCGGTGCCTGGCGCATGACGAGGCGCGGCTCGCCGCCGTCGAACAGGCCGCCGGCGAAAATGTCGTAGGCCATGCGGGCGTTGGGAATGTCGCGCTCGCCGACCTTGCCGACCAGCTTCAGCGCGCCGGCATTGAGCACCACGGTCTGGCGGAACGGGCCGGTGCCGATCTCCACCCGCTGGGCCTGGGCCACGGTGCCGAACGCGGTGTGCACGATATAGGCGCCGGGCCTCAGGCCGAAGGTCGGCGCGGCATCGCGCGATTCGGCGATCAGCGCGAAGGCGCCGCTGGCCTCGGGCTTGTCAGCGAAGACGCGCCAATGCAGGCCACCGCGCACGAACTGGCCGTTCTGCTTGTAGCGGGCATCGAAATTGACCGGCGTGCGATCGGTGAATTGCGGCACGATGTTCGGCTGCGGCGGCGCGCCGGGCAGCTGCAGGGCCGGGTTGGTGCCGGCCTGCGGCGCAAACGGCATGGCGCCGTCAGGCAGGGTGAAGAAGGGCGTCGCAGCGCCGCCCGGAATATGCCGGCGCCGCCGCTGCGGCTCAGCGGCGAGCGGCAGCAGCTCGCCGGACGGCGCAGAGCCGGCCGCGGGCGCCGCGCCGGCTGCGGGAGCAGGAACGGGGGCCTGCGCCACGCTGGAGCCCGCTGGTGCGGCCACGGCCAGCGCGGCAGCAAGGCAGGTCGAGATCAGGCGCTGGCGAGTAAGACGCATCGGTCGAGATTTCCGGCGGCAGGCAGCGTTCCATTCGCCTGACATTATGGCCTTTTTGCTGCCTGCGGCGGGCGCTGGCAAGGGGCAAGGCCGGCGCGTCGCCTCGCCCGAAAGTGTGTGGCCAAGCCTATCCTCCGTCGGCAAGGCGGGCTAATGCAGGCGGCATCTCTTCGCGGGACATGCCCATGCCTCAATCCGACCTGCTCATCGAGCATCTGAAGACCCGCCGCTCCACGCCCTTTCCGCTGATGGCCGAGCCCGGCCCGGACCCGGCGACGCTCGACGCCATGCTGGCGATCGCGGCCCGGGTGCCAGACCACGGCAAGCTCGCGCCCTGGCGCTTCATCGTCATCGACCGGGCTGCCGGGGCGCGGCTCGGCGCCTTCCTCGCCGACCTCGTGCGTGCCGACGACCCGGCGGCCGACGCCAGGAAGCTGGAGATCGAGACCGCACGGTTCAGCCGGGCGCCGGTCTGCGTTGCCATCGTCTCGCGCGCGGGGCCTCATGTGAAGATCCCCGAATGGGAGCAGTTGCTGTCGGCCGGCGCGGTCGGGCTCAACCTGCTGCATGCTGCCGCGGCCTTCGGTTTCGGCGGCAACTGGGTCACCGAATGGCCGGCCTATGACCGGCGCGTCCAGGAGCGGCTGGGCCTGGCGACACATGAAAAGATCGCCGGTTTCGTCCATATCGGCACGCCGACCGCCAGGGCCGAGGACCGGGTGCGCCCCGACATGGCCGCCATCGTCACGCGTTTTGAGGGCTGATCGCCATGCACTACAGCGTCGCCGCCGCCGATCACGGCCTGCCTTACGATCCCTTCAAGGCCGTGGTCGCGCCCCGGCCGATCGGCTGGATCACGGCCGTGAACGGCGAGGGCCGGATCAACTGTTCGCCCTATTCCTTCTTCAACGCCATTTCCGACAAGCCGCACATGGTCGCCTTCGGCGGTGGACACATGAAGGATGCCCAGGTCTTCATCGAGGAAACCGGTGAATTCACCTGTTCGCTCGCAACCTTCGACCTGCGCGACCAGATGAACCTCACCTCGGCGCCGCTGCCGCGCGGCGAGGAGGAAATGGCCTTTGCCGGGCTGGAGCCGGCACCGTCGAAATTCGTCCGGCCGCCACGCGTCAAGGCATCGCCCGCGGCGATCGAGTGCAAGTACCTGCAGACCGTACCGCTCACCTCGCTCGAAGGCGTCAGCACCTATTCGCTGATCATCGGCCAGGTGGTCGGCGTCTATGTCGACGACGCCTTCATCCGCGACGGCAAGGTCGATACCGCCGCCATGCATCCGATCATGCGGGCCGGCTACGACCAGTATTTCCAGGTCGGGCCCGACCAGATGTTCCGCATGACCCGGCCCCCGGGCGGCGGCAATTTCGACGAGCGCAGGCGCTAGAACACGGACGCATGGGAGCGGGGCCCCGGCCCCGCTCGCGTCTTAGCGGCCGAGGCGGGCGATCAGCCTTTCGGCACGGGTCAGGTGCGGCCGGTCGAACATCTCGCCGTCGAGATTGACCACGCCCGCCGACGGATTGGCGGCGAAGGCCGCGATGACCCGGTGTGCCTCGGCCACCGCTTCCGCGCTCGGCGTGAACACCTCGTTGATCACCGCCACCTGCGCCGGATGGATCGCCATCTTGCCGGTGAAGCCGTCGCGCCGGGCCTCCTCGCACTCGCGCCGCAGGCCTTCGCTGTCCCTGAAGGCCGGGAACACCGTGTCGATCGGCTGCACGCCGGCGGCGACAGCGCCGAACAGGCAGAGCGAGCGGGCGATGCGGAAGGGCTCGGTATGGCGGCCATCGCTCGCCCGGTTGGTTTCCGAGCCGATGTCGGCGGACAGGTCCTCGGCGCCCCACGTCAGGCCCGACAGGCGCGGGCTGGCGCCCTGGTAGCTGCCCAGATTGAACACGGCCCTGGCCGTCTCGGTCGCCACCACGACGATCTTGACGTGCCCTTCGGGGATGCCGGCGAGCGCCTCCAGCGCATTGAGCTTGGCGTCGAGGTGGACGACGTCGGCGCCGCTTTCGGCCTTCGGCAGCATGATGGCGTCCGGCTTCGCCGCGACCACCGCCTGGAGGTCGTCGTCGGTCAGCCCGGTATCCAGCGCATTGACGCGCACCATCAGGAGCGGGCGGTCGGCCGACGGCACATGGGCCTCCAGGAAGGCGCGCGCCGTCGCGCGGGCGCCGGCCTTGTTGGCGGCGGCGACCGAATCCTCGAGGTCGAGAATCAGCGCGTCGGCGCCGGTTTCCAGGCCCTTGCCGAGCTTCTTTTCCGAATCGGCGGGGACGAACAGCATCGAGCGCATGGGATCAGGCCGGGCGTTTGAGCACGAGGGACTGGCGCAGGCACTCCGCCACCAGCTTGTCGTCCTGATTATAGGCCCGGTGGTGGAACTCGATCACCCCCATGGTCGGCCGCGACTTCGATTCGCGCTTGGCCGTCACCTCGCTCTCGCAATGGATCGTATCGTCCTCGAACAGCGGGTGCGGGAACTTGCAATCGGTCATGCCGAGATTGGCGAACAGGGTGCCGTTGGTCGTGTCGGGCACGGAAATGCCGATCATCAGGCCGAGCGTGAACAGCGAATTCATCAGCGGCTTGCCCCAGTCCGACGCGGCGGCGAACTGCCGGTCGACATGCAGCGGCTGCGGATTCATCGTCATGTTGGAGAACAGCATGTTGTCCATCTGCGTGACCGAGCGGGTCAGCCGATGCTTGATCACCTGTCCGACCGCGAAATCGTCGAAATAGATGCCGCCACGCGGGTGGCGTTGGGCGTCGGAGAGGGAAACGGTCGTGGTCATGGGGGGACAACCTGGGATCTGCGCCATCGCGGGCAATGCGATTAGGGATTCGTTTACCATAAAGCAGTCAGATCCCTTGCGGAGGTATCGCCTCCGGGGGGCCGCCATCATGTTTCTGTTCCGTTCACCGGCCGATCCGCAGACCCGCCCGAGCGGGGCGACGGAAGCGGGCATCGGCCGCGTCGTGCAGGCCATTCAATCGGCTGCGCGCGCCACCGGCGCCGGTTTCGACTATCTGCTGCGCACCGCCCATCGCGAATCGAGCCTGCAACCGGCGGCCCAGGCGCCGACCAGCAGCGCCCGCGGCCTCTACCAGTTCATCGATTCGACCTGGCTCACCATGGTGCGCGACGAGGGCCGCAAGCTCGGCCTCGAACGTTATGCCGCCCAGATCGGCACCAACAGCGCCGGCCAGCCGGTGGTCGCCGATCCGGCCGTGCGCCGCGAGATCCTGGCGCTGCGTGACGATCCGCAGATTTCGGCGCTGATGGCCGGCGCCTTCACCAATCGCAATGCACAGGACCTGCGCAGCGCTACCGGCCGCAATCCGACCGAGGGCGAGCTCTACATGGCCCATTTCCTCGGCTCCGGCGGCGCGGCGCGGCTGATCACCCTCAACCAGTCGAACCCGCAGGCCGTGGCGGCACGCGCCTTTCCGGACGCGGCGGGTGCCAATCGCAGCATCTTTTTCGAGAACGGCCGGCCGCGCACCGTCGCCGAGGTCTATGCGGCGCTCGCCTCGGGCGGGAACTCCGAGGCCCGGCCGGCGACCACGCTGGTCGCCGCCCAGGCCGCCGCCCAAGCGCCCGCCGCGCCGCCGGCAGCCGGCACCGATGCGGCCGAGCCGGACGGCGGCCGCGGCTCCTGGTCGGCCGTCCCGCGCATGAATGCCAATCCGTCGCGGCCGTTCCATTCGATGTTCTCGACCGGGGCAGGGCCGATCAATGCCTTCGTCGCGGCGACCTGGACCTCG
>NZ_JAPSET010000070.1:0-23237 GCF_026847585.1 Phreatobacter sp. AB_2022a
GATCGCGCCTGCCGGCAGCCCGGCAAGCAGCGTGCCGCCGGGGCCGAGCGCTCCCCTGAGAGCCTCGTCGTCGGGCAGCGAGGTGAAGACGATATCGGCGCCGGCGAGAGCGACGGCCGGATCCGCGCCGGCCTCTATCCCGCGCGCCGCGGCGAGCGCGTTGCGCTCCGGCGCGCGGTCGGAGCCGGCGACCCGATGGCCGGCCGCGGCCAGCCGCACGGCCATCGGCAGTCCGAGCTTGCCCAGTCCAATGAATGCGATCCGTGCCATCTGCGATCGTCCTATGCTGCGGCGGCGAGGCCGAGCTCGCCCAGAATGCGCTGGCCGGAGGCCTTGAGACGGGCCTTCAGGCCGGCAAGATCGGTCCGGATCAGCCGGCCGTCGCGCTTGGCGAAGCGCCCGCCGATCATCACGCTCTCGACATTGGCGATGCCGGCCTGCATCACCACGCTCGCGATCGGATCGTGGACCGGAAAGAGGTTGAGCCGGCTGGCGTCGAGCAGCACGAGATCGGCCTGCTTGCCGGGGCTGAGCGAGCCGATGCGGTGGTCGAGGCCGAGCATGCGCGCACCCTCGATGGTCAGCCAGCCGAGCGCGGCGCGCGTCGTGACGGTCGCGGTCGGCGGGATCGCACCGGTCGCCCGCCGGCCCGCGACATTGTCGATCAGGCGCTGCCCTGCGAGCGCCATGCGCGCGACGGTGAAGAGATCGGCCGAGACGACGCTTTCGATGTCGACGCCGAGCGAGGGAGCCGTGCCGCGGGCGATGAGGCGGCCGGTGATCGGCACGCCGTGGCCCTGGGCCATCTCGTTCTCCGGCGTGACGGTGAACGAGGTGCCGGCGGCGACCAGCCTGTCCAGCAGCGCATCGTCGAGATCGTTGCCATGGACGATGTTGAGCCCGGGACCGACCAGCCCCTCGCCGATCAGCCGGTGCCAGCCGCCGGGGCTGCGCGCCGGGCCGCCGCCCTGGTGCAGCGAGGCGACGAGGCCGAACTCGCGCGCCAGCGCGAGGTCGGCACGGGTCACCTCCAGCGTCGCATAATGCGGGCCGAGAATGGCCATGCCGAGCGTCACACGCCCGTCGCGGCCGCCGATCCGGCCGCGGGCCAGCCGCTCGATCTCGCCGCGCGGATGCGGCACTTCGGAAAAATGCGGCTCGCCCGGCTTCGGGTCCGGCTTCGGCGAGCCGTGGAAGAAGGCGGCGCGGATGCCGCTCTCGACCAGGGCGTCGATGGCCGCGTCGGTATGCTCGGGCGTCGGATTGTTGTGGCACCAGTCGACCAGGGTGGTCGCGCCGGCATCGATCTGGCCGAGGGCGCCGGCGAGCGTCGCGACATGGATGTCGTCGGGCCGGAACCGGGTCGCCAGGCCGCGATGCACCCAGGCGAAATATTCCGGCAGGGTCCAGTTGGCGGCGATGCCGCGCAGCGCGGTCTGCCAGGTGTGCTGATGCGCGTTGACGAAGCCGGGAACGACGATGCGGTCGGTCGCGTCGACGATCTCGGCGTCATCGGCCGGGATCGACGGGGCGATCGCGGCGATCCGCTCGCCCTCGACCAGCAGGTCGCCGCGGACGAGCTCGCCGATCGCCGGCTCCATCGAGACGATGGTGCCGCCGCGGATCAGGACCCGGCGGGTCACGCCGCGGCCTCCGCCGGCGGCGCGCCGGCCCAGGCCCGGGCGATGAGGGCGCGGACGGCGTCGCGTTCGATCGGCCGCGGGTTCCAGTAGGGATTGCGCACGGCAAGGTCGGCAGCCCGGTCGATATCGGCTTCGGCCATGCCGAGCTCGCGCAGCGAGCGGCGGGCGCCGACGGCACCGGCGAGGTCGAACAGGCCGCGCGGCGCATCGGCGGTGCCGAGCGCCCGCGCCGCCCGTGCGGTCGCCTCGGCCGCGGCGGACCGGTTATAGGCCAGCGCATGCGGCAGGATCACCGTGTGGGTTTCGGCATGGGGCAGGTCGAACGAGCCGCCGAGCGTGTGGCAGAGCTTGTGATGCAGCGCCATGCCGACCGTGCCGAGGCAGGAGCCGGCGAGCCAGGCGCCGTAGAGCGCATCGGCGCGCGCCGCGCGGTCGGCCGGCTCGGCCGCGATGCGCGGCAGGGCCCGCCCGAGGGCCCGGATGGCCTCCTCGGCCATCAGCGAGGTCACGGGATTGCGGTCCTCGGCATAGAGCGCCTCCACCGCATGGGCGATGGCATTGATGCCGGAAGTGCCGCTCAGCCCGGCCGGCAGGGTGAGGGTCAGGTCGACGTCGTAGATGACCGTCTCGGGCAGCACGGCGAGGCTGCGCTGGGTGGTCTTCACCCCGTCCCGGGTCTCGCCGAGGATCGGTGTCATTTCCGAGCCGGCATAGGTGGTCGGGATGGCGATCTGGTCGATGCCGGTGCGCAGCGCGAGCGCCTTGCCGAGGCCTATCGTGGAGCCGCCGCCGAGCGCCACGACGCAATCCGCGCCCGAAGCGGAGAGCGCCGCGACCGCCGCCTCGGTCGCCTCGACCGGCGTGTGCATCACGGCGCCGGCATGGACGCCGGCTGCGGCCCGGCCGATGAGGCCGGCCAGCCGTTCGCCTTCCCCGGACTGCTGTGGGGTGGTCAGGACCAGCGCCCGGCTTCGGCCGAGCCTTTCGAGCTCCCGCGGCAGCGTGGCGAGGGTTCCGCTTCCGAACACGACCCGCGCCGGCAGGGCCCCATAAACGAATGGGCCGACCATGGCTTCGTCTCCTCGTCCCGCGGCTCCGCGTCTCGACCGGAGCCGTGATCAGTTCTGGACGGGCGTTTTCGCCCTTGGGCCGTCGAGGCCGGTGTACAGCGGAGGCGAGGCCGTCAGGCCGATCGGGCCCTGTCCGCGACATAGTCCACCTGGTGGCGGGCGATCCGGAGATCGCCGAGTTCCTGCCGGACCCTGAGATGTTCGGGGTGGCTGGCATAGCGTTCAAGACCGGCCGCATCCGCAAATTCGGAGACCAGCACAACGTCGCAGGCATAGTCGACATTGGAGATGTCGACGCCGACCTCGATATGCGTCAGCCCCTCGATCCGGCCGATCAGGCCTTCGAAGGCGTCCTTCACCTTGCGGCGGGCGGCGATCCGCTCCTCCGGCGTGTCCGCCCTGAGTCGCCACATGACGATATGTCTGATCGGTCCGGTCATGATGCCCGCCGTTTCCTGTTCTGACGAGGACTATTGGCTTGCATGAAACGGAAGAAAAGAAGCTAATTCGGAAGACTCTTTTCCAGCTGGTGGAATTCTGATGGATCGCCTCAAGCAGGTCGAGCTCTTCGTCCGCACCGCCGAGCTGAACAGCCTGTCGAAGGCCGCGGACCTGCTCGGCATGTCCAATGCCGCCGCCAGCCGCTATCTGCGCGCTCTGGAGGAGCGTCTCGGTGCCCGGCTGATCGAGCGCAACACGCGCCGCCAGTGGCTGACCGATGCCGGCGAGGAATTCTACGAGCGGTGCACCTCGCTGCTCTCCGGCCTCGGCGAGGCGGAGGCGGCCGTCACCGCCCGCTCGTCGTCGCCGGCGGGCCTGCTGCGCGTCACCTCCTCCTTGTCCTTCTCCCTGATCTATCTGGCGCCGGTCCTGCCGGCTTTCCGCGCGCTCTATCCGAAGCTCGCCGTGCAGGTCGTGGTGGCCAACCGCTATCTCGACTTCATCGAGGCCGGCATCGACGTCGCGGTGCGCACCCGCGAGCACGAGCCGGATTCCGGCATCGTCGTGCGCCGGCTCTGCACCACCCGGCGCGTGCTGGCGGCAAGTCCCGACTACCTCGCCCGGCGCGGCGTGCCGCGGACGCCCGAGGATCTCGCAGCCCACGACATGCTCGTCTACAACCTCGCCAACGAGCCCTACATGCTGCATCTCAGGCGCGAGCAGGCCTCCCGCAAGGTGCGGATCTCGAGCGTGCTGGATACCAATGACGGCCAGATCATCCGCGTCGCGGCGATCGCCGGCCACGGCATCCTGATCCAGCCGATGTATATCGTGCACGACGACATAGCGAGCGGCCGGCTGAAGGTGGTCCTGGAGGACTGGCAGTTGCCGCCGCTGACCATGAACATCGCCTATCAGAACCGCCAGTTCGTGCCTGGCAAGATCCGCGCCTTTTCCGAGTTCCTGATCGAGCGGGTGCGCCAGGTCGAGCAGGAGCGCGAAAGGGCATGGGCGGGGCGCGCGGGCGCCGCCTGAGCTGGATCCGCGTCAGGCCGGGCGGTACCGGGTCTGGTCGATGCCGTGACGCCGGAGCTTGTCGTAGAAGGTCTTGCGCGGCAGGCCGAGGGCGGCAATCGCGCTGCGGACGTCGCCCTGGGCCGCCGCCAGCGCCTCGCGGATGAGGCTCGCCTCATAGGCGTCGACGCGCTCGGGCAGGGTTCCCTGCGGCGCCGGGCCCGGCGCTGCGGGCTGAGCCTCGCCGCCGTCGAGGCCGAGCGCCACGCGCTCGGCATAGTGCACGAGCTCGCGGACATTGCCCGGCCAGTCATGCTGTTCGAGCCGCATCCGCACCGTCGCATTGAGCGGCGGCGGCTCGCGGCGGAAGCGCTTCGCCGCCCGTGCGAGAAAATGGCCGAACAGGAGCGGCACGTCCTCGCGCCGCTCGCGCAGCGGCGGCACGCGCACCGCGACGACATGCAGGCGATAATAGAGGTCCTCGCGGAACGTGCCCTGCCGCACCAGGCTGGGCAGATCCGTCTTGGTCGCCGCGACCATGCGGACATCGACGCGCCGGACCTCGTTGGTGCCGAGCGGCGTGATCTCGCGCGCCTCCAGCACGCGCAGGAGCTTCACCTGCAGGGCCGGTGACATCGCCTCGATCTCGTCGAGGAACAGCGTGCCGCCATGGGCATGTTCGAACCGGCCGACCCGCTTCCGCTGGGCGCCGGTGAAGGCGCCGGGCTCGTGGCCGAACAGTTCGCTTTCGATCACGGTTTCCGGCAGAGCGCCGCAATTGACCGCGACGAAGGGCCGGGCGGCACGATGGCTCCAGCGGTGCAGGGCGTTCGCCACCACGTCCTTGCCGGCGCCGGTCTCGCCTTCCACCAGCACGTCGACGTCGGCGTCGGCCACCTGGTGCAGGGTCTGCCGCAGGCGCTCCATGACCGGCGTCGTGCCGATCAGCGGCAGGTCCTCGCTCGCCGTCTCCGCCGCCCGCCGCAGGGCGCGGTTCTCCAGCACCAGCCGGCGCTTTTCGAGCGCATGGCGGATGCTGCCGATCAGCCGGTCGACCGCGAAGGGCTTGGCGACGAAGTCATAGGCGCCCTCACGCATGGCATCGACCGCCATGGCGATGTCGCCATGGCCGGTGATCAGGATGACCGGCAGGTCCGGATCGAGCCGCTTGAGGCGCCGGAACAGCTCGAGGCCATCGACCCGCGGCATGCGGATGTCGCTGACCACCACGCCCGGAAAATCGGCGTCCAGCTCGTCCAGCGCCGCGACCGCGGACGGATAGGGCGTGACCGCGAGGCCCGCCAGCACGAGCGACTGGACATTGGCCGCACGCAGCGTCTCGTCGTCGTCGATGAAGGCGACGTCCATCAGGAAGCCCTCGGCAAGGTGATGGTGAAATGCGCGCCGCCGCGGTTCGCAACGGCGAGCGTGCCGCCGGTCTCGGTGATGATGTCGTTGGAGATGACGAGGCCGAGGCCGAGGCCCTGCGGCTTGGTGGTGGTGAAGGGCATGAACAGATGGTCCATCACGGCCGGCGGCAGGCCCGGCCCGTTGTCGGCGATGTCGATCGCGACGCCGTCGCCGACGCGCCGGCCGGCGATGTGGATCCGCCCGTCGTCGCGGCCGGCGAGCGCCTCCAGCGCGTTCTGCAGGAGATTGACCAGCACCTGTTCGAGCCGGATCCGGTCGGCCGTGACGCTCAGCCCCGGTTCTGCGATGTCGACATCGAGATCGATCGCCTGCAGGCGCAGCCGATGGCCGACCAGCAGGAGGGCGCCGTCGACCACGGTCTTCACCGGCACCGCCTCGACCCTGGCGGGTGCCTTGCGCGCGAAGGCCCTGAGCTCGCCGGTGATCGAGCCGATCCGGTCGGTCAGGCTGGCGATGGTGGCGAGATTGCCGTCGGCGGTTGCCGGCTCGTTGCGCTGGATCAGTTCGCGGGCATTGTCGGCGAAGGTCCTGATGGCCGCGACCGGCTGGTTGATCTCGTGGGCGACGCTGGCCGAGATCTGGCCGAGGACGGCGAGCTTGCTCGCCTGCACCAATTCGTCCTGAAGGTCGTCGAGCGCGGCCTGCGTCCGCTTGCGCTCGTCGATCTCGGCGATGAGCCGGTCATTGACCGCCTCGAGCTCGGCCGTGCGCTCGCTGACCCGCGCCTCCAGCTCGCGCCGCACCTCTTCCTGGCGGAGCTGCGCCCGGGCGCGCCGGCGGCGACTGAAGCGCCAGAGGCCGATCGCACCGAGCCCGAGCGACCCGCCGAACAGGGCGACCGCCTCGGCTGCCGTGGTCGCGAGGCGCAGCGTCGGCTCGACCGGGGCCAGCACGTGCAGCCGCCAGCGGGTGGTCGGCACCGGCACGTCGTGGTCGACGAAGCGCCGGTCGCCCGCCTCACCCGAGAGCCGCGTCGCGACCAGGCCGCCGTCGGCGCCTGCGTCCCGTTCGAGCGGCAGCAGTTCGAGTGATGCGTCGCCGAATTGCAGGCTCGCCCGGATCGCCGCCCTTTCGCCGAGTGCAATCGGCTGGGTCGCCCTGAACACCCAGTTCGGCTCGCTCGAGATCAGCACGATGCTGCGCTCGTCGGTGACGAAGGTCGGCATGGCGAAGCGCCGCCAGTCGGCTTCGATCGCCTGCGCCTCGACCTTGACCACGATCACGCCGATGACCCCGGCGGGCCCGTCGAGCCGCCGGGTCAGGTAGAGGCCGGGCAGCTGGCTCACCGTGCCGAAGGCGAAGTGTTCGGCCGCGCCGTCATCCATCGCCCGGCGATAATAGGGGCGGAAGGCGTAGTTGTTGCCGACGAAGCTGGTCGGCGTGCGCCAGTTGCTGGCGGCGACCGTCGTGCCGTCGCGGTCGAGCAGGTAGATCACCGAGACGCGCGCATTGGCGCTCAGTGTTTCGAGCTTCGGATTGAGCGCGGCGATCCGCTCCGGCGCGCGCGAGGCGAGCGCCTCGCGCAGGTCGCGGTCCTCGGCGAGGATCAGCGGCAGGGCACGATGCTTCTCGATCTCGCTCTGCAGCACCGCGACGCGCAGCTCGGCGGCCGCGCCCGCCGCCGCCCGGACGCTCGCATGGGCCCAGCGCGCGGCGATCTCGCGGGCGACGAGATCGAGCGCGACGAGCACTATGGCGCCGAGCGCGAGGCCGATCGCGGCCCGCCGCGTCAGCCACCGCCGAGCCGTGCCCGATGCTCCGGTCATGGTCCTCGCCGTTCCCTCGATACGCCGTCGCCGGACCTGCCGGAGGGGCGCCTTCTCCGTGCGGATTTCCGCCGCGACCTTAGCACGGTGTGCGGAATTCCACACAAGATGTATGGCGATCATTTCCGCGTCGTGCGAAAAGCCATTGTTTCACAATGCGCTGATCCGTTTCCACGAAATTGGCACGCGCCGTGCTCACCGCCATCGCGCCCGGTCCGCAACGCCGGGCTGGCGAAACCCAAGGACGGCTCGAACGCGCCCATGACGAGGCGCGGCGACCCGAAAGGCGAGGACACCGCGATGGCTCACGCGATCGAGGCGCAGGCTGCTGCCGCGCCGAAAAAACTGCACCAGCATCTCTATGTCCAGGTTCTGGCGGCCATCACGGTCGGCATTCTGCTCGGACATTTCTATCCAGGCCTCGGCGTGCAGATGAAGCCGTTCGGCGATGCCTTCATCAAGCTGGTCAAGATGATCATCGCGCCGGTCATCTTCCTGACCGTCGTGACCGGCATCGCCGGCATGCGCGATCTGGAAAAGGTCGGCCGGGTCGCCGGCAAGGCGATGCTCTATTTCCTGACCTTCTCGACGCTCGCCCTGATCGTCGGCCTCGTCGTCGCCAACGTCATCCAGCCGGGCTCGGGTCTCAATATCGACCCGGCGACGCTCGATCCGAAAGCGGTCGCCGGCTATACCGCCAAGGCGCACGAGCAGAGCCTCGTCGCCTTCCTGATGAACATCATCCCGGCCTCGCCGATCAGCGCCTTCGCCTCCGGCGACGTTCTGCAGGTCCTGTTCTTCTCGGTGCTGTTCGGCATCGCCCTCGGTGCGGTCGGCGACCGCGGCGAGCCGGTGCTGCATGTGCTGCAGTCGCTGTCGCAGGCCATGTTCAAGCTGGTGGCGATCCTGATGAAGGCCGCGCCGATCGGCGCCTTTGGCGCCATGGCCTTCACCATCGGCCAGTACGGCGTCGGTTCGATCGCCAGCCTGCTGCTGCTGATCGTCACCTTCTACCTGACCTCGTTCCTGTTCGTCTTCGTCATTCTCGGCCTCGTCGCCCGCTACAACGGCTTCTCGATCGTCGCGCTGATCCGCTACATCAAGGAGGAACTGCTGCTGGTGCTCGGCACGAGCTCGTCGGAGGCGGCGCTGCCGAGCCTGATGGAGAAGATGGAGCGGGCCGGCTGCCGCAAGTCGGTGGTGGGCCTGGTCATTCCGACCGGCTATTCGTTCAATCTCGACGGCACCAACATCTACATGACCATGGCAGCGCTGTTCATCGCCCAGGCGACCGGCATCCAGCTCAGCCTCTGGGACCAGATCCTGCTCCTGCTGGTGGCCATGCTCAGTTCCAAGGGGGCGGCCGGCATTACCGGCGCCGGCTTCATCACCCTCGCCGCGACGCTGTCGGTCGTGCCGGCCGTGCCGGTGGCCGGCATGGCGCTGATTCTCGGCATCGACCGGTTCATGTCGGAATGCCGCGCGCTGACCAACTTCGTCGGCAATGCGGTCGCCACCATCGTCGTCGCGCGCTGGGAGGGCGAGCTCGACGAGGGGCGTCTCGCCGATGCGCTGGCCGGTCGCGACGCCTCCGAGGCCGCGGAGGACGAGGCCGTGCTCGCCGCCTGAGCGCCGCGCCGTGGACGCCGCGGTCCGGATCCGGCCGCGGCCTTCCGCCGGGCGGGGCGTGGCTTGCCCGGCCCGGACTGCGCGTCGAGAGGTTCAGTCCGTGGTCTCGGCCGCGACGGGGGGCGGAAAGGGCGTCGGGTCGGCGAAGCGCCTGACGATATTGGTGATCAGCTTCGCCACGGGATTGTCATAGCCGTCGATCGGCAGGGCGCCGATGAAGTTCATCGAGCCGACCGAGAAGACCGCGCCGCCATTGGGGGTTTCCATGAAGGTCAGGTCGGAGCGGATGATGTCCTCGCGCTTGCCCGGCCAGGTATGGTCGCGCCGCTCCTCGTTGACCGGCTGATAGGTCGGATCCTCGACCACCGCGCGGGCGACGATGATGGCGTGCGGCGGCGTGCCCAGCCGCTCGTCGGCACGGTCGAGCTCGTGGCCCGCCGCGCCTCCGCCCATCAGGCCGCGCTCGCCGAAGGTCGTGCCGGGCAGCGCGGTCTCGGCCATGCCCTCGCGCATGAAGGCGACGCGTGGATCCATGATCCCGTCGAGAAAGCGATAGGGAAAGCCGAGATATTCGCCCTGCGTGCTGAAGCCGATGCCGACGAGCGCCTGTGGCGGCCGGCCGAGGCGCCGCCAGAGCCCGCCATAGGATCCGTCGAAGGCGTGGTAGCTTTCGCCTGGCAGCGTTTCCCACAGGCGGATGCCGCCCTCGGCGCGGCGCAGCTCGAAGGCCCACGGGCCGTCGGCATGTGGCACCACCTTCCAGTAGAAGCCGTTGCCGCCGAGATAGACGAAGCGGCCGCCGCGTTCGAAATAGGCGGCGAGCGCATCGAGCGTCTCGGTCGTATGATATTCGGGATGCTGGCCGGTCAGCACCACCTGGTACTGCGACAGGAGCTCCACCCCTTCGGCGTGTACGTCGTGGTCGGTGATCACCTCGAAGTCGATATTGCGCCGGCTCAGGAGATCGGTGACATAGCTGTCTGCGGCGATCCAGTAGAGCCCCGAGCCGCCGGGGCTCGGGTCGACCAGGTGGATCTGGTTGACCCGCTTGTCGATCAGCGGCCGGCGGATGGTCGACATGACGACGCCGCTGCCGTCGGAATGGAAGTTGTAGGGCGAGACGCCGTATTCCGGATGGCCGTCGGGCGCCTGGGCGAGCGCCCCCCAGGCGCGCGAACGCTCGGTGATCAGCGCCTGCCGACCGGCCTTCTGATACTGGCTGTAGACGGTGTAGCTGAAGGTCGGTGCGAGGAACGCGACCTTCGCCTGCGAACCCGGCACGGCGGCGCGCACGTGGAAGACGATGTTGTCGCGCGCGCCGTCCTTGTCGAGATGCAGGGCATAGACGCCGCTCTTCCAGTCGTCGGGCACGACGAAGCGGAGCGAGGTGGCCCAGCCGGCATCGCCGATATCGTCGTCGTGGAAGTGGATCGCCGCCCATTCGCCCGGCGCCTCGGTCCAGCGATGCACGGCGCCCGACCAGCGCGAGCCGGTCATGGCGCGGGTCGGCAGGTTCACGCAGCGCCCGTCATGCCCGCCGGGTCCGATGTCGCGGGCGGTGTCGGTCGGAATGTCCAGGGCAAAATCCCATTCGGCGACCAGCCGCGCGCCGACCAGTGCCTTGCCGGAGCCCTGCGAGGCCAGAACCGCGGCCAGATCGGCCGTGCCGGCAAGGATCCGCGGCCGCTCGATCTTGCCGTTGAAATGGGCCCGCACCCCGCCGTCGTGCCGCTCGGCGGCAATGGCGGCCCGGCCGGCGCCGCCCGGCCTTCCGCCGGCTGTCGCCTCGGCGGTCTTGCGCTCGTCGCGGTCGAGGCGCGGCTTGCGGGGCGCCTGGCCGACCCTTACGAGACCGCGCGCGGGATCGACCAGGCAGGCAATGTCGTGCCAGGCCCGCTCGGTCGGCGCGACGCCGGTCTCGACCTCCACCATGCCGGCCGGTCCGGCGAGCCGGCAGAAGGCGCCTTTCGGGCCGATGCCGAGGCTGAGCGCGCCGGCGGCGCCGGACCAGTTCAGCACCACCTGCCGGCCGGCGGCGAGGAGCGTTGGCCAGACCGTTGCCGCCAAGGCGATCGGCCCGTCCGGCGGGCCGAGATCGAGCGCTGCGACGTCGACCCACGATCCGAGCGCGATCGGCTGCTCGATGCCGTCGTGCTCGCCTTCCAGCGCCCAGGGCACGGCGATCTCGCGATAGCCCGGCCCCTTCGGGTTGGGATCGCCGCACAGCACGCGGGCCATGCGCGCCCGGTAGCGGCCGCCGCCCACGACGCTGATCTTGAAGCCGATCTCCTCGCCGGGGCGAACGCTCCAGCGGTCGACGTAACCTGTGATGGGCAGCATGGACGTTTCCCTCGATGCGGATCGGCTTCAGGCGCGGCGGACGTTCCAGAACAGCGGCAGGCCCTTGAGGATGCCGGTCAGGTCCTTGCGGTAGGCGGTCGGCTGCAGGAATACGCCGAGCGGCACGTAGGGCACGTCGATGAAGGCCTGGCGCTGCATGTCGCGGCCGATCCGCTGCTGGGCCGCGACATCGGGCGCCAGGAACCAGGCATCGCGCAGCGCCTCGAGCTTCGGGCTGGTCGACCAGCCGAAGGTCGCCTTGTCGCCCGAGCCACGCAGGAAATTGTGCGCCGAGGGGTTCAGCTGGGTGACGCCGGCGGAATAGGTGCAGAAGGCGTTGTAGCCGCCGCGATCGGGCGGCTCGCGGTTGCCCATGCGACGCAGCATCGAGCCCCAGTCCATCACGACATAGTCGACGGTGAGGCCGAGCTTGCGGAACAGGTCGGCCGTCACCTCGCTCATCGCGCCGATGACTGGGAAGTCGCCGGGCGCCATCAGCAGCACCTTTTCGCCCCTGTAGCCGGCATCGCGGATCGCCTTCGCCGCGGCGGCGAGGTCGCGCGGGCCGGTCAGCGCCGCCATGCCTTCGTCACTGGCCATGGCGGCGCCCGGCGGGAAGAAGCCGACGCCCTCGCGCCAGAGGCTCCTGTCGTCGCCGGCGATCGCCGACATGAACTCGCGCTGGCTGACCGCCGACAGCACGGCCCGGCGGATCGCCGGATTGTCGAAGGGCGGCAGCGTATGGTTGAAGCGCAGCACGCCGACATTGCCGATCGGGTCGAGCAGGTCGACGGTCAGCGCGGCGTTGCGTTTCAACGGCGGCAGGAGGTCCATGATCGGCTGGTCCCACCAGTCGATCTCGCCGCGCTGGAGCGCCGCCGCCGCTGTCGCCGCATCGGGCATGATCTGCCATTCGACCCGATCGAAATGCACCCGCTTCGGCCCGGCGAGCAGGCTGGTCGTGCCCTCTGGGCGCGGCACGTAGCCGTCGAAACGGGTATAGACGATGCGCGAGCCGGGCACGTGCTGGTCGGCCTGGAAGCGGAACGGGCCACTGCCGACGAGCTCCTTCACCGGCAGGTTGCCGTCGGTGACGGCAAGGCGCTCCGGCATGATGAAGGCGATGATCGCACCGACCTTGCCGAGCGATTCCGGCAGCATCGGGAACGGGCTTTTCAGGCGCCAGCGGATGGTGCGGTCGTCGGGTGCGCTGATCTCGTCGACCACGGTGAACAGCGAGTTGCCGAAGGCATCGCGCGAAGCCCAGCGCCTGAGGCTCGCCACCACGTCGCGGCCGCGGACCGGTTCGTCGTCGTGGAACTTCAGGCCCTCGCGGAGCGTCATCGTCCAGAGCCGGCCGTCGTTCTCGACGGTGTGTCCGGCCACCATCTGCGGTTCGGTCTCAAGCCGTTCGTTGACGCCGTAGAGCGTGTCGAACACCAGGAAGCCGTGATTGCGGTTGACGAGCCCCGTGGTGATGATCGGATCGAGGATCGCCGCGTCCGCCTGCGGCACGAAGCGCAGCGTGCGCGCCGCCGCGCCCTGGGCGATGGCGGGCCCGGCGAGGCGGCCTGCCAGGGCCGCCGCGGCGCCGGCGCCGAGGGCCGAACGGAAGAGGTCTCGACGGTGCATGCGGCGTTCTCCCCGTGGCGATGAAGGGTCTTCGGGCGGCTACTCCGCGGCCTGGCCGGTCCGGCCGGCGCATGTCGCCTCGACGGTCGCGAGCGTGCGCGCCGTGAGGTCGAGGATTGCGTCGACCCCGGTCTCGTCGATGATCAGCGGCGGGCAGAAGCCGATCGTGTCGCCCATGGCGCGGATGATCAGGCCGTTCTCCAGGGCCGTCGCATCGAAGCGCCCGCCGATCTTCAACCCCGGAGCGAAGGCGGTCCGGCTCGCCGGATCGGCCACCAGCTCGACACCGATCATCAGCCCCTCGCCCCGGACGTCGCCGACGATCGCCGAGCTAGCGGCGATGGCCTGAAGGCCGGCCTTCAGCCGCGCCCCCATGGCCCGCACATGGGCGACGACGTCCATCTCGCGGTAGACGGCGAGCGTCTCCAGGGCGATCGCGGCGCCAACCGGATGGGCCGAATTGGTGAAGCCGTGGCCGAAGAGCTCGCCGGCCCTGTTCATCGCGGCGAGGGCCTCGCGTACCGGCCGGCCAAGCAGCACCGCGGAGATCGGGAAATAGGACGAGGACAGGCCCTTGGCGAGCGCCGCCATGTCGGGGGTCATGCCGACGGTCTGGCAGCCGAACCAGTTGCCGGTGCGGCCGAAGCCGCAGACCACCTCGTCGGCGAGGATCAGGATGCCGTGCCGGCGCAGCACGGTTTCCATGGCGGCGAAATAGCCCTTCGGCGGCACGACGATGCCGCCGCCGGCATTGATCGGCTCGGCGATGAAGGCCGCGATGGTCTCCGGACCCTCGGCCAGGATCATGGCTTCGAGGTCTCCGGCGAGCCGCTTGACGAAATCCGCTTCGGTCTCGCCGGGGCGCATGCCGCGATAGGGATCCGGGCAATGGGTGTGCAGGAAGCCCGGCAGCGGCAGGCCGAATTCACGATGCATGCGCGGCAGGCCGCACATGGAGGCGGCGGCGATGGTGGAGCCGTGGAAGCCGCGGTCGCGGGCGATGACCTTGCGCCGGCCCGGCTCGCCGCGCGCGGCGTGATAGACCCAGGCGAGCTTGACCATGGTTTCGGTGGCTTCCGAACCGGAGGTCGCGAAATAGGCCTGGGCCTCCGGGATCGGCGAGAGCGCCACGAGCTGCTCGGCAAGGTCGATCGCGATGTCGGGCGTCTTGTGGTTGAAGCTGTGATAGTAGCCGAACCGGTCATAGGCGGCCGCGGCCGCCGCCTTGAGGCGGGCGTGGGAGAAGCCGAGCGAGGCGCACCAGAGCCCCGCCATGGCTTCCACGTAGCGTTTGCCGCCGGCATCGAAGACATGGATGCCTTCGCCGTGCGTCATGATCAGCGGCCCGACCTCGGCATGCAGATCGGGATTGGTCTGCGAGTGCAGATGGAACAGCACGTCGCGCGCTTCCGCGGAATTCGGCTTCAGCTTCGCCATGGCGGCCTGCTCCCCGTGGCGCCGCGATCGGCGCCGGCTGTCGCGAGAGAAAGGCGGGGCTTCGAGCCCTCTCTTTTTTGGTCATACCAAATTGGCCTGACCAGATTGGAGCGCCTATATGAAGCTTGTCAAACGCCGCAACCCGATCGCCCGAACCTGCCATGCTGCCTGAACCGCCTTCCGTGCCTGCGCGCAGTTTCGAGATCGTGGCGCGCAAAATCGCCGCCATGGTCCAGTCCGACTACAAAATCGGCCAGAGATTGCCGGCGGAACGCGATCTCGCCCGCACCTTCGGCGTCTCGCGTCCGACCATCCGCGAGGCGATCCTGTCGCTCGCCATGGCAGGTATGCTGAAAGTGCGCAGCAACAGCGGCGCCTATGTCGTCAGCCGCCACGAGGCGCCTGAGGTGCAGGCGCTGGAGGGCTTCGGCCCGTTCGAGAATCTGGAGGCGCGGCGCCTGGTCGAGCCGCAGGTCGCGGCGATCGCGGCCAGTCGCGCCTCGCCGGCCAAGATCGCCGAGCTCGCCGAGACGCTTGCCATGATGCGCCGCGACCATGCCGAGGGCCGCGAGGCGGACGGGCCGGATCATCGCTTCCACGTCGTGTTGGCGGAAGCGACCGGCAACGGTGCCCTGGTCGCCCTGTCGGATCAGCTCTGGCGCGGCCAGATCGAGTCGCGCATCTGGCGCGAGATCCATGTCCACATGCGCATGGAGGACTACCGGCCGATGTGGTTCGCCGATCACCAGGCCATCTACGAGGCGGTTCGGTCGGGCCACGCCCGCAAGGCGAGCGCGGCCATGACGCGCCACCTCGACAATATCAGGGAGGCGCTGATGACCGCCTCGCACGCGCGCGCCATGGCCCAGCCCGCAGGCTGATCGGCTGCCGCTCAGGACGTGGCGGGAGCCGTTGCGCCGGCGGCCGCCGCGACGATCTGGTCGATCAGCCAGGCGAGCGCGGCAGGCGCCGCGGCATGGCGGGCGTGGATCAGGTCCACCGCGAAGGGGGCGAGCGGGAAGGGCAGCGCGGCGAGCGAAACGCCGGCAGCCTGCGCGAAGCGGCGGGCGATCCGCTCGGCCATGGTGGCGACGAGATCGGTGCCGGCGACCGCGAAGGGTACCGCGACCGCATGCGGCAGGGTGACGGCGACGCGCCGTTTCAGGCCGCGCTCGGCCAGCATGGCATCGACCGCGCCGGGCGTGCCGTCGCCACCGACCGACGAGAACAGGGCATGGGGCGAGGCGAGATAGCGCTGTTCGTCGAGCCGGCCGCGCGCGCCCGCTGCGCGGATGCAGGCAAAGCGTTCGGTGAACAGCTGACGGCGGATGGTCTGCGGCGAGGCCGACAGATGACCGCCGATGAGCGCGTCGAGCTCGCCGCGCTCGAGTTTTTGCAGGCTGTCGCGCGCATCGGTGATCGGCCTGACCGCGAGATCGACGCCGGGCGCGGTCCGACGGATGAGGCCGACCAGCGCCGGCACCACGACGAGATCGCCATAGTCGGTCACCGCGATGGTGAAGCGATGGCGGGTCGTGGCCGGCTCGAACGGCGCATCGGCGGCCAGCGCGCGGCGAACTTCGCCGAGCGCCGCGCCCACCGGCTGCGCCAGCGCCAGGGCGCGCGGCGTCGGCTGCATGCCACCGGCGCTGCGCACGAAGAGCGGATCGTCGAACAGCAGCCTGAGGCGCGTCAGCGCGCTGCTCATCGAGGGCTGCGCGAGCCCGATGCGCCGGCCGGCGCGCGTCACGTGGCGTTCGAGCATCAGCGCCTCGAAGGCGACGAGCAGATTGAGGTCGACGGCGGCCAAATTCATGCAGTCAATTATGATCATAGCATCAATCGATTTCCAAGATAGTCGATCTCCTGGCAGAAGCATGGCGCTTGTCATGGCACAGGAGCCGCCATTGCCGATCCGCGCCTTTTTGCCGAAGGGGCCGACATTGCTGGCGCTCGGCGTGTTTCTCGGCCTCGGCGTGCCTCCGCTCGCCGACGCCGCCGGCCCGCTGATGCCGGCCGCGATCTTCCTGATCGTGCTCGGCCCCCTGCTCCGGATCGACCTGGCCGCCGCCGGCGCGGCCCTGACGCGGCCGATGCCGTCGATCGTCCTGCCGCTGATCGTCATGGTCGCCTCGCCGCTCGTCGCCGCAGGGCTTGCGATGCTTGCGGGACTGGGGCCGGATCTGACGCTCGCCCTGGTGCTGGCCGCCGCGGCGCCGCCGTCCAGCGGCACGACGGCGGTCGCGCGCATGCTCGGCCTCAACGGCACCGTGCCATTGGTCGCGACCCTCGTGTCCATGGCCCTGGCGCCGCTCACCGTGCCGCTCGCCGCAGCCTGGTTCGGCGGATTGAGCCTTGCCCCGCTCGCGCTGGCCTTGAAGCTTGCCGGCCTGGTCGGCGGCGCGGCCGCCGTCGCCCTCGTCGCGCGCCGCCATGCGGCCGGTCTCCTCGCCGCCTGGGGCGGCCTGATCGACGGTGTCACCGTGACCGCCCTCATCGTCTTCGCGCTCGCCACCATGGCCGGCATGCGCGCGGCCATCGGCGCCGATCCGGCGCTGGCGGTCCTCTGCCTCGTGCTCGCCTTTGCGGCCAATGCCGGCCTACAGCTCATGGGCGCGCTGGTCCTGCCGGGCTCCTTCCGCGAGCGCGTGACCGCCGGCCTCGTCCTCGGCAACCGCAATGTCGGCCTCGTCTGGTCGGCGCTCGGCGCCGCCGCCAGCCCGCAGCTCGCGCTCTACTTCGCGGCCACCCAGCTGCCGATCTACATCCTGCCGCGTTTCGTCCAGATCCTGTGCGACCGGCGGGAACGGGCGCGGTGCGCGCCCGACACCGACAAGGCAAGGACCTGATCCATGGAGAGACTGAGCCTCACCGCCACCCATGCGGCGCATTTCGCCGCGATCGCGCTCGGCCATGTCGGGCGCGAATATCCGAACAAGCCCGACCATGTCCTGGCCGGTCCCGAAGACGCGCGGACGCCGCGCGCGCTGCATCCGATCTTCTACGGCAGCTACGACTGGCATTCCTGCGTCCACAGCTACTGGATGCTGGCCCGCCTCCTGCGCCGCTTCCCGGATCTTGCGCTCGCCGACGAGATCGCGGCCCTGTTCGACCGCCAGTTCGTCGCCGACAAGGTGGCGGCCGAATGCGCCTATCTCGCCACGCCCGAATCGCGCGGTTTCAAGCGGCCCTACGGCTGGGCCTGGCTACTGAAGCTCGCCGAGGAGCTGACGCTGGCAAAGGACCAGAGATGGTCACGGGCGCTCGCCCCGCTCGCCGAGGCCTTTGCCCAGCGCTTCCGCGACTTCCTCCCGCTCGCCACCTATCCGGTGCGTGTCGGCACGCATTTCAACACCGCCTTCGGCCTTGCCATGGCGATCGACTATGCGCGGGCCACGGGCGATGCGGACCTTGCCGACCTCGTCGTCGCGACCGGCCGGCGCTGGTATGGCGACGACGTCGCCTGTCCGGCCTGGGGCGAGCCGAGCGGCGACGATTTCCAGTCCTCGGCGCTGATCGAGGCCGAATGCATGCGCCGCCTGCTGCCGGCGGCGGAGTTCCGCGCCTGGTTCGACGCCTTTCTGCCGGACATCGCCGAACGCCGGCCGGCGACTCTGTTCCGGCCGGCCACGGTTTCGGACCGCACCGACGGCAAGATCGCCCATCTCGACGGGCTGAATCTCAGTCGCGCCTGGTGCTGGCGCTCGCTCGCCCGCGCCCTGCCTCCTGACGATCCGCGCCGCGCCGTGATCGTGGCTGCGGCCGAGGCCCATCTCGGCGCCGGCCTGCCGCATATTGCCGGCGACTATATGGGCGAGCACTGGCTCGCGAGCTTTGCGGTGCTGGCGCTGGAGGCTTGACGCGGGAGGAGGCGACGCGGCGCGCCCGATGCGGCAGGATGCCCACCGTCGGGGCGCTGTCGCGGGGGCGTGCCGGGAGGAGATCAGGATGCGTCTTTTGGTGGTCGGAGCCGGCGCGACCGGCGGATATTTCGGCGGTCGTCTGGCCGCGGCGGGACGGGACGTGACCTTCCTGGTGCGGCCGAGGCGCGCGGCCGAGCTCGATGCCAAGGGACTGACCATCGTATCGCCCCATGGCGATCTCGTGCTCAAGCCCGATCTGGTCACGGCGGGCCGCATCACCGGGCCCTACGACGTCATTCTCCTGTCGGTGAAGGCCTATGCGCTGGAGCCGGCGCTCGATGATCTCGCCCGGGCCGTCGGGCCACAGACCATGATCGTGCCGGTGCTGAACGGCATGCGCCACATGGACGTCATCGCGACGCGCTTCGGCGAGCAGGTCCTGCTCGGCGGCGTCTGCCGCATCGCCGCGACCATCGATCCCGAAGGCCGCATCGCCCAGCTCGCGAAGTTCCACGAGCTCGTCTACGGCGAGCGCGACGGCCAGCCGTCCGAGCGCACGGCAGCGCTGCACGCCTTCATGTCGGGCGCCGGTTTCGACGCCAAGCTGTCCCCGGCGATCACCCGCGAGATGTGGGAGAAATGGGCCTTCCTGGCAACGCTCGGCGGCATCACCTGCCTGATGCGCGGCAGCGTCGGCGAAATCGCGGCGGCGGCCGGCGGGCCCGACTTCGTCGCCCGCTTCTTCGATGAGGTGGTGACCGTGGTGCGCGCGGTCGGCGTCGCGCCGAGCCCGGAATTCCTCGTTCATGCCCGCGGCCAGGTGACGGCGCCCGGCTCGCCGCTTACCGCCTCGATGTTCCGCGATCTGCAGGCCGGCGGCCCGATCGAGGCCGACCAGATCCTCGGCGATCTCGTCGCGCGTGCCCGCTCGGCCGGGCTCGAGGCGCCGCTGGTCAGCGCCGCCTTTACCCAGCTCTCCGTCTATCAGAAGCGGCTCGGCACCGGCTGACGGCCGTCCCGCCGCCAGCCGTGATCGCCGCGCCCCTTGCCATGGCGGCTCCAGCGCCGCACATGCTGGACGGGGCCGGCACGGCATGAAAGGCGACGAACGATGGCGAAGGGTTCGGATATTCTGGTCGCGGCGCTGGAGAACGAAGGCGTCGACTGCATCTTCGGCGTGCCGGGCGAGGAAAATCTCGACGTCGTCGAATCGCTGCGCAAGTCGCGCATCAAGCTGGTGCTGACCCGCCACGAGCAGGCGGCGGCCTTCATGGCCGCGACTCATGGCCGCCTGACCGGCAGGCCCGGCGTCTGCATCGCGACGCTCGGCCCCGGCGCGCTCAATTTCTCGACCGGCGCGGCCTATGCCCATCTCGGCGCCATGCCGATGATCCTGATCACCGGGCAGAAGGCGATCATGACCGCCAAGCAGGCGCGGTTCCAGATCGTCGACGTCGTCGCTTCGATGAAGCCGCTGACCAAGATGACGCGCCAGATCGTCAGCGCCGCCAGCATTCCCACCATGGTGCGCGATGCCTTCCGTGTCGCCAGCGAGGAGCGGCCGGGTCCCGTCCATCTCGAACTGCCCGAGGACGTCGCGGCCGAGGAGGTCGCCGACGCGCCGCTCATCCCGGTCCATCCGATCGACCGGCCGGTGGCGACCGCCGCCGCGCTCGACCGCGCCGCCGAGATGATCCTTGCCGCCGAACGGCCGTTGGTCATGATCGGCGCGGCCGGCAACCGGCCGCGGCTGGTCGAGCCGCTGTCGGCCTTCGTGCGCAAGACCGGCCTGCCCTTCTTCAACACGCAGATGGGCAAGGGCGCGGTCACCGGCGGCTCCAATCTCTATATGGGGACCGCGGCGCTCTCCGAACGCGACTATGTGCACCAGGCGGTGGACCGGGCCGACCTGATCGTCGCGATCGGCCACGACACGGTGGAGAAGCCGCCCTTCCTGATGCGCAATGCCGGCGGGCCGAAGGTCATCCATGTCGGCTACAGCTCGGCCAATGTCGAGCAGGTCTACCATCCCGATGCCGAGGTGGTCGGCGATATCGGCGCGAGCGTCGCCCTCCTGGCCGATCGCCTCAACGGACGCCTGAAGCCGGACCAGCCCCTGCTCGCGCTGCGCGCCAGGATCCTCGAACGGCTCAACGACCGTGCGGCAGAGGACCGCTTCCCGATCACGCCGCAGCGCATCGTGCACGACGTCCGGCAGGTCATGCCCGAGGACGGCATCGTCTGCCTCGACAACGGCATGTACAAGATCTGGTTCGCCCGCAACTACCGCACGCATGTCGCCAACACGCTGTTGCTCGACAACGCCCTCGCCACCATGGGCGCCGGACTGCCCTCGGCGATGATGGCGGCCATGCTGCATCCCGACCGGCGGGTCATGGCGGTGTGCGGCGACGGCGGCTTCATGATGAACAGCCAGGAGATGGAGACGGCGGTCCGGCTCGGGCTCAACCTGGTCGTGCTCATCCTCGACGACAGCGCCTATGGCATGATCCGCTGGAAGCAGGCGGTCGACAATTTTCCGGATTTCGGCCTGACCTTCGGCAATCCCGACTTCGTGCGCTACGCCGAATCCTACGGCGCCAAGGGCTCGCGTGTCGCCGCGGCCGCCGATCTCGTGCCGACGCTGGAGGCGGCGTTCAGAGGCGGCGGCGTCCACCTCGTCGACGTGCCGATCGACTATTCGGAGAATACGCGCGTCCTGGTCGAGGAGCTGCGCAACACGGTGCCCGACGTCGATCTGGCCTGAGCGACATGGCGGGCCCGGCGCATGGCCGGCGCGCGCGAGGCTATCGGCGCGCGACCGCTGGTCGATCATCGCGCTCGAAACGACCAGGCCGTGTATCCAAATGGCACGCCATGGTCCCTCCAGGTTGCGGCCTGCCCCGATATGGGACGGCTCCGCGCCGCACGCGACGCGTGTCGCGGGCGCTGGCCGCAATCGGATGTATCGGAAGGGGACTGGAGCGGGCGATCGGGATCGAACCGACGACATTCAGCTTGGGAAGCTGACGTTCTACCACTGAACTACGCCCGCGCGAGGCGGCGCGACCATAGCCACAGGCGCCCCGGCTTCGCAAGAGGCATGCTCCGGCCCTGTGGGTGGCGCGACTGCGAAAAAAGCAGACGGCCCGCGGCGGCGGCCGCGGGCCGTCCCTGGAGTGACCCTGGAGGAACGAGGAGCGGTCACTCCTCCGTCCGGACGACGGGCCCATTGGGCGGAGGCCTGTCGGTGGTTCTCCGGACGGGGATCTCGAGCAGGAAGGAACAGCGGCGGTCGTGGGCGACCAGGGCGTCGATCGGGCCGCGCGGGCGGCGCTCCTCGGCCTGTCGTTCGGATCGCTCGCGGCGCGTCACGGCTTGGAACTCCTTCCGATGGTGAGGCGGCGCCGTGTCCCAGCCTGGAACGGCGGGCGTCCTTGGGAAGCTGCCACGCAAGGCCGGGGCCTAGCCGGCGGAATCGGGCCGGCGCGCCGTGGCGCGCTTGCGGATGCGGTGAAGGAACCGTAAACGCGCCTTTGACCCGTTCGAACCCCTCCTGGATCTGCGGTGCGCCCCGGCGCACCATTGCCGCGACCTCCTGCCCGCCGGTTCCTCAGTGCCCGTGCCATCCGCATCCGCCCTTCCGATCGACGAAGCCCTGCCGGCGCTCACCGCCGCGCTTGCCGGAGCGCCCAATGCCGTGCTGGTCGCGCCGCCCGGCGCCGGCAAGTCGACGCGCGTGCCGCTGGTGCTGGCAGAGGAAGCCTGGGCGGCCGAGGGCCGCATCCTGGTGCTGGAGCCCCGCCGCATCGCCGCGCGGGCGGTCGCCGATCGGATGGCGAAGACCCTCGGCGAGCCGGTCGGCGCGACCGTCGGCCTGCGCGTGCGTTTCGGCTCCAAGGTTTCGGCCCACACCCGCATCGAGGTGGTCACCGAGGGCATCTTCACCCGCATGATCCTCGACGATCCCGCCCTGACCGGCGTCGCGGCCGTGCTGTTCGACGAGTTCCACGAACGCAGCCTCGATGCCGATCTCGGCCTTGCGCTCGCCCTCGACGCCCAGGGCGCGCTGCGCGAGGACCTGCGCATCCTCGTCATGTCCGCGACCCTCGACGGCGCCCGCGTCGGCCGGCTTCTCGGCGATGCGCCGCTCGTCGAGAGCGCCGGCCGCGCCTTTCCGGTCGAGACCCGTTTCGCCGGCCGCGATCCGGCTCTGCGTCTGGAGGACGAGGTGGCGCGCGTGATCCGCCGGGCGCTTGCCGAGGAGCCCGGCTCCATCCTGGTGTTCCTGCCCGGCACGGCCGAAATCCGCCGCGTCGGCGAGCTGCTCGCGGCCAGCGTCCGCGACCCCGCCGTCGACATCGTGCCGCTGCACGGCACGCTCGATCCGCGCGAGCAGGACCGCGCGGTCGAGCCGGCGGCGCCGGGCCGGCGCAAGGTGGTGCTGGCAACCTCGATCGCCGAGACCTCGCTGACCATCGAGGGCGTGCGCATCGTCGTCGATTCCGGTCTTGCCCGGGTGCCGCGGTTCGAGCCGGATCTCGGCCTGACGCGGCTTGAGACGGTGCGCGTGTCGCGCGCCGCTGCCGACCAGCGCCGCGGCCGCGCCGGCCGCACCGAGCCGGGCATCTGCTACCGGCTGTGGGAGGAGGCGCAGGAAGGTTCCTTCCCGGCCTATGCGGCGCCGGAAATGCTGGCGGCGGACCTCGCCTCGCTGCTGCTCGACTGCGCCGCCTGGGGCGTCACCGATCCCCTGACCCTCAGCTTCCTCGATCCGCCGCCGAAGCCGGCGCTCGTCGAGGCGCGGGCACTGCTGCAGAGCCTCGGCGCGCTCGAAGCCGACGGCCGGATCAATGACGAAGGCCGACGCCTGCGCGCCCTGCCGCTGGCGCCCCGGCTCGCCCGCATGGTGGTCGATGCCGCGCGCCGCGGCGAAGGCCGGCTCGCGGCCGACCTCGCGCTGCTCGTCTC
>NZ_JAPSET010000071.1:0-22844 GCF_026847585.1 Phreatobacter sp. AB_2022a
CGACATCAGACCGGGGATGAGCTGCATGACGAACCAGATCATCGCGAACACCAGCGCGCTGATCTCAAAGAACAACGGGATGACCAGGATCGGCACGATCACGACCAGCCGCGCCGCCGGAAACATCCGCGCATAGCACCCGATCACTCCCGCGATCGCGCCTGATGCTCCGAGGGCAGGCACGACCGAGTCGGGGTTGGCGAGGGCATGCGCCAGCCCAGCGGCCAGGCCGCAGAACAGATATAACGGTGCGAACCGCACCGGCCCTAGCCGATCTTCGACGGCGGGGCCGAAGACCAGAGCGTCCACATGTTCAAGATGAGATGCAGGCAGCCCCCGTGCAGGAAGATGTTGGTCAGGAACGGGGTCCAGTCGGACGGGGCGACGAGGCGGAGCTGACCGAAGACGCGCGACGGCACCAGCGCGAAGTCGAACAGGAACCGGTTGAACGCACGCGGCGGCAGGCCGCTCTGGTAGAGGAAAGCGAGAAGGCTGATCCCGACGACTGACCAGACGGCCACGGGGGCATCTGCGAGCAACGGTATCGGCCCATGGAAACATCTCATTTCCCCGAGCGCATGCAGCTGGCCGTCATCACGTCGTCTTTCTTGCAATTGTCACACCCGTCCACGCCGGAGGATCAGAGGCGGGGAAGGATTCGAGCGAGGCTTCGAGGACCGGATCGAAACTCTCCCTGTCGCTGGTAGACGGGTCGGCCGTGCTCTCATGCTGGACGCCTCTTGAGAGGCGGCGATCGGGGCGGAACGGGACCCGGAAGGCTCCCGGGGCATCGACGCCCCTGTGCAACCGGTGGCGCGTCTCACCCGCCCAAGGGTTCGCCATCCGGGCTCCCCCAGCGTCCTCGCGCACGACATAATGCCAGTCCTGCCGCTCTGCGAAGTCCACGGCGCTGTCGCGATCCGGAAACTTCAGCCGGATCGGACGATAGGGATCGCCGCTGGACGTGTATCCCATCAGCGGCTCGATCTGCGGCGGCCGGGACGGCTCGAACTCGAGGACCCAGTAGTTGGGCCGAGGCGCCGATGTCATCGCGGAACGGGCAGGACGGTAGATGATTGCCGTCGGCACGTCCCAGGATGGCAGATCGGTTCCGGGAATTTTCGGCGGGAATGGTGGGCGATTATGGCCGCGCATATCAGTTCTCCCGGGTGCCGGTGGATACGAGAAGGTGACGTTCGAGATCGTCGAGTTTTTCCATTCGCCTCGAATTCAGGCGAACGGCGCGTTCGGTGTTCTGCGAAGGAAAGGCAGCAGCGTGCAGGACGTCCGACCGCATCGCTATCGTGAGATCGGCGACGGCATTCATCACGCCCTCTCCGTCCCCGTCCGAGAGCGTGCCGTTAGTAAAACCGGACTGCAAGCTCTCCAGTACCTGCTCGAAGCTGGACACGACCCCTGCACTCGCGACCACAGCCAGCTTGTGGCTGAGAACACGCAGTTCATCGATCAGCTTCGCATCGTGCCTTGCGGTTTCCACGATCTCTGCGACCTTCTCGATGCAGGCCATGTAAATGTCGCATTGCTGCTGGAGGATGATGACCCTTCCTTCCTTGCGAAGCTCGAGATCGGTCTGGCGATTGAGAAGCGCCGCGGTCAGAATGATCGTCACGACAGCGCCGAGGAAGATGAGCGTCATCTCCTGCGCGAAAGGCAGTATGTCTTCGGCAAGATACATCGAACGAAAAACGAAAACGATGCCGATGCCCAAGGCAGCGGCCGCAGCAGCAAATGCCAAGTTAGGTAGGCGGTTGACATCAGCACCTCGCATATTCGGTGTCAGGTGGCATGCACGGCTTTGCATCGGCGTCCGGCGCCTCTGCGTCCCGGTGCCGCGGGAAGATTGGCGTCGGACCGCTGCCGAACGGATTGAAGCCGGTGCTCAGGCAACGGTCGAAGATCGTTTCGTCCCATCGGGTTAAATCGTGCTCCTCGCCGGCAAGTCGCCAGTCATCCACCACAGGGCACCTCACGCCTTTGCCGTTGGGGGAGCGTTATCGAAGGCCGCACCGTCCGAACGATCCGCCTTGCGAAGCCGTAGCCCGAAGAGGATCATCATCACCCCGAAGACCGCGGCGTAGAAGCCGATCAGCCAGCCGAGCGCGAGGAAGCTTTCGACCGGGCGCGTCAGCAGCATCCAGGTCACGACGACACCGAGAACGACCGAGAGAAGGCCGCTTAGGATCAGCCAGATTTCGCCGTTGATTTCCTTTCGCAGGCGGATCGCTGCCGCGATCTCGAGGGCACCCGAGAACACGGACCAGAAGGCAATACTGGCCCAAAGGAATGTCGCAAGCACAAGCGTCGCGACAAAAGGCGAGACAACCACGACGACGCCCGTGGCGATGCCCAGAATGCCGCTGAACATCAGCCAGCCCCAGCGTTCGCCCTTGCGGATGTTATGTATCGCGGCGACGAGGCCGAACACGCCGTCGGCAAAGGCGAACGCGCCGAAGACCAGCGTGAGCGCCAGAAGCGATTGCGCAGGCATGACGAAGGCTAGCACTGCGATGATCAATGCGAGCACGCCGCGTAACACGAATGCCCACCAATTCCGGGACAGGCTGCACAGCATGTCCTGCATCTTGTCGGTCGGGTTTTCAGAGGCTGTGGTCATTGGTCGATCTCCTATTCAGTTTCATGTCAGGTGTCGGAGCCGGCCTCCTCGCCGGTTAGGGCGGCGGCCAAGCGGCGGCGATCCTCGATCGGCTGAGGCAAACGCTGCGTGTGAGCGATTTCCCGTTGGATGGGCGCGCGGCCTGATGGATCTCTGACCAACCCGGCTTCGGCAAACCTCGCGCGTAGTGTCGCGCCCGCATTTTCTGCGATCTCGGCGACCTCTGTCTCGGTCAGGCCGAAAAGGTCTGCCGTCTCCGCGATCGTGGCGTCTTCCAGGTACATCCGATACAGGACGCGGCGCTCGACCGGAGCAAGATCTGCGATAGCCCGGTGCAGTGCCATGGCGATCTTATGACGATCCACTTCGGTCTCGGGGTCTGTGCCGCCGTCGTCGGCGATGAGGTCCTCCAGCATCAGCACTTCGTCGGGCTGGTAGAACTCGAGCATCGCCTGATCCGCCTCGGTCGGATCCTCCGCCGGGGCCTCGGGTTCCGCCTCGATGGAGGCGGCATCCTCAGGCACGGCGCGGCGGGCGGCGCGGGATTCTTCCTCGATGGTCTCAAAAGCCAGCCGTTTCAGCCAGTCGCCGACGGAAAACTCCGAAGGCCGATCCTCGAAGCGGGCCAGCCCCTTGAGGATCGTCGCATCGACGATATCGCGAACGCTCAGGTAGCCAGCCGGCACAGACCCGCTACACTCGAGATAGTTCAACTCGCGCCTGACGGTATCGTAGACCGTATCGAGATGATCCTCGATCAGGTCAAAGAAGAGCTGGCGCCGGTCCGCTTCCGCCGCATCCCGCGCGGGCGGCAGCGGGGCGCCGATCCGGCGCCGGCGGGCGGGACGCTTGTATTCAGGCTCGTGCTTGAGGCGCCCCACATGCCGATCGACCTGGTGGCGCAGGTCGGCAAAGGCCTTGCGCAGGACAGGCTCGATCTCGAATCCCTCTTCCCGCGCCACGATCACGCCCGACGGCAGTTGCAGGCGCAGGCTGACTTTGATGCGCTTCTTGCCCCTCGTCTGCGAGGCAACGACTTCGAGCCGGACCAGATCCTCGCGAAAGCGCGCAAGGTGCGGTTCAAGTTGCCGCACCTCTTCCTCGATGACCTCAGGCGCGCGCTGTTGGCCGTGCCGGTCGAGATTGCGGAATGATCTAATGACATTCATGCCTTGGACCTTCCTATAACTCTCCGAAGAGATGGTCCGGCGCGACCGATATCCCGCCGGGCCAGTCTTTTGCGCTGTCACTCGGCGGACTTGTCGTCCTTGGACTGCACCTCATCCCCACCGCTGGGCGTCGGAGCGCCCGCCTTGTTTTCGGCAACTGCGCTGGACTCGCCGATCCCGGCTTGGGCCGGATCGTCCGGGCTGTCGTCACCGGTGTCCCTTGCGATCTTTTCGAACACGACCTTCTGTTCGTCCGCTGACCAGGCGACGCGGACCTTGTCGCCATCCTCGATCCGCCCCGAGAGCAGTTCGCGAGCCAACTCGGTCTCCAGCTCCGACCGGATCAGCCGGCGTAGCTCGCGGGCACCGAATTCGGGACGGAAGCCGACCGCGCCAAAGTGATCCACGACGCTCACATCGAGTTCGAGTTCGACGCCCTGGGTAAGGGCGGTCCGCTTCACCCGGTTGAGCTGCAACTCGACGATCTGGCGGATCTCCGACTGATTCAGCGAATGAAAGACGATGATCTCGTCTATCCGGTTGATGAACTCTGGCCGGAAATGACCGCGCAACACCTCCATCAGTTCGGATTTCTGCTTGGCCTCGTCGAACTCCTTGGTGCCGCGCTTCTTGAGGTTGCGCTGGATGATGTCCGAACCGAGGTTCGACGTGGCGATGATGATGGTGTTGGTGAAGTCCACCACGCGCCCCTTGCCGTCGGTCAGCCGACCGTCGTCGAACACCTGCAACAGAATGTTGTAGACATCCGGGTGCGCCTTCTCGATCTCGTCGAGCAGCACGACCGAGTAGGGCCGACGGCGCACCTTCTCGGTCAGTTGCCCGCCTTCGTCGTATCCGACGTAGCCGGGAGGCGCGCCCACCAGCCGGGCGACCGAGTGGCGCTCGCCATACTCGGACATGTCGATGCGGATGATTGCGTCCTGATCGCCAAAGATTACTTCGGCGAGCGTCTTGGCCAGTTCCGTCTTGCCAACCCCGGTCGGCCCGAGGAAGAGGAATGTCGCGGTCGGGCCGCGTCCCTCGCGCAGTCCTGCGCGCGCCAGGCGCACCGCATCCGCCACGGCGCGGATGGCCTCTTCCTGGCCGATGACGCGCTCGTGCAGCTTCTCCTCGAGCTTCAGGAGCTTGTCCTTCTCCTCGGCGGTCAGCTCCGTGACCGGAACACCGGTGATCTTGGAGACGATCTGCGCGACATGATCGGCGCGCACCTCGGCGGTGGCGGAGGCCTGGTCGCGCTTCCAAATCTCCAGAAGCTCGTCCAGTTCCTTCTGCTTCTGTTCGAGTTCCTTCTTCAATTCCGCTGCCCGGTCGAATTGCTTGCGGGCTGCGGCATAGTCCTGCTCGCGCTTGATCTGCGCGACCTCGGCCTCTAGCTCCTGGACGTCCACGGGGCGCGCTGTGGCGCTGATCTTCACACGTGCGGCGGCCTGATCGATCAGGTCAATCGCTTTGTCAGGCATGAAGCGGCCAGTGATGTAGCGGTCCGAAAGCTCGGCCGCCGCGACGATGGCCTCGTCGGTGATCGTCACCTTGTGGTGCGCCTCCAGCGTGTCGCGCAGACCCCGCAGGATCATGATGACCTGAGCGACCGTGGGTTCCTCGACATAGACCGGCTGGAAGCGGCGTTCGAGTGCTGCGTCCTTCTCGATATATTTCTGGTACTCGTTGAGCGTCGTTGCACCGATCAGGTTCAGCTCGCCCCGCGCCAGCGCCGGCTTGAAGGTGTTGGCGATGTCGAGACCGCCTTCGCCGCCGCCCTGGCCGGCGCCGACGATGGTATGGATCTCGTCGATGAACAGGATCAGACTGTCCTTCTCCTCGGTGATCTCCTTGAGGATCTTCTGCACCCGCTCCTCGAACTCGCCCCGATACTTCGACCCGGCCACCATTGAGTTGATGTTGAGCTCCACGAGCCGCTTGTCGCGCAGGGCCTCGGGCACCTCGCCCGCGACGATCCGTTGTGCGAGCCCCTCGACGATGGCGGTCTTGCCCACGCCGGGCTCGCCGATCAGCACCGGATTGTTCTTTTTCCGGCGGGCGAGCACTTCGATCGTCGTCTCGATCTCGCGGGCGCGGCCGATGACGGGGTCGAGCTTGCCCTCGCGGGCGAGCTTCGTCAGGTCACGGCTGAACTGGTCCAGATCGGGCGTGCTGGAAGGCGCCTCCACGCGGCCCTCCTCGGCACCCTTGCCCACGACCTTGGTCACCTGCTGGCGCAGCGCCTGCGGCGTCAATCCGTATTTGCGCAGGATCGACGCGGCCAGGCCTTCACCTTCCTCGGCAAGGCCGATCAGCAGGTGCTCGGGACCGACATAGGAATGGCCGAGTTCGTTCGAGGCGATGAAGGCCCGGTTCAGCGCGTCCTTCAGGCGAGGACTGACGCCGATTTCGCCCTCCGTCCTGGCCTCTCCACGCTTCGCTTCCTTCTCAACCTGGCGCCGCAGATCGTCCACATCGACCTTGAACTGTTCCAGGATCGTTTTGACGACGTCGGACGAGGTCAGTGCCAGAAGCAGATGTTCGGTATCGACCTCGCTGCGCCCGAACTCTCCGGCCTTCTGTGCGGCATCCTGCAACAGCTTGTTGCCCTGTTCGCTCAGCCGGTCAGCGATGGTGCGTCCGCCGCCGCGCCGCGATCCACGCCGCGGCGCACCCTCACCGAAAGTGGCCTCGACGACATCGTCATCGCCGTCACCCATGGAGCCGAGCGTGCCGCCCCGCAGCGGGCTGTCACCAAAGAGGCTGCCGAATCCGCTGTCGCCGAAGAACTCGTCAAAAAGGGAATGCCGCCCGAACAGGGACTCCAGCGGCGAGGCGCTGCGGCCCGACCGGCGCACCATCTCGCGGTAATGCTGGTCGCAAAGCTCCATGTTCTGAATCCTGCCGTTCACCGAGGCGCGCACGCGCGCCGTCGCCGGGCGACCGCAAATATCGCAAGCTCCGTTTGCCATTTTCCCTCTCCGTTTCTTTATCCAGTCAGGGTTGTCCGCCGATCATCTGCGCCAGTGACAGTGTCACGCAGCGACGGCTTCCGTTCTTTTCACCTTGGACCCAATTGCCACCAGATCGGGCTCGTCCAGGGTCTCCCGTTGCAGGAGATCCTGCGCCGATTGCTCAAGAAGATCCCGATTGGTTTCGAGAAGGGCGAGGGTGCGCTTGAACACGCCATCCACGATGTCGCGCACCTTCGCGTCCATCCGCTCGGCCGTGGCGTCGCTGAAGCGGCGGTTCAGCCACGACGACGGGTCGCCGGTGCCGAGAAAACCGGGTCGATCGGTATCGTAGCTGACATGCCCGAGGTCTTCGTCCATCCCGTACCGAGCGACCATTGCGCGGGCGATATCGGTGGCCTTGACCAGATCGTCGGCCGCCCCCGTCGAGAGGTGATCGTAGATGATCTTCTCGGCCGCGCGCCCGCCGAGCAGCACGGCGATCTTGTTCTCGAGTTCCTCCCGCGTCATCAGAAAGCGGTCCTCGGTCGGGCGCTGGATAGTGTAGCCGAGCGCGCCAATTCCGCGCGGGATGATCGAGACCTTGTGCACCGGGTCCACCCCCGGCAGAGCCATCGCCACCAGCGCGTGCCCCATCTCGTGATGCGCCACGATCTCGCGTTCGCGCGGATTGAGCACGCGGTTCTTCTTTTCCAACCCTGCGATGATGCGCTCGACGGCATTGTTGAAGTCGTCCATCGTCACCGCATCCGCCTTGCGGCGCGTGGCGAGCAATGCTGCCTCGTTGACGAGATTGGCGAGGTCCGCCCCGGAAAAGCCGGGAGTAAGCGCTGCGACCTTCTCGGCATCGACGTCCGGGGCGAGCTTCACCTTTTTCATGTGAACGCCGAGAATCTGCACACGTCCCTTCTTATCCGGCCGATCCACCAGCACCTGCCGGTCGAAGCGTCCCGCACGCAGCAGCGCGGGGTCGAGGATCTCTGGTCGGTTGGTGGCGGCCAGGAGCACGATGCCCACCGAAGGGTCGAAGCCGTCGAGCTCGGTCAGAAGCTGGTTCAGCGTCTGCTCACGCTCATCGTGGCCGCCAGCGATCTGGCCGGAGGAGCGCGCCCGCCCGAGAGCGTCGAGTTCGTCGATGAAGATGATCGCCGGCGCGGATTTCCGGGCCTGCTCGAACAGGTCGCGCACCCGTGCGGCACCGACGCCCACGAACATCTCGACGAACTCCGATCCCGAGATCGAAAAGAAGGTCACGCCCGCCTCACCCGCCACCGCGCGCGCGAGAAGCGTCTTGCCGGTGCCCGGGGGCCCGACGAGCAATATACCTTTGGGGATATGTGCGCCCAGCTTTCCGTATTCGGCCGGGTTCCTGAGGAACTCCACGACCTCCTCCAACTCGGCCTTGGCCTCGTCCACGCCGGCCACGTCAGCGAAACTGACGCCGGTTTCCTTTTCCATGTAGACCTTGGCCTTGCTGCGGCCGACCTGCATGAAACCTCCGAAGCCCTGCCTCTCGGCGAACTTGCGGAACAGCAGCATCCAGATTCCGAAGAAGACGAGCGCTGGCGCCACCCAGGAAATTAGAGTGCCGAGCAGCGTGTTTTGCGGAACCCCAGCAATCTCGACACCTGACCGGTCTATCCGCTCTAGAATTGCGGGATTCACGACGGTCGTCACGAACCGCTTCTTGCCGTCGACCGGTTCGACGAAAGTGCCTGTGATAGTGTCTGACCCGACCGCGACAGAAGAGATTTTTCTATCTTCGAGATACTTCTCGAACTGACTGTAGCTGATTGGAGCGACGGATTGCCAGCCGGCGATCAGGTTCTGGATGAAAAGCACGGCTACGAAAGCCACCACCCAGTACCAGATGTTGTATTCGGTCTTCTTTTCCATGCCGCGCGTCCCTTTCACTGGCGCCCGAGCCGCGCCCTGATCCGCTCGAGCAGCGCCAGCAGGATGCGCCTTTCGTCTGCCGACAGATCCTGCAGGATTTCATGTTCGAGCGCCAATTGCCGCGGCGCGAGTTCCTCCAGCATTGCCCCGGCCTTCGACGTTGCGGTGACGGTCTGCGACCGCCTGTCGTCGGGCGAGGGCGACCGCTCGACCCAGCCGCCCCGGACCATGCGATCGACGAGCTGGCCCGCAGTCGCCGGGCCGACCTCAAGCCGGTCGGCCAGATCGCCGATGGTCAGCCCGGGCGCATCCTCGAGATGCGCCGCCGCTATCCACGACAGGCGGGTCAGGCCGCTGTCGCGGATGTCTTTGTCGATCCGCTGCTGGATGAGGTGCGCGACCCGGTGGATCGTCGTCCCGATCAGCGCTATGTCCGAAGAGATCATGGATATCCTTCCTCCGGTTGCATGAGACACAGAATAGACCGCACTCCATCCAAAGTGCAATGCATGCATCATATATGCTTGCATAATAAATAGAACCACCTATCTTGATGGGCGGCCTCCGAACCCACATCCGGCCGGCACCGTTGCCCGGTCCCTCCATGCCGTCGGTTCGGGGGCATCGATCAGCAACAGGAGGCCAGCAATGCTCTACCCGACATGTCTGCGCCGCAGCGATCCCTTTGCGCTGATGCGCTCCATGATGCGCGATCCCGACCGCGGTTTCTGGCCGCCGGCCCGCGCGGCGTTCCCGGCGGGGAATGTCTGGCAAGTCCCTGAGGCCGTTGCAGTCACCGCTGAACTTCCCGGCATCGAACCGGGCGACATTGAAATTTCGGTCAAGGACAACGTCCTGACGCTTTCGGGCGAACGCAAGGCGCCCGAGGTTCCCGACGGTGCGCGCTGGCACCGCAACGAACGCGTTTACGGCAGGTTTTCCCGCACTATCCGCCTGCCGTTCGCGGCCTCGGATGACAAGGTCGAGGCGAGGATGACGAACGGCGTATTGCGGATCGTCATCTCCCGGCCCGAGGAAGAAAAGCCGAAGAAAATCGAGATCAAGGCAGCCTGAGAGGAGCTGGAACGATGAGCACCGACATCACGCAGGCCACCGAAAAGACACCGACCGACTCGCCCGAGACCACCGGCGGCGGACGCATCTACCGCCCGTTGACCGATATCGTCGAGACCGATCAGGGTGTCTCCATGATGCTTGAAATGCCTGGGGTCGCCGCCGATGCGGTCGAGATCACGCTCGAAAATCGTGTGTTGACGATCCGCGGCAAGATTGACCCGGTGCGGCCGGAAAACCTCGAACTTGCCTATGCCGAATATGGCGAGGGCGATTTCGAGCGTGCCTTCACGCTTTCCGAGGACTTCGACCCCAACAGGATCGAAGCCGAGATGCGTGGAGGTGTCCTCACCCTGACGCTCCCCCGAGCCCCTGAAGCGCAGCCGAAAAAGATCGCCGTCAAGGGCGCCTGAAAACCGAAGGAGACCATATCATGCAGATCAAAGACCTCATCCCCTGGGCGCGCAAGGACGGCGCGCCAGATGCCAAGAGCAGCCAAGACAACCCGATCGCGACGCTCCAGCGCGAAATGAACCATGTGTTCGAGAACTTCTGGAACCGTGTCGGTCATTTCGAATGGCCCTTTGGCAGCGGCGAAGCGAAATCCGACGTGGTCGAGACCGACAAGGCGATCGAAGTATCGATCGAGCTGCCGGGCATGGAGATGAAGGACATCGAGGTGACGGTCAACGATGACATGTTGATTGTGAAGGGGGAGAAGAAGATCGAGCGCCAGGTGGAGAAGAAGGGGTATTACCTGTCCGAGCGCAGCTACGGCGCGATCTACCGGACAATTCCGCTCCCTCCCGGTGTGGATGGCGAAAAGGCGCAGGCATCCTTCAAGAACGGGGTTCTGACGATCAAGCTGCCCCAGACTCCCGAGGCGCAGGCGAAGGTCAAGCGCATCGAGGTCAAGAACGGCTGATTTGCCACATTGGGTGTCGCTGGTTTACGGCGTCCCCTCCGCTCCTTGCGATATCGCACCGTCTGGAGAAGCCCTGGGGAGCTTGTCTCTCCGGGGCGGCCTTCGAGAGGCAATCATGAAAGACTTGCAACGATCCGGGCTGACCCGTGAACAATGGTCGGCGATGACGCTCTACGAGAAGTTCGAGCAAGGTGTCATCTTCGTCCTCAGCGTCATCATTGCGGCGATCGTCGTGGCGTCGGTCTGGGCGCTGATGCGCGAAGTCGTGAACCGCCTGGTTCTGGGGGCATTCGACACGCTCGATTACGCCACCTTCCAGGTGGTGTTCGGCATGATCTTCACCGTGGTGATCGCGCTCGAGTTCAAGCGCTCCCTTCTTGTTGCGACCGAACGCAGCTTCGGGATCCTCCAAGTCCGCACGATCGTGCTGATCGCGCTTCTCGCCATCGCGCGCAAATTCATCATCCTGGACCTCGGCGAGACGGAGCCGGCAAAGATTGCCGCACTCGCGGGCGCGGCTCTTGCACTGGGCGCTGTCCACTGGCTGGTGCGCGATCAGGACCGGCGCGAACAGCTCCCTACTGAAAATGCGGATGGCGGTCAATGAACCGAACCTTTTTCATTCGACTTATTTCGGCAACCTCTGCCGCACTCCTTATCATAATTGTGTGGCAGAGCTTTCCTATCATTCAGAGCGTTGTGCTGGGTCGGTTTGCCGAACCGCGCGCCGTCGCTCCGCGCGGCGACTTGGCGGCGTTCGAACAAAGCACCATCACGGTTTTCAATGCCGCTCGAGACAGTGTCGTCTTCATCACGACGGCCGAGCGTGTAGTGGATCCCTGGACCCGGAACGCCTATGACGTTCCGCGCGGGAACGGTTCAGGATTCGTCTGGGACCAACTCGGTCATGTGGTAACGAACAACCATGTTATCGCTGGTGCAAGCCGGGCAGTCGTCAGGTTGGCTGATGGCCGTGCCTTCGCCGCGCGTCTGGTGGGGCGCGCACCCGAGCACGACCTGGCAGTCCTGCACATCGGTGTTGGTGCGGGTCGACCACCGCCGATACCCATCGGAGCCAGCAACGATCTACGTGTCGGTCAAAGCGTGTTCGCCATCGGCAATCCGTTCGGCCTCGACTGGACGATGACGACCGGAATTGTCTCGGCCCTTGGCCGCGAATTGCCGGGCGAAAACGGTCTCCCGATACGGGGCCTGATCCAGACGGACGCGGCAATCAACCCCGGAAACTCCGGTGGCCCTCTGATCGACAGCGCGGGGCGTCTGATCGGCGTCAATACGGCCATTTTCAGTCCATCCGGCGGCAGTGCGGGAATCGGCTTTGCGGTTCCCGTCGATACGGTCAACCGGGTGGTGCCACAGCTCATCGCTCGCGGCAGCTATGCACCACCACGACTCGGCATCTTATTCGATCCCAGGGTCGACGCGATGCTCGCGCAGGATGGCTCCTCCGGCGTCCCGGTCCTCGGAGTCGATCCTGACGGCCCCGCTGCCCGTGCGGGACTGGTGCCCGCCCGCATTAGCGGCGATGGGCTCATTGTAGTCGGCGACCGGATAATCGGCCTTGGAGCGACTAGAGTTGATGAAGCGGCTGACCTGATCACAGCGCTCGAAGCGCATCGCCCCGGGGATCAGGTTGAATTGCACATCCGGCGCGGCGATCAGCGCAAGAGCCTCAAGATCACACTCGGCGAACCGCGATAGGAGCGCGATAGGAGCCGGAAATGCCCGCTGTCTCGACGAGGCATCGATTTATCAATCTCGTCCAATCCGCGCTCTTGCTTGGCCTTATGGCGATGATCGCCTGGGTGTCCATGACAGCGGTCGTCGGCGCGGAGGTCGGGCTGCTGCTTGCCTTCGGAATGGTTGCGGGTCTGATATTTGTCCCCAATCTGCCGCAAGACTTCTTGCTGTCCGCATATCAGGCGGAGCGCATAACGGGACGTGATGCGCCCGGCCTTGTCGCAGGAATAGCGGAACTTGCGCGACGTGCCGATTTGCCGCGCGCGCCGAAGCTCTATCGCGTATCGAGCCCGTTGCCGAACGCCTTCGCGATGGGCAGTCCGGAAGACAGTACAATCTGCGTCACCGATGGACTGCTTCAACTCCTCGACGGTCGCGAACTCGTCGGCGTCCTGGCTCACGAAGTTGGCCACATCGCGAACCGCGACCTGTGGATCATGGGATTGGCAGATATGATGTCACGGTTGGTTTCCATCGCGAGTTGGCTTGGACAATTCCTGCTGCTCCTCAACCTACCTCTTATTTTCGCGGGCGCGGTCTATGTTCCGTGGCATATCGTGGCGCTTCTCATCTTCGCGCCCACCTTGATGGCGCTCGTGCAGCTCGGCCTGTCGCGCACCCGCGAGTATGACGCAGATCGCGCGGCGGCGGAGCTGACCGGCGACCCGGAGGGTCTCATGAGAGCGCTGAGCAAACTCGAACGCCGTGTCGGAAGGTTCTGGGAAGAAATTTTTCTTCCCGGCCGACGCATTCCGGAGCCTTCGTTGCTCAGGACCCATCCCCCGACCGAAAGCCGAATCCGCCGCCTCCGGGACCTGATCACGGGTAGCACGACCCCGATCCCCGCCCTTGTCGGCTACCCGACCGCAAGGATACCGCTGGGAGGCACACCGCCTCGGTTCCATCGCCTTGGGCTCTACTGGTAGGCTTGCTGGGAGCTGGATCACCCAGGAGAAGGGCGACCCGTCAGAAGACAGGTCGTCCAGAGAAGGTTGGATCCCAGCCCCGTCCCCTCCGCCAAATATTCCATTATATTATTGATCTTATTGGATATTTTCTGACGCTTCACTCGAAGCGCGCAGACTGACCCACAAATGTTCTGCTGCTGCGAATTCGCTCCGTACGCATCCGGCGAAGGCCGCCTTGCGGGATCTGAGGCAAATCGTTGAGCACTGTCGGTATGGACAGCCATACGCACAGTGCCTTCGGGCGACTTGAGATCGTCGAGACCGGGCGTCGCCGTCGTTGGACGGATGAGGAGAAGCGTCGGATCGTGCTGGAGAGCAGTAAGCGGAGCTTTTCCCCCACCTTCCTGGGATGACGCCCATCAACGATCTTTTGGCCTCGAGGGCGGTTAAGGGACCTGATGATGTCTGGACATGATGTGCTGATGATGCCTGGGTCGCCCCGTGTTGAGGTGTTCACGGGGAGCCACCGCCGTCGCCGATGGAGTGACGAGCAGAAGGCCGCGATCGTTGCCGAGAGCTATGAGACGAGCGTCGGCGAGGCGTCTGCGCGTCACGGCCTGTCGAAGGCACAGCTGTTCAACTGGCGCCGTGAGGCGCGTGGGTTGGATGTACCGCGACGATCTGGATGGGAAGCGCGCGACGATCAGGATGAGAAGCCTGTGTCGCGGACAGTTGGAGGATGCCCGCGTCGATTGACGCGGGCAAGGGCCTTTCGATCCGCTGATTGACGCGCGGCGTCACTCTGCTGCGGTCTTGATTGTCGCGCGGATCGGCGGTCGTCCTGGGCCACGTTTGCGTTCCATTGCGACGCGCCGTCTGTAGCTCTCCACGTTCATTTCGATGATGGTGGCGTGGTGAACGAGGCGATCGACGGCGGCGAGGGTCATGGCAGGATCGGGGAAGATCTTGTTCCATTCGCCAAAGGGCTGGTTTGCGGTGATCAGCATGGATCTGCGCTCGTATCGCGCACTGATCAGTTCGAAGAGCACGGATGTATCGGCCTGATCCTTGGTGACGTAGGCAAGGTCGTCGAGGATCAGCAGGTCGAAGCGGTCCAGCTTGCGGATCGCGGCTTCAAGTCCCAGTTCGCGGCGTGCCAGCTGCAGGCGCTGGACGAGGTCGGTGGTCCGGGTGAAGAGCACGCGCCAGCCATTCTCGACGAGCGCAAGGCCGATGCCGGCAGCGAGATGGCTTTTGCCGCCGCCGGGCGGACCAAAGAGCAAGAGGTTGGCGCCCTGGGCTAGCCACGCATCGCCTGCGGCAAGCGCCATGACCTGCGCTTTGGAGATGACCGGTGCGGCCTCGAAGTCGAAGCCGTCAAGCGTCTTGCCGGGCGGTAGCCTGGCTTCACCAAGGTAGGTGTCGCTCCATGCGGCGACGATCACGCTCGGCAATTTCTTGCTCCGCGATTGCCGCGAGGAAGCGGGCGGCAGGCCAGCCCTCCCTGTCGGCTCTTTCCGCGAAGCTGGTCCATACAGTTTTGATCGTGGGCAGGCGCAACTCATTCAGCATCACACTGAGGCGGGCAGCATCGATGGGCGCCGATGCCGGCAGATCGCGGACGTCGTTATGGGCGGTCATGCGGCTTCTCCCACGACGTCGGCGCTAATGAGCATTTCGTAGCAATCGAGCGATCCCAGCTTGACCTCGACCAGAGGGATGCTGCCGGGATCGGGACCGAACCTGGCCCGAAGCGCCGCAAGGTCAGGCAGGCATCTGGCTTCTCGGGCTTCGTCGAGGCAAAGGGCAAGCTCGGCCTCGCATGCCCGGTCATGGGCAAGAGCCAGAAGGTCGACCATCAGCCGCGCCGCCTGACGTTCCGGCAAAGCCTCCATCAGTTGCTCGTAAGTGCGCCTATACGCTTCACGCGGGAAGAGGCGGTCACGGTAGACGAGGTTGATGAGCGCCATCGGCTTACGGCGCAGCGCGTGGATCACATGGTGGTAGCTGACGACCTGATCGTGGCGACCCTCTGCCGAGGGTCGGCCGCGCGGCAATGTCATCAGCGGCGAGGCTCCGAGGAAGACCTCGAGGCGATCGTCAAAGAGCCGAACCCTCAGCCGATGGCCGATCAGGCGCGAAGGCACGGTGTAGAACACCTTGCGCAATCTGAAGCCGCCGGCCGACGTGACGCGCCCGCTCACCATCTCGTGGTCGCAGGAGCGACGCGGTGGCAGCGGCTGCAGGTGAGGCCGCTCACCATCAATGCGCGCCCGATTGCGGGCATTGCGACGGCCTACGATCTCCTCGACGAAGCGGCGATACTCCTCAAGCGTGCCGAAGGACGCCGACCCGCGTAGAAGCAGCGCGTCGCCAATGGCGCGCCACGAACTGTTCGACCTGATGGGGGAGTTGAAGCTCTACGGCATGAGGGGCGCCTACGATGAGGTGATGGCCGCTGGCATCAAGCGCCAACACGAGCCACCCCGGATCGTCGGTGACCTTCTGACCGCCGAGATCAACGAGAAGACGCCTCGATCGATCAAATACCAGATGACGATCGCCAAACTCCCCCTTGCCAAGGACCTCGGCGACTTCGTCTTTGACGGTTCACCGGTCAATGAGACGCTGGTGCGGGACCTTGCGACCGGGGCGTTCCTCGACGCCCAGCGCAATGCGGTCCTGATCGGCGGAACCGGGACCGGCAAGACCCATCTTGCGATTGCCATCGCCAGGTCGTGCATCCGTGCCGGCGCCCGGGGCCGCTTCTTCAACACGGTCGATCTGGTGAACCGGCTCGAGAGCGAAGCCCGCAACGGCCGGCAAAGCCGGACCGCAGACCTCCTGACCCGAATGGACCTCGTCGTCCTCGACGAACTCGCCTACCTGCCGTTTGCGCAGGCTGGAGGCCAATTGCTCTTCCACCTCATCAGCCGGCTCTATGAGCGAACCTCGGTGACCGTGACCACAAACCTCGCCTTCGGCGAATGGCCCTCCGTCTTTGGTGATGCCAAAATGACGACCGCGCTGCTCGATCGCCTCACGCATCACTGCGAGATCATCGAAACCGGAAATGAGAGCTGGCGCTTCAAAAGCCGCGCCTGATCAGTCCACCGCGACTATTGCCCTATCGACCCGCGGTCGCCCCGACTGCGCAATCCCGACCAGCTGCGTCGGGGCGTCCGCTACCGGACTGCGGGGGGGGTCAACTTTGGACGCCGAAAAGGGGTCAACTTTGGACGCCGATTGACACGACATCGCCCATCGAGCCAGCTCGACGGGTTCGATGATCGCGATGGTGGGAAAGGTTCGGGTGGCCGATCAGCCGCCGTCGGCTCCGACCAGTCGGTCGAGGTGCTCGATCAGCGCCCCGGCGTGCTGATGCTCGCTCAGCCAGCGCGCGATCAGCAGGAGCAGCGTGAAACTATCCCAGCCGGCGGCGGCGGCCGTCGCCTCGAGGTGGCGGCGGGTCTCAAGACCGTCGTCATCCTCGGTGTCCGGCGGATGGGGTTGCTCGCGCATATCCTCGAGCATGTCGCTGGTCGATCGATATTGGATCGCATCCGTGGTGATCCGCATGATCGCGCCGCCCCAGCCATCAGGCCTCATTCGCGAGCAGGTCCAGGCCGAGGTGGCGACGATCTCCTCGAGCGTCGGCGAGCGGCGCACGATGTCCTGGAGAATTCGTTCCCAGCCGCCGTCGGCCTCGGTGAGATCGATGTCGATCTCATCCGGCGGATCGCCGCCGTCAGACCCTGCATCGTGGCGCGCCAGCAAAGTTCTGGCCTGCGCGCCGATCGTGCTGTCGCCGACCGCGACCGACGCCTCGGATGCCGCCCGCAATTCGTCGACCGGCAGGGTGACGATCTGGCTCGGCCCGCACCACGAATGGAAATAGACCAGCCCGGTGGCGTCGGTCTCTTCGTCGAAGCAGAGGCCGAGAATAAGCCGCTCCAGCGGCGTCATCGCGCCGGTGGGTATGAACGGCGTGACGACGGTCGGGGAATGATAGTCCGCCATGGCGCCCTCCCCTCAAGCCGCAATGGTATCGGGCAGGTAGCGCAGATGGACCGGCAGCTTCACCGAGACCTCCTCCTCGGTGAGCTGGCCGAGCAGCTTGAAGTCGCGGGCCTGCCATGCCGCGCACATCATGACGATCCGCTGGCCGCGCTGTACCAGCGGGAAACGCCAATCCGCATAGCCGCGATAGTCGTCGTGGGTGCTCGACCAGATGTGCTCGAGCCGCTCCTCGCGGGTCATGGCCCGGACCGGCCGGGATTCGCGCTCAATGATCGCGTCGCGCAGCCGCTCTGGCTCGCCTCGCACGGCCAGGTCACAATAGCCGTGGAAGCACCGCAGATGATCGTCGATCTTTAACGAGAAGAAGACGCTCGTGATGTTGTCGGTGAGGAACTCGCGCATCGCGAACATGCCGGGACGCATCCACAGCGGCGGCAGGACGTCGACCATATAGTCGTGCTCGACATGGCCGATCTCGAACCACTCGCCCCTGAACAGGGCGCTGTCGTCTGCCTGCCAGGGGTTCGGGCGCTGGGCATGCCGGTCGAACATGCGGAACATGGTCCTGCGATCGGCGACACCCTGATAGACCTTACGGATCGGAGAGACGGGAATCATGGCGGGCTCCTTCAGCCTCGTCGGGCTGGAGCGCGGCTCACCTCTCGGCGGTTGCCATCACCTTCAGCCCTTCTGACCCCTCCTCCGCAGCCGCCTCTCCGTCCGTCCGGGTCAAGGGCCGCGGCACGCGGGCGAAGCCTCCCTTGACGCGGCCGGCGGGCATGCGGCAGCCGGGATTCCCTCCTCCCGTGTTCGCCCTTCTCCTCTCTTGCCGCTCGGCCGGGTCGTCAGCGCGTGCGCTGCAGGGCGGCCTTCAGCTCGTCGTTCCAATCGTCATGCGGGGCGCGCAGGCGGTCGTACTCCGCGCCCGCTTCCATCGCGATCGCGCGGATACGGTCGCCGAAGACGTCGCCTTGCAGGTTGCTGTCGGTCGCCGCGACGAGGCGCGTGCCAGCCTTGGCCGCGATGGCGCGGATCGCGGCTTCGGTCGCCGGCGACCAGCCTCCGCCTGTGCTAACATAGGCTGAGCCATGGCGCAGGCCCTCGATCGCAGCTAGGCTCATCGCGTCGATCGCGGCCTCGGTGACGCACAGGCGGCCGGGCCGGGCCCCGCCGAGACGAAACAGGACCTTCGCCCCGCCGGTCGAGAAGCCGCGCCATTCCGGTCCGCGCTCTTCCTAGCCAACGACGGCGCCGGCCGCGTCGGTATGCGCCGCCCACATGCTGCCATAGGGACCCTCGCGCAGCAGGTCCTCGTCGACCGCCTCCTGGATGATGTGGTCGGGCAGGGCGCGCGTCTCGGCGAGATAGCGCCAAGTCGGCGAGCGGGGCCGCAGTCTCAGCCGCCCGTTCCAGCGGCGGGTGAGCGAGACGGCCGGCTTGTCGCGTGCCGGGCGTTTTCATGCCGGCTGCGCCGGTGTGAAGCCGACAAGATCGGCAACCTGCTGCAAGGCATCGGCGAAACCGTCCGCGCCGAGATGCTCGGCGAGGGTGAACACGTCGCCCTTCGCCTCCGACATCGGGTCGAACCAGCCGCGCCCGTCATGGATGACGATGACGATCTCGCCATCGCCGCGGCGGTGCTTCACCGCCTTGCGGGTGCTCTCCTTCAGGTCGACCGCGAACCCGGCCTTTTCCAGGACGGCCGCGCAGAGAACCCTCCCCCGCAGCTCCTCAGTATCCTTTTTCTCCATGACGCCCTACGCCGAACCTGCCATCCTGGCGTTGTCCAGCCCTTTCTTGGGTTGGCTTCGCTTTTCCCCGCAATCCGGGGACGGGTCCCACCGGCCGCGAAGCCTGCCGGGCGCAAGGGCGCGCCCGCAAGCCGTAGGATTTGGGGGGTCACGAGCGCGGCGAAGCCTCCCTTGCGCCCGGCTGGGCGCAAGCGGCAGGCGCTATCCACCCGGCTCAACGAGCCGGGCTCCAGGGATCGAACTCGTGGATGACTTCGAGGTCGTCGGCATCGTCGATGTCCGCCGTCGGCAGGACGCCATACTCGCCGCTCGCCCGGAAGAGCGTGACCGGCACCATCAGAGTGCGCGCGAGGTTCCAGGCATGGTTCTGTGCGAGATCGAGATTGTGCGACATCTGCGGCTCCTGTCTTCGGGAGCGGGACCGTCCCGCTCGACAGGCGACCGATGTGTCTGGGATAGGCCGCGATCACCGCGCAGGGCACAGCCCAAGCGGCCGCAGCTTGCTAGCGGACCCCGTGCGGGTTGATCGTGGAAGGCCCGAGCCCGGACCAAAGGAGAGCCCCATTCGAGAGTGGGTAGTCCCGTCACGCCAATGTGCAAGGCGTCGGCGAACCCCTCGGCGCCGAGGTGCTCGGCGAGCGTGAACACATCGCCTTTGGCCCGCGAGAGGGGATCGAACCAGCCGCGGCCGGCGTGGATAACGATCACGATCTCGCCATCCCCGCGGCGGTACTTCACCGCCTTGCGGGTGCTCTCCTTCAGGTCGACCGCGAACCCGGCCTTTTCTAGGACGGCCGCGCAGAGAAGCCTGATGGGTGAAGACCTTTCAGAGCTTCAACTCTGCCGACAGCCCGGCCCGAAGGGAGACGTCCCAACTCATCTCCGACGGCTTTTGTGCCGAGCACGTTTTTTCTTCGGCGGCGGAATAGACTTGACCTTCGGACGCCCCTCTCGTCCCGCTCGCAATCGGTTCGCGGCAGCTTCAATCTCGCCAATGGCGGCCGAAAATTCCCCAGCAGGAAGGAAATGACCCCTGACCCATCCATCGATGTAGCGCCGAACGGCCGGCGAAGAACCACGTCTTAGGAACGCAAGAACAATTGCCCACTGTGCCGACCTGAAGCGAACAAGCCGATCTAGGATCGCGCCCGCCGCCTGCATGCAACCTAGATCGAACTGCCCAAGCTCGTGCCAAAGGCGGTTGAGAAACTCGTTCGATACCTCGATATGCGATCGAAGATCGGCGTTCTGCGTCCCGATGAAGGCCGCAACGGCCTTGAAGTTGTCCGACCAGTGTTCCGCGTCCTCACGGACAACCGCGAGCATGGTCTCGGCAGTGAGAGCCAGATGCCCGTGGCGGCGCCAAGCGAGTTTGATTACGAGATCGACATAACGACGATGGTCGATCGCCGCAGTCTCAAGCGCGAACGAGAAAACCGCCTGCAGCCATATGCCCTTCGCAGCGCAGGCGGCTTCGGCGAACTGGCGATAGTACATGTCCTCGGAGAGGAGCAGATGTTCCGCGCCCGCCAGATTTGCGGCATCCAGAACATGGCTGCCGAATGATTGGGTCATCAAGACGGCAATGTCGGTCGGATTGTCCGGGGCGACGACAGGGCGAACCTCGCAGGCAGCCTCGATCCGCGTGAGTTGCTCGACGATGTAGTCGCGCCGCGTGGCAATCTCCTCTGCCGTATGCTCCTGCCTGATGTACTGGCCATCGTGCCAGGTCATCGTCATCGAGCGCGGCGCGGTGGCTTCCTGCTCCTCCCGAAGCGTCTTGATCTCATCGATCACAGTCTGGGGCACGATCGGCCTACCGAAGACCGCTTCAAGCACGTCGAAAGCGTCCATGGTGGATACTGTCCAGGCCGCGTAGGCGTCGAGCACGAGGCCCGCCTTCCGGTGAGCCTCGATCAAACCACGGGCGGCCAAGCGTTCGGGTTCCGTGCCGAGACAGGTCCGAATGTCGAAGTCAAGAAAACGGATGTATTCGACAAAGCGGATTGAATCGCGCTCGCCCTTGGACGTGACGAAGCTGATCGGGCAATTGTGCTTCAGATAGAGATCGGCGCGATTGCGATTGCTTTCGGCAACGCGACGAACCTGCTCCAGCGCCGGCTGGATATCACCATCCTGCATGGTGATGGTGTAGAAGCCCTTCGCGTCAGGAAACCGGTTCTCGAAGTTCTCCATGACATCGTGGAGGGCATGGAGATATTTGTGCTTGATCTCGGCGACACGCCACCGCCGCGTCCCGCCGAACGCTACAGGCAACTCGAATTCATCGCCTACCCGAAGCCCGAGCGCTGCCGCCGCAATCGGATGGGTCGGGCTGACAACGTCATCTGCCGGGCGATCCGCACCTTCCTCAATAAGGAAGGCGTGACGTTCATGCCGGTCACCCTCGAGTCGCACCCAGGTATCGGCGGCAACGACCGCCGTTGGCGGGATCAGATCAACGTCGGGATCCATCACGATCAGCCCGAAATAGCGCAGGACGGCCTTCTGATCGTTGCGAGCCGATTGCAGGACCTCATAGGCGTATTGGAGCGCCTTCGGCCCCTGAGCGATCTTGCGCATCACTTGGGCCAAGAACATCTTCTGGGCCGGCGATCCCTTCGCCGTCGCCAGATCGATCCCATCGACGAGCGCCTTCACCTCGTCGCCGCGATCAAGGCGGTGCAGGACCGAAAACAAGGTGATGTAGTTTTCGAGATCGGGCTTGGCTTCCGTCGCCTTTCGCAGGGCGGCTTCAGCTTCGTTCAATGCTCCGCGATTGAAGTGCAGCAAACCTTCCGCTTGCAGGTAGTAGGGAAGCTCCCGCATTGTCGCGGGCAGTCGGGCGAAGAAGGAAAGCGCACGCTGGCGGATCGGGCTGTCGTTGACGAAGGCGCGGGCGAGCATCCGCAGTTCACTGCTGTCGTGGTCTTCGGCGATCCTGCCATCCAGCAGATCGACGACGATCCCGGCGTCGCCGCGACGATTGGCGTGATGGGCGACCATCAACCGGTCGGCCGCATGGCTATTGTCGTCGATCTGCTTCAGGGCGGCCTCAAATGCTGCGTCCGCGATGTCTTCCAGGTCTTCTCGTCGGGCGAAGTCGGCGACGACGATACCGGCGCGGGGATCGCGGGCGGCGTCCGCGGCAACGATCACGATCTGTCGACGGCGTTCTTCTCGATCCTCGACGCCGATCTTGATCGCCGCCAGCCTCGCGGTGGTCGAGATGATCGGTTCCTCGGTCGAGGGGATCAACGCCGCGTTGTTCTCGAGCAGCGCAACGACTTTCGGCCAGTCGGCCCGCGACGCATGATAGCGGAATTTGAGCACGAGGCTGTCGGCAGTCGCCGGAAGCTTCGGAAGAAGCTCGCCTGCAAATGTATCGTCGCCGGCCTCGACCCCGACCATGGCCGCTCTAACCAGAATATCATGATCGTCCGGAGCAAGAGCGAGGCCTTGCCGCGCGACCTCGACAGCTCTGGCGAACTCGTCGAGCGCCGCCAGGCCCACCACGACGTTGCCGCAGAGCGCAGCGTCTTCCGGCCTTAGGGGACCGTCTGTCTCACGCTCCCGATCCCAGTGCGACGCCAACGTAGCCGTCGCTGCCTCCAGCTTTCGCCGTTCCGGCAATGAGAGAACGCGCATGCGTTGGAAGCTTGGACTGGTCAGGATTTCGTCGAGATCCGCTTCCGCCGCGAACTGAACGGCATGGTTCTCGTTGGGATGCATG
>NZ_JAPSET010000072.1:0-19938 GCF_026847585.1 Phreatobacter sp. AB_2022a
GCGACCGGGACGAGGCGCGGCTGAGCGAGGCCGCCGGCACGCTGCCAGCCGCGACGTTTCCCGTCGTCGGCGATATCGGCACGGAGGCGGGCGTCGACGATCTCGTCGCCCGGGCCATCGCCGCGGCGGGCCGCATCGACATCCTCGTCAACAATGCCGGCATCGCCGAGCCGATCGTGCGCAGCATCGACCAGGACGTCGCCGTCTGGCAGCGGGTGATGGACATCAATCTGCGCGGCACGCTGCTGATGAGCCGCGCCATCGGCCGCCATCTTCTCGGACGCAAGGCGGACGGCGCGATCGTCAATATCGCCTCAATCGCCGGCCTCGTCGGCATACCCAGTTCCAACGGCTACGGCGTCTCCAAGGCGGCGATCGCCCACCTCACCCGCACCATGGCCTGCGAATGGGCAGGCCGCGGCATCCGGGTCAATTGCGTCGCGCCCGGCTATATCGCGGCGCCGATGGCCTTCGAAATGTTCGCCGACAGCAGGGTCGACCGGCGCAGCATCGAGGCGCGCGCGCCGATGCGCCGTCTCGGCCGGCCGGACGAGATCGCCGCGGCGGTCGCCTTCCTCGCCTCCTCCGCCGCCTCCTACATTACCGGCGTGGTCCTGCCGGTCGACGGCGGCTGGTGCGCCTATGGCGGGCCGTGACGGCGGACGCGGAGGCTGCGAAATCCAGACCGCCTGAACGCTAGCGCGGCACCGCGCGCCGGCAGTCGCTCGGCGACATGCCGTAGCGGCGGCGGAAGCGCTGGTTGAAATAGGACACTTCGCTGAAGCCGCAGGCGAGCGCGATCTCGCTGATCTTGAGCCGGTCGCCAGCCTCGCTCGACAGGATCCGCCAGGCCTGCCGAAGGCGGCGTTCCAAAAGGTGCTCGGTGAAGCTGAGACCGGTCTCCTGCAGAAGGTCCTGGATGTAGCGCGTGGACAGGCCGACCCGGCGCGCGACGAGATCGGCCGAAAAGCCGGGATGGCTGAAGCCGCGGTCGATCTCGGCCATGATGTCGCTGATCCGGGCGGCCCTGAGGCCACGCGTCGCGGCAAGCCGGGCGGCATCGCCGCGGGCGCCCAGAACCAGCGCGGTGAGGTCGACCAGCGTCCGGCCGATATGGGCGTCGAGCTCGGCGTCGGGCGGGCCGGCCGGCAGCGCCAGAACGTTTTCGATCGTGCGGCGCAGATGCCCGACGGCCGGGCGGAGGGGATCGATCGGCCGCGCGACGAGGTCCTCCGGCGCGCCGACCAGCGTCGCGAGGCGATCCCGTGCGATGGTCAGCGTCGTCCAGGCGAAGGCCACGTCGGAATGCATGTCGGCGGGCAGGCCATTGGCGCCGAGAAAGACGCCGCCCTGGTCGAGTTGAGCCTCGCGCCCCGCCTGGTGGACCTGGAGCCGACCGGCGCCGCGATGGAAGACGAGGCAGAGATCGTCGTCCGGCCCCCGCGAAATGGCACTCCGCGACCGCTTCACGCGCCCGAAGGAGCCGGCAAAATGAGTGACCTGGACGCCCTCGACGACGGCCGAGTGCAGCAGCGCGGAGAACGGCCGGTCCTCGAACCGGGTAATGTCGACACAACAGGTCTGAGCTTCCAGCGCCTCGTACCAGAGGGCAAATCGGCCGGCATCGTCCAGTGACGGGCCGAGATCGTCGGAGTGGAAGCGTTCCTGTTGCATTGGCGCCCCGAATTGCTTGGCGGCCGTCACGCTACCAAGTGTTGTACAGTCGCGCCACTGCACGTTCCGCAACGGCGATCCTGCGGCTGAGTCCGTTAACGTCTTCAAACTGTTGCGGCAAAGCAACAGAACGCGGCGCTCTAACGCCAGCGCGCTGCAGCACAAATCGGGTGCGTCCGAGAACAAGACCCGGGCCACAACCTTCAGCATGGTGATCGCAGGACCAATGCGCGTGCCGCGGGACGACTGACGACGTTCCGGCGCGCGCAGACGGTTCATCGCACCGCGCCGCCGGCAATGGCGGCACGAGGATCAGTCTTCCTTCCGGGGAACATGTGGGAACGTTGACATGAAGAAGCTTCTACTCGGGTCGGTTTGTGGTTTGGGGCTCGCGGCAGGCCCGGCGCTTGCGGCCGACCTCGGCGTGCCCGTGCGGGCTGCGCCGGTGGCGGTCGTCGTTCCAGGCTTCTCCTGGACCGGCTTCTATGTCGGCGCCAATGCCGGCTATGGCGGCGGCAAGTTCGACTATCCGTTCAACGCCTTCCAGCGGCAGCTGCAGGCCGAGGCGCCGGCGATCGAAAGCCGGCTCGACGGCAGGCTCGGCCTGACCTCCGGCGGCTTCATCCTCGGCGGCCAGCTCGGTTACCTCTACCAGTTCGACAACCGGCTGGTGGCCGGTGTCGAGGCCGACTTCCAGTGGTCCGGCATCGAAGGCCGCCTGTCGGGCACCGGCACGCTGACCGGCACCGGCACGCTGCCTGGCACCTTCAGCCTCGATGCCGGCTCGCAGGTCCGCTGGTTCGGCACGCTGCGCGCCCGCCTCGGTTACGCCTGGGATCGCGCCCTCCTCTACGCCACCGGCGGTCTCGCCTATGGCCAGGTCAGGAGCCATGCCGATATCAGCGCCGCCAATGGCGGCACGCCGATCCCGGGACTGACCGGCGGCGTCGCCACCAGCCACACGCGCTGGGGCTGGACGGTCGGCGCGGGCCTCGAATACGCGCTGACCCAGAACTGGTCGTTCAAGACCGAATATCTCTATGTCGACCTCGGCACGTCGAACGTGCTGTCGAGCGCGGTGGACGATCCCGGCAACGGCTTCTCAGCGGGCGCGAGCATGAAGGTCACGACCCGGTTCCACACCGTGCGGGCCGGCATCAACTATCGCTTTTGAGCGCAGGCGAGCGCTTCCTGGCCGCGCTTCGGCGCGGCCTTTTTTTTTGAGCGAATGGCGCGTGGCGAATAGCGGCCAGGGAGCGCAGATGCGACGGACGTCGCGCGCATCCCCATTCGCCATTCGCCGCTCGCCATTCGCCCAGTGGGTCGGCCGGCACCCGTTTCAGGACGCCCGGAGGCCGGCCGACACCAAGGGAACGCTGCCGCCCAGGCGGGCACTCCTGTGAGATGGCGGAGCGTTCATGCGCCCCGGCGGCGCCTGGCCGCCGGGAACCCGACAGGTCACGTCCGCAGGATCAGAAGTTGCGCTGGACGCGGATGGTGGCGGTCCAGATGCCGTCCTGGCCCTTGAACGTATTGCTCGGCGTGATGACCGCCGGCAGGCCGTTCTGCTGGCGCGCCGTCTCGTTGTGGTAGATGACCTCGACGCCGAGATCGAGGTTGCGCACCGGCGACCAGATCGTGTTGACGCCGACGTTCCAGTATTTCACGTCCCAGAGGCTGCTGAGCGCCGGCTGGTCGATGCTCGTATAGGCGCCGAACACCGACGAGCGCAGGGCCGGGGTCCAGAAGTGGCGGAAGCCGGCGGCGAGCGACCAGGCCTTGGTGGTCTGGATGGCGCCGCCGATGACCGCCGCATCGCGCAGCTGGGTGTTGAGCGAGTTCGTCGCGGCGAGATTCGCCGCGCCCGAAATGGTCTGGCGGTCGCCACCCTGGTTGGCGGTGCCGAAGGCGTAGTCGAGGGCACCGTCGGCATAGACGCCCTGCAACCAGAGCACGTCGCCACGGGCGAGCATGTCGAGGTTGAGGCGGAGACCGGCACCGACGGCCCAGCCCATCTTGTCGCCGGCCTTGGCGGTCGGGACATTGACGGCGCCGGCATAGCCGAAGTCACGCAGCTGGTGCAGCGCACCCATCACCTGCACCGAACCCCAGCCCTGGTCGACGCGCAGGTTGGCGACGATGTCCGGGATCTGCTGGCCGGCATAGGTCATGCCGCCGGCGCCCGACAGCGGACGCTGCAGCGAGGACGACATGATCGTGCCGGCAGGGGTGACCGTGCCGTACCACGAATCGCCGTTGCTGTAGCGGCGGTACATGGAATCTTCGAGCGAGACGGTCGCCGAGAAGCCCGAGCCGAAAGCCGCAGTATAGGCCAGCACGGTGGTCGAGCGAGCGGTCGCGGCATAGTTGCCGGAGAGCTGCACGTCGCCCTGGTAGAAGTTGAAGAACGAGGCCGAGAAGCCCGCCGTGATGCCGGCGAACTGGATGAAGGCGCGCTCGACGCTGATCACCGAAGCGCGCGGCGACTGGCCGGTGCCGGAGTTCACGAGGCCCTGCGAGGAGAACGAGCCGTTCCAGGCTCCGCGCACGGCCGAGAACTGGCCGAAGGCGCGCAGCAGGCCGTATTCGGTATTGGAGCGGGCGTCGACATTCAGCGTCAGACGCGCCGACGTCGAATAGTAGCCGTCATAGAGCGTCGCGCCGAGGATCTGCGTGCCGGGGATGCTGGCATTGTTGTTGGTGCGGTTGCCCGGCGTGGTGTTCAGATAGTAGTCGGCGCGCACGAAGCCGCCGATGCGCAGGCACGTGTCGGTGCCCGGAATGAAAAAGAAGCCGGCACCATAGGTGTCGCAGACGCGGACATATTCGGCCGGAGCCGCCTTGCCCGGCAGATCGGCCGCGGCGGCACCGCCGGCCGATACGAGAGCGGCAGCACCGCCCAGAAGGAAACGTTTCATCGAATTCATAACCTCTACCTCCTGTCCGGCTTGTGTTCTTGCCCGCGGATCCGGGATCGCCCGCCGGTCTGGCCGCCGAAGGCCCGATCAGGGCGCAGGCAAGCGGCCGGCTGTCCGGCGGCGTCGCCGGATCGGCACGGAACGGATCGTCCAGGATGGTGGTCGCAGGCATTTCTGGGCGCCGGACAGTTGTCGCCCGGCGCGCACTGGACAGTATATTGCGCCGCAACAACAGCGCTTTTTCAGCTTCCTCGCGCCGCGATCATCTGTTGATGAACCAACGTGTCCGAACAGAAACAATCCGCAACATGTGCATACCGTTCGTCATATTCCGCCACAATTTGATAAAAGCTTCACAATACTATTTAGCCAGGAAAACAAAACTCGACTGCGTTTCGAAGCGGCGGCGGAGCGCAGGTGATCGCCGATTGCCGAACGCGCCGGGCCGGCAGCGAGCCTGCGCGGCAAGGGCGTTTCCTGCCTGTGGCCGGGCGAAGACCACCGCCGTCTCGGACCCGCCGACAAGGTGCATGCCGCCGATACTTGGCGCCCGCCGCCCGCCACAGCGGAGGTAATCGTTACGGGCGGACTGCCCTGACTGCCCGGCCCACTTTCATTCGTCCGTACAAAAGAGCGCGAGATGCAACAAAAGGTCGCACCTCACAAACTGTTGTAATGCCAGGGCGGCTGGGTCAATGCACTGTCATGTTGGATGAATATTGGGAGCTCGATCGATCAATCCTTATCGAGCCGCATGATTTATCGAACAATGCAATTCCATCATTTCGTATCGTCGTTCCGATATCGTTTTTCCGCATGTTCTGCCGAGCCGCATGAAACCGGCCTCGCGCGCGCGCCCGGGCCGGCGCCGGCCGGCGGATCCATCCGATGAGCCCGCGTCAGGATCGGGCGCGGCGCGACGCCGCGATCGTCGAGGCCGCCCGCGCCGGCATGGCCGTCACCGCCCTGGCCGAACGGCATGGATTGTCGACGAGCCACATCTACGCGCTGCTGAAGCGCACCGGCGTCGCGCTCGGCCCCAACCGCCTCGATGCGGAAGCCCGCGACATGGCGGTGGTCGAAGCCATGACCCGCGGCGAGCCCGCACCGACGGTCGCCGCCCGGTTCGGCCTCGCCCGCACCTATATCTACCAGGTGCTGCAGCGTCACGGCGTGTCGCTGCGCAACATCCAGTCGCAGGAGAAGGGCGGACGCGACGAGACCATCGCCGAAGCGGTGCGCAACGGCGCGAGCGTCGCCGCGGTCGCGGCCGAGTACGGCCTCAGCAAACGGCGTGTCTACGACCTCCTCAAGGCCCACGCGGTCGGCGTGCGGCCATGGCGGCCGCGGCTGAAGCCGGCCGATATCGCGATGCCCTTCGCCGGACCGGACGGGCAGGCGGCCGCCGGCCTGGAGGCCGCGGGCGACGTGATGCCGGGCGGTCCCGCTGTCGCGCCCGCGGACATGGCGAAGGCTGCCGAGCCGGGGACCGCCGGCGAGACGCATTTCACACTCGCCCGCGAATTCGAGGCCCAGCGCCGGTCGGTGTTCCGCGCCTGGACCGAAGCCGACCAGCTGGCGCGCTGGATGGTGCCGGAACAGCATCTGCTGCAGTTCGAAAGCTACGAATGCCGGACGTCCGGCGGCTATCGCGGCCGGATGTCGACGGGCGACGGCCCGGGCTTCTGGATCCGGGGCACGTTCCGCACCATCCTGCCGCCGGCGAGCCTCGTCTTCACCATGGCGCGCGAGACCGAGGACGGGCGGGTCGAATCGATGGGCCAGCGCATCGTCACGCTCGCCGAAGCCGGCCGCTTCACGCAGCTGAAGCTGCAGATGCCGCTGTCGGTCGTGCTCAGGACGCGCGGCACGATTGCCAGGGACTGGGAACAGAGGCTCGACCGGCTCTCGGCCTATCTCGAAACGGCTGCCTGAGCGGGACGCGATGGTCGGGGGCGGCGCCTGCACGGCCCGTCCCGAGGCGGCCGGCTCCGCGCACGGATCGCCCTTCATGCGGGTCATGAAACGACTCGGCCCGGCGGATCGCTCCGCCGGGCCGCTGTCACGCGGAGGGTCGCGTCAGAAGTTGCGCTGGACGCGGATGGTCGCGGTCCAGATGCCTTCCTGGTTGCGCACCGAATTGCTCGGACCGACCACCGGCAGGGCGCCGTTCTGCTGGCGCGCCTGCATGTTGTGGTAGATGACCTCGACACCGAGATCGAGGTTGCGCACCGGCGACCAGATCGTGTTGACGCCGACGTTCCAGTACTTCACGTCGAGCAGCGAGCTGCGCACCGGCTGGTCGATGTTGGTATAGGCGCCGAACACTGACGAGCGCAGGGCCGGGGTCCAGAAGTGGCGGAAGCCGGCGGCGAGCGACCAGGCCTTGGTGGTCTGGATGGCGCCGCCGATGACCGCCGCATCGCGCAGCTGGGCGGTCAGCGAGTTGGTGGCGGAAAGGTTGGCCGCGCCGTAGATGGCCGGGCGGTCGCCACCCTGGTTGGCGGTGCCGAAGGCGTAGTCGAGGGCACCGTCGGCATAGACGCCCTGGAGCCAGAGCACGTCGCCGCGGGCGAGCATGTCGAGGTTGAGGCGGAGACCGGCACCGACGGCCCAGCCCATCTTGTCGCCGGCCTTGGCGGTCGGGACATTGACGGCGCCGGCATAGCCGAAGTCGCGCAGCTGGTGCAGCGCACCCATCACCTGGGCGGCGCCCCAGCCCTGGTCGACGCGCAGGTTGGCGACGATGTCCGGGATCTGCTGGCCGGCATAGGTCATGCCGCCGGCGCCCGACAGCGGACGCTGCAGCGACGACGACATGATCGTGCCCGCCGGGCCGGCGGTGCCGTACCACGAATCGCCGTTGCTGTAGCGGCGGTACATGGAATCTTCGAGCGAGACCGTGCCCGAGAAGCCCGAGCCGAAGGTCGCGGTATAGGCGAGCACGGTGGTGGTGCGCGCCGTCGCCGCGAGATTGCCGGCGAACTGGACGTCGCCCTGGTAGAAGTTGAAGAACGAGGCCGAGAAGCCCGCCGTGACGCCGGCGAACTGGATGAAGGCGCGCTCGACATTGATGGCGGAGGCGCGCGGCGACTGGCCCGCGCCCGAGGTGACGAGGCCCGCCGAGGAGAACGAGCCGCTCCAGGCGCCGCGATAGGCCGAGAACTGGCCGAAGGCGCGCAGCATGCCGTATTCGGTGTTCGAGCGCGCGTCGACATTCAGCGTCAGGCGGATCGAGGTCGAATAGTTGCCGTCATAATAGTTGGTGCCGAGCACCTGGGCGCCGGGGACGCTGGTATTGTTCGGACGGTCGCCCGGCGTCGTGTTCAGCGAGAAGTCGGCGCGGACGAAACCGCCGATGCGCAGGCACGTGTCGGTGCCCGGAATGAAGAAGAAGCCGGCGCCGTAGGTGTCGCAGACGCGGACATATTCAGCCGGCGCCGCCTTGCCCGGCAGGTCGGCGGCCTGAGCGCCACCCACCGCGAGCAGGACGGCAGCGCCGCCCAGAAGCGAATTTTTCATCAATGTCATGACCTTAACCTCTTGCCCGATTTGTATCTTTCTCCCGTCCCGCAGCACGTTGCGTCCGTGTCCAAAAACATCGGGCCGCGGCGGGACGCGGCCGAACGGCAGCGGTCCGGCGCGACGGCCAGATCAACGGGAAGCGGACGTTCCGGCTTTCGGTTCGCGGCACGTGGACGGGCGCCGAACAACGATCGCCCGAGCCCAAAGGACATGAGATGGCGGCCGATTGACACTGCTATTTCGCCGTTTCGCCCGGCCGCCGCGGCGTTTGGCCGGGGCTGTGTTGCGGCTGAAACAGGCCGTCACGTTTTGAATTCTGTCTGCTGTCTCTTGCAATAAATCTGTCGCATCCGGCACCTATTGGATCGACCTTTTTGCCTGGGCGATCCGGCCTGGGACTCAGCCTGGCCGGCGCTCGAATCGGCCGCGTCATGCTCCTTTTTCGGCCGTCGGAACCATTGCATGGTCGGCCGGCCCGCCCTTCAATCCGGTTGCACGGCCAAGAGCGAGGAGCGGCATGGCAAAGACGGAACAGGGCGTCCTGCGTATTTCGATCGCGGTTACCGTGCTGCTTGCAGGGGTCGGAATTCTGTTCGGCCTGCTATCGGGCTCGTTCGCGATCGTCTTCGACGGCGTCTACATGCTGACCGACGCGATCATGACGATCGTCGCGCTGCTGGTCTCGAACCTGATCGCCGCCTCGACCGCCAGCGGCCCGGCGCGGACCAAGCTCGTCAAGCATTTCACCATGGGGTTCTGGCATCTCGAGCCGATGGTGCTCGGCCTCAACGGCATCCTGCTCACGGGCGCCGCGATCTACGCGCTGATCAACGCCGTCGGCAGCCTGATGACGGGCGGCCGGCCGCTCGCCTTCGACCATGCCATCGTCTATGCGGCGCTGACCCTTGCCGCCACCATCGGCATGGCGCTGTTCGCCCGCAACGCCAACCGGACGATCCGGTCGGATTTCGTCGCGCTCGACGCCAAGTCGTGGATCATGTCGGCAGCGCTGAGCGCCGCCCTGCTCATCGCCTTCGTCTTCGGCTATCTGATCCAGGGCACCGGACTCGCCTGGCTGTCGGCCTATATCGATCCGGCCGTGCTCGCGATCGTCTGTCTGGTGATCATTCCCGTGCCGGCCGGCACGATCCGGCAGGCGCTGGCCGACATCCTTCTGGTGACGCCGGCCGACCTGAAGCAGCATGTCGACACGGTGGCCGCCGAGATCGTCAAGCGCCACGGCTTCCTGTCCTACCGGGCCTATGTCGCAAGGGTCGGGCGCGGCCGGCAGATCGAACTCTATTTCCTGGTGCCGACCGACTGGCCGCCGAAACGGCTCGAGGAGTGGGACCGGATCCGCGACGAGGTAGGCGAAGCGATCGGCGACGATACGCCGGATCGCTGGCTGACCATCGCCTTCACCACCGATCCGGAATGGGCGGATTGAATTGGCGATGGCGGTCGCCGGCGCGGCGCGCCGCCGATGCGGGGTGCCAGGCCATCACGCGCCGGCCTGTGTCGCCAGCACGATATGCATGGCGTGCCCGGTCATGACGCGTTCGGTCACCGAAAAACCGAGGCCCGGCAGGTCGAGGCCCGGAAGCAGCGCTTCGCCCCGGCCGATCGCAATGGGCGCGACGGCCAGATGCATCGCGTCGACGAGGCCGGCCTCGATATATTGCCGCACCGTGGAGACGCCGTCGCCGATCTTGACGTCCAGGCCGCCGGCCGCCGCCCTGGCCTGATCCAGCGGCGCCGCGATGCCTTCGGTGACGAAATGGACGGTGGTGCCGCCCGCCATGACGATCGGGTCGCGGGCGTGATGGGTCAGGACGAAGGTCGGCGCGTGATAGGGCGGGTTGTCGCCCACCAGCCCCTCCAGCTCCCGCTAGGCCATGGACCGCGGATCGGCCCGAACATGTTGCGGTCGAGGACGAAGGCACCGAAGCCCGTCATCGACCGGCGGGCATAGCTGTCGTCGCCATCGGCCGAGCCCGTGCCGTCGCCGAACATTGCAGGGAAGGTGCGGGTGCCGACCAGCCATTCGTGCAATTGCTCGCCGCGCCCGCCCAGCGGATCCGTGAGGCTCTGCCCGGGGCCTGCGCCGAATCCGTCGGCGGACAGCGAAAACCCGGATACGCGGATCTTGGTCATCACCGGCCTCCGAACTGCTTGTCCTTTGCAACTCGTACGGTCACCCCTTAACCGATATTGAATTGCAAGCGGCTCGTGCGTCCTCGGAGCGCGGCGGGCGGGTGCGACGATCGACGCGTTGCATGCGGTCCGGATGCCGTAGCACCCTCTCATGCTGGACAGGCCGGCCATGCCACGCAGGATCCCATGCCCCCACAGCCCGACACCGTGCAGAGTTCCTATCGAGACCTGATGCAGGTGCCGGGTCTGGCAGCCCTCATGCTCGCGGCAACCTTCTCCAGGCTGGCGGCCCGCATGTTCAGCCTCACCCTGGTCCTGTTCGTGCTGGCGCGGTTCTCCTCGCCCGCCCTCGCCGGCTGGCTGACCTTCGCCGCCGTCGCCCCGGGGCTCGTCGTCAGCCCGGTCGCGGGAGCGCTGCTCGACCGGGTCGGGCCGACCAGGGCGGTCAGGATCGACATGATGGCGAGCGCCGCCTTCATCGCGGCGGTGAGCCTGTGCGGCTGGGTCGGCTGGGCGACGCCGCCCGTGCTGTTCGCTCTCGTCATCCTTTATTCGCTGACCGGGCCGCTCGGAGCGGCGGGCACCCGCACCGTGCTGCCGCGGCTGACCCCGCCGCACGCGCGCGACCGTGCCAATGCGCTCGATACCGCCTGCTATGCCGTGGTCGACGTCCTCGGGCCGGCGCTGGCGGGGCTGGTCGTCGCCGGGTTCGGGCCGGAAGTCGCGCTGTCGCTGATCGCACTCGCCTATGCCGCCGCCGCCCTCTGCCTTGCGCGGGTTCCCGATCTGCCGGGCCTTGCCGCGCCGGGATCGTCGTTTCTCGGCCAGACCGTCGAGGGCATCCGCATCGTGATGCGGCAGCCTACGCTGCGCGGCCTCGCCATTTCCTATTCGCTCTATCAGATCACCATGGGGGCGCTCGTCGTGGTGGTGCCGGTCTTCGTCGTCGAGCACTACGCCATGGCGGCGGCGAGTTCCGTAACCGGTCTCCTGTGGGCCGCCATGGGGGTTGCCGGCGGCGTCGGCGCGCTCGCCGCAGGCCATCTCAGCACCTCCGGCCGGGAGCGTCCGGTCATGGCCATCGGCATGATCGTCACGGCACTGGCCGCCTGGCCGGTGGCGGCGGAATTCGGCTTCGGCGGGCTCGCCGTCGGGCTGATGCTCGCCGGCCTCGTCGCCGGGCCGATCGACGTCGCCCTGCTGACGCTGCGCCAGCGGCGCACCGATCCGAGCCAGCTCGGCCGCGTCATGTCGATTTCCATGAGCCTCAACGTGGCCGGCTTCCCCCTGGGCTCGGCCCTCGCCGGCATGGTGATCACCAATTCCATGGCGGCCACCTTCGTGATGGCGGGCGTCGCGTCTTTCGTCGCCGCCATCGCGACGGCGTCGATCCCCCGCGATACGCCCGCCACGGCGTGAGCGGGCTGGCCACGTCAGCCCGCCAGCGGCGGATCGAGCCGCGCGAAACCCTCCTGCCGCCGATAGGGAAAATGCGGATAGGGCGCGGTCACCGCGCTCGCCCGATCGAGGCTTGCGACCTGTTCGGCGGAAAGGCTCCAGCCGACGGCGCCGAGATTCTGGCGCAGCTGCTCCTCGTTGCGCGCCCCGATGATCACCGAGGAGACGGTCGGGCGCTGCAGCAGCCAGTTGAGCGCGACCTGCGGCACCGTCCGGCCGGTCTCGGCGGCGACGGCGTCGAGCGCGTCGACGACACGGAACAGATGCTCGTCCTCCACCGGCGGCCCGAAAGCGGCGGTCTCGTGCAGCCGGCTGCCCGCCGGCGGCGGCGCGCCGCGGCGGATCCGGCCGGTCAGACGGCCCCAGCCGAGCGGGCTCCACACCATGGCGCCGACGCCCTGGTCGGCGCCGAGCGGCATGAGATCCCATTCATAGTCGCGACCGACGAGGGAATAGTAGACCTGATGGGCGACATAGCGCGGCCAGCCGTGCCGCTCGGCCGCGGCGAGCGACTTCATGATCTGCCAGCCGGCGAAATTCGAGGCCCCGACATAACGGAGCTTGCCGGCCCGGACGAGGTCGTCGAGCGTCGAAAGGACCTCCTCCACCGGGGTCGCGGCATCGAAGGCGTGCAGCTGCAGCAGATCGATATGGTCGGTGCCGAGGCGGCGCAGCGCATCCTCGACCGCGCGGACGAGACGGAAGCGCGAGGTGCCGGCATCGTTCGGCCCCTCGCCCATCGGCAGGCCGGTCTTGGTGGAGATGAGCACGCGGTCGCGGCGGCCCTTGATCGCGGCGCCCAGCACCGCCTCCGAGGCGCCGGCGGAATAGACGTCGGCCGTGTCGAACAGTGTCACGCCGGCGTCGAGGCAGATGTCGACGAGCCGGCGCGCCTCGGCGGCATCGGTTTGCCCCCAGGCACCGAACAGCGGGCCGGTGCCGCCGAACGTGCCGGCGCCGAAGCTGAGGACCGGTACCTTCAGGCCGGCGCGGCCGAGCAAGCGATAGTCCATGGCGAAATCCTCTCGGGTTGGGGCCGGCGCGACGCAGCGGCCGCCGCCGTGCCGGCGGAACGGTTGGATGCGATAGGGCAGGGAGCCGGCGAGCCTGGCCGGCTGCGACGGAAACCGCGCCGGTCAGAGGTCGTCGCGCCCGGGTGCCGGCTCCACAAAGACCGCTTCGAGCAGGGGGCCACCCGGCGCCCGGAAGAACAGCCGCCTTTCGCCGCGGTCGGCGAGATCCACCCTCTGGTAGCGGATGGCGAGCCGGTCCAGCCTTGCCCGGAAATCGGCATGGCCGGCCATCCGCAAGCCGACATGGTCGACGGCCTCCGGCGCGCGATCGAAACCATGTCCATGCGCGCCGATGACATGCACGATCGGTGCATCGCCGGCATGGAGCCAGCAGCCGGGAATGCGCTGGACGAGCTGCGGCCGGTCGCCGGGCTTCAGGTCGAAGACCCGCATGAAGAAATCGCGGGCCGCCGCGATGTCGCGGGTCCGGACGGGAACGTGGTCGAGCTGCATGGGTGGTCTCCCTGGCCCGGCATCTAGGACCTTGCGCCTGTCCCGGAGAATTGGCTACCAATCGAATTGATAATTCGAAATTGCCGAAGAATGACCCATAGCCGTCGGCGCGGAAGGGGCGCCGCGGATCGGTCACCTCACCACGCGCTCCTCACCGACAACCCCATGCTCCTGGACAATCTCGCCCTGTTCCTGCGCATCGTCGAACGCGGCGGCCTGGCCGCGGCCGGCCGCGACGTCGGCCTTTCGCCGGCCACCGTCTCCGAACGGCTGCAAGCGCTCGAAGCTCATTACGGCGCCGCGCTCATGACGCGCACGACCCGCGCCATCAGTCTGACCGACGAAGGCCGCCTGCTGGTCGCCGGCGCCCGGCGGCTGCTCGCCGAGGCCGAGGAGCTCGAAGCCGGCATCCGCCATGGCACCGAGATGATCTCCGGCCCGATCCGCCTGACGGCGACCCAGGATCTCGGGCGCCGCTGCGTCGTGCCGATCATCGACGCCTTCCTCGCCGAGCATCCGGCGGTGACGATCGATCTTCATCTCGCAGACGGCTATGTCGACCTGGTCGGCCAGGGCTTCGATATCGCGATCCGCCACGGCGTGCTCGCCGACAGTTCGCTGCGCGCCCGTTCGCTCGGGCCGAACCGGCGGGTCGTCTGCGCCGCGCCGGCCTATCTGAAGGCCCACGGCACGCCGCGGCACCCGCAGGACCTCGCCACCCATGACTGCATCCTCATGCGGTTCGGGCAGAACCTCGATGCCGAATGGCGCTTCCGTATCGACGGCAGGATGGAGCGCGTCATGGTGCGCGGCCGCCGCGTCGCCAATGACGGCGGGCTCGTCCGCCATTGGTGTCTCGCAGGCCATGGCATCGCGTTCAAGTCGATCCGCGACGTCGATGCCGATCTCGCCTCCGGCGCGCTGGTCGAGCTGCTGAAGGACTATTCCGCCGGCGAGACCGGCCTGCAGATCGTCTATCCCGCCAGCGCGGTGCAGCCGCGGCGCGTGCGCCTGCTGATCGAGCGGATCGCCGCCGCCTTCGCGGCCGCAGGCTGAGCCTGTGCCGCCGGCCACCGCGACCGGTCGCCGCGGCCGGTGTCAGGCCTGGCGATCGAAGGAGGCGATGAAATCGGCGAGCCGGTCGCCCTGGATCAGGATGTGCTCCCGCAGCGCCCGGTCGGCCGCCTCGCTGTCGCCGGCCCGAATGGCATCGACAATGAGCTGATGTTCGGCGAGGGAGGTCGCGACCCTGGCCCGGGCGCGCAGCTGGAGCCGCCGATAGGGCTTGAGGCGGGTGTGCAGCTGCCGGGCCTGTTCGACGAGAAAGGCGTTGCGGCAGGCGTCATAGATCGTCAGGTGGAAGCGCTCGTTGGCGTAATAATAGGCGTCCGGATCCTCCTGCGAGGCCTCCCGGACGCAATCCTCGTGCGCCTTGTCCAGCTCGCGCTGTTCGGCTTCGGTGATCCTGCGGGCCGCCAGCGCGCCGCACATGCCCTCGAGCGCCGCCATCACCTCGAACCGCTCGATCACGTCCTTGAAGCTCAGGGCGGCGACGAAGGCGCCGCGCCGCGGCTGAAGGTCCACCAGCCCGGTCGAGGCGAGCTGCATGATGGCTTCGCGGACCGGTGTCCGCGACACGCCGAAGCGTGCCGCCAGGCTCTGCTCGTCGAGCCGTTCCGCGGGCCTGAACCTGCCCGTCACGATCTCGTCTTCGAGAATGTCCCTCAGGTTCTGCGCGCGTCTCATGCCGTCTTCCCGCCGGGTCCATTTAAGGCCCGGCCTTGTGATCCGCCAAGGAAATTTTTGTATACAAGAATATTGACTCTGCATTTTTGAAGTGAAATACATAATGCACAATGAGAGGGGCAATCCTGCCCGGCCCCTCCGCCGCGCCCATGCGGCCGCCGCAACATGCAGGACGGAAACGAACCGAGGAACGCTCGCGATGTCGTCGCAGATGCTGTCGATCTATGGGCTCGCGCTCATGTTCGTGATTGCCACGATCCTGCCGATCAACATGGGCGTCCTGGCCTTCGTCGGGGCGTTCCTGGTCGGAACCCTGGTTGCGGGCATGACCGCCAACCAGATCATCGCCGGCTTTCCCGGCGGCCTGTTCCTGACCCTGGTCGGGATCACCTTCCTCTTCGCCATCGCGCAGAACAACGGCACCATCGACTGGCTCGTCCGCCTCGCCGTCAGGGCAGTCGGCGGCCGCATCGCGGCGATTCCCTGGATCATGTTCGGCGTTTCGGCCCTGCTCACCTCGGTCGGCGCGGTCAGCCCCGGCGCCGTCGCGATCATCGCGCCGATCGCCCTCGGCTTCGCCTTCAGGTACAAGATCAACCCGCTGCTCATGGGCCTGATGGTTGTCCATGGCGCGCAGGCCGGCGGCTTCTCGCCGATCAGCATCTATGGCGGCATCACCAACCGGATCGTCGCGCAGGCCGGCCTGCCGCTCAACGAGATCGTCACCTTCCTCGCCAGCCTCGGCGTCAACTTCGCCGTCTCCGTGCTCCTGTTCTTCGCGCTCGGCGGGCGCGCCCTGCTGTCGACCCGGGCCGCGCCGCCGGCCGGCGCGATCACGCCCCAGAGCCTTGGAGCGCAGCCGCTCGCGGCGGCGGCGGTCGACCGGCAGCCGGCTGATTCGCTCGCCTATGGCGATGCCGAATCCGAGGCCCTCACCGAAGAACGGCGCCTCGCCCGAGGCGTCGCGGAACATGACGGAAGCCGCAGCAGCATCCCGGACGCACCGCACTGGTACCGCGTCCTGACCGTTGCCGGTCTCGTCCTGCTCGCCGTGCTCACCCTCGCCTACAATCTGGACATCGGCTTCGTCGCGATCAGCATCGGGCTGGCGCTGTCGCTGGTCGCGCCGAACCTGCAGAAACATGCGATGGGCCAGGTCTCCTGGCCCGAGATCATGCTCATCACGGGCGTCAGCACCTATGTGGTGGTGCTCGAGAAGATGGGCACCATCGCCTTTGTCGGCGACAGCGTCGCGACCATCGCCTCGCCCATGCTCGCGGCCCTGCTGCTCTGCTTCATCGGCGCGGTCGTGTCCGCCTTCGCCTCCTCGACCGCCGTCCTCGGCTCGCTCATTCCGCTCGCCGTGCCCTTCCTCCAGTCGGGCACGGGCGTCAGCGCGGTCGGCTTCGTGGCGGCGATGGCGGTGGCGTCGACGATCGTCGACGTCAGCCCCTTCTCCACCAATGGCGCGCTGGTCCTCGCCAATGCCCGCGGCGTCGACCGCGAGGCCTTCTTCCGCAAGCTGATGATCTACGGCGCCGGCATCACGCTGATCATGCCGGTCGTCGTCTGGTTCCTGTTCGTCGTTCTGTGAATGCGTTCCTTCGCCGGCAAGATCTGAGGAGGCGACACGTGAGACTGCCCCGCTCCATGCCCGGGCTCGAGGCCGCGCCATCCTTCCTGAGCGACCTCATCGACACGCTGACGGAGCGCGGCCGGTCGCTGCTCCGCCAGAGAGAGGCGCGCCATGCGCCGCAGAGCGCGCTTCCCGATCTCGGCGAACAGCTCCTGTCGCGGCGTGGCGAGGCCTCGGGCGTCGCCCTCGCGCAGGCGTTGCTGGCCGGCTACGCGGCGGCCGACGAAGCCGGGCGCGTCGGCTTCCTCTCCGCCCTGGCGGACCGCTTCGGGCCCGACCGGCGCCGCGCCGACAAGGCGATTGCGGCGCTCCAGGGCGATGACCCGTCGGGCGCCCTGGAAGACCTGCACGCCGCCTCCGAGCCGCGCCGGCAGGAGCTGATCCGGCGCCTCAATCTCGCACCCGGCGGCACCGCCGCTCTCGTGCGGATGCGCGAGGAACTGCTCGGCCATCTTGGCGCCCATCCGCAGCTGAAGCGTGTCGATGCCGATTTCAGCCATCTCTTCTCGTCCTGGTTCAACAGGGGGTTCCTGGTGTTGCGGCCGATCGACTGGACCACCCCTGCCAACATCCTGGAGAAGATCATCCGCTACGAGGCGGTGCATGCGATCCAGAACTGGAACGACCTGCGCAACCGGCTCGAGCCGGAGGACCGCCGCTGCTACGGCTTCTTCCATCCGCGCCTTGCCGATGAACCGCTGATCTTCGTGGAGATCGCGCTCACCCGCGCCATTCCGGGCGCGATCGGGCCGCTGCTCGACCTGACGCGCCAGCCGACGCCGGCCTCGGAGACGACCACCGCGGTGTTCTATTCGATCTCCAACACGCAGAAGGGCCTCGGCGGCGTCTCCTTCGGCAATTTCCTGATCAAACAGGTGGTGGAGAACCTGAAGCGCGAGCTGCCGGCGCTCAAGACCTTCGTCACGCTGTCGCCGGTCCCCGGCTTTGCCGGCTGGCTGGCCCGCGAGCGCAAGGCCGAGACCTCGGCCTGGCTCGACGCGCCGACGCGCGCGGCGCTGACGGCCCTGGACGAGCCCGGCTGGCACGCCGATCCCGTCAAGGCCGAACAGGTCCGGGGGCCGCTCTTGCGGGCCGCGGCCCACTATTTCCTGCAGGCCAGGGACCCGAAGGGCCGGGCGATCGACCCGGTCGCCCGCTTCCATCTCGGCAACGGCGCGCGCCTGGAGCAGCTCAACATCCTCGGCGACCTCTCGCCCAAGGGCCTGAAGCAGTCGCATGGCCTGATGGTGAACTATCTCTACGCACCCGAGGAGATCGAGGCGAACCACGAGGCCTTTGTCGAGAAAGGCACGGTCGCCGCCTCGGCGGCGGTGCGCAAGGCCCTGCGCAGCGACCCGCCGAGCCGCGACCGGATGCCGGCGCCATGACCGCCCGATCGCATCACGCCAGCGCATTCCACCACCATCGCCCCTTGGGGAGGCCGCCCGCATGACCGCGAACCTGTTCGACCGCCTGGAGCGCGCGATCGCCGATCCGACCAGGGCGGCGATCGCCACGACCGCCGGCAATGTCCTGACCTATGCCGGCCTCCTCGCGCAGGCCGGCCGCCTCGCCAATGTTCTGGCCGCCCGCGGCGTGAAGCCCGGTGACCGGGTCGCGGTGCAGGTCGAGAAGTCCATTCCGGCCATGATCCTCTATCTCGCGACCGTGCGCGCCGGGGGCGTCTATCTGCCACTCAACACCGCCTATACGCTCGCCGAGCTCGACTATTTCATCGGCGATGCCGAGCCCTCGCTGATCGTCTGCGATCCGGCCCGGCGGGACGGCGTCGCCGCCATCGCCGCGAAGATCGGCGCGGGCGTGGAGACCTTGGACGCGCAGGGCGGCGGATCGCTCACCGAGGCCGCGCGCCTCGCACCGGAGAGCTTCCCGACGGTGCCGCGGGCCGGCGACGATCTCGCCGCGATCCTCTACACGTCAGGCACGACCGGCCGTTCCAAGGGCGCGATGCTGACGCACGACAATCTCGTGTCCAACGCGCTCACCCTGCGCGAAGCCTGGCGCTTCGGTCCGGACGACGTGCTCATCCACGCCTTGCCGATCTACCATACGCACGGCCTCTTCGTGGCCTGCAACGTGACGCTGTTCTCCGGCGGGTCGATGATCTTCCTGCCGAAATTCGATGCCGGCGAGATCCTCGCGCTGATGCCGCGGGCAACCGTGCTGATGGGTGTCCCGACCTTCTATGTCCGCCTCCTCCAGAATGCCGGCCTCGACCGCCAGACGGCGGCCGGCATGCGGCTCTTCGTATCGGGCTCGGCACCGCTGCTGGCCGAGACCCATCGTGAATGGAGGGCCCGCACCGGCCACGCCATCCTCGAGCGCTACGGCATGACCGAGACGAACATGAACACCTCCAACCCCTATGACGGAGAAAGGGTACCCGGCGCCGTCGGCCTGCCGCTGCCTGGCATCGCCGTGCGGATCACCGATCCCGAGACGGCGCGGCCGCTCGGGCGCAATGACATCGGCATGATCGAGGTGAAGGGGCCGAACGTCTTCAAGGGCTACTGGCGCATGCCGGACAAGACCGCGGCGGAGTTCCGCCCCGACGGTTTCTTCATCACCGGCGACCTCGGCAAGATCGACGACGACGGCTATGTGCACATTGTCGGGCGCGGCAAGGACCTCGTCATCACCGGCGGCTTCAACGTCTACCCGAAGGAGATCGAGGACCAGATCGACGCCATTCCCGGCGTCGTCGAATCAGCCGTCATCGGCGTGCCGCATGCCGATTTCGGCGAGGGCGTCACCGCCGTCGTCGTCCGGTCGGGCGAGGGCGCGCCGGACGAGGCCGCGATCCTCGCCGCGCTCGACGGACGCCTTGCCAAGTTCAAGCTGCCGAAACGGGTGCTGTTTCTCGACGAACTGCCGCGCAACACCATGGGCAAGGTCCAGAAGAACCTGCTCCGCGACAGGTTCGCGACGCTCTATGCGAGACCGGACCGGGCGTCCTGACGGCACGACCGGCGGCCAATGCATGTTCCGGCCGCGGGAACGGCATGAGCCGCCGTGCCCTACCGGATGCCACTTGGCGCCCCATATCACGGCAATAAGGAAACGCTCAGGGATCAGCCTCACCCATTGCCGGAGCTGTTCCTTGATGATCTCTCTTCTCTCCCGCTCGCTGATCGGCGAAAGCATGGCCGCCGCACGCGCCTTGCGGCGACGGCTTGCCGATCGCGCCGGCCGGTCGCCGGCGCCGACCCTGCTGGCCGCCCGCCTGCAGGAGGCGGAACATCTGCTCGCCGGCCAGGTGCCGCCTGACGACCGCGCCGAG
>NZ_JAPSET010000073.1:0-18715 GCF_026847585.1 Phreatobacter sp. AB_2022a
CCGGCTCCTCGCTGCGGCGGGTGAAGCCGATCGCGGCGAGCTTGTCCATCAGCGAAGTGCGCTTGCGCTCCACCGGGTTTTCCACAGGCGGGGCGACATGGGCCTGCACCTGGGCATGGGCCTGGGCGGCCCGAACCTGCTGCTGGGCCGGCCGCGGCAGCTCGTCGACGCTCGGCATGCGCACCTGGCGCGCCGGCTTCTCGGCCGCGGGCGGAATGAACTCGCGGGCCGGCAGCGGCTCGTCACGCGGCGGCAAGCGCGGCGCGTCGAGCTCGACCGGAGCTTCGCGGAACAGCGAGGGCTTGGCCGGAACCGGCTGCAGCATGACGTCGCCGGCGGCGACGACCGGCTGCGGCGGCGGCACCGGTGCTTCCATGACCGGCGCGCGCGGTGCCTCGACGGGCATGGGCTCGGGCATGTGCCGGGCCTCGGGGGCCGACGGCGTCATGGCGGCGAGCTTCTGCGTGTTCTGCTTCAGCTTGGCCGTCAGGTCGGCGATGCTGGAACCGCCGGCGACCTGGCCGGGCAGATGATCGATGCCGGTGGCGACCACGGAAACGCGGATCGTGCCGTCGAGCGCCGCATCGAAGGTCGCACCGAGGATGATGTTGGCCTCCGGATCGACCTCCTCACGGATGCGGGTCGCGGCCTCGTCGACCTCGAACAGGGTGAGGTCGTTGCCGCCGGTGATCGAGATGAGCAGGCCGCGGGCACCCCGCATCGAGACGTCGTCGAGCAGCGGATTGGCGATCGCGCCCTCCGCGGCGGTGATGGCGCGGCGCTCGCCGGTCGCCTCGCCCGTGCCCATCATCGCCTTGCCCATGTCGCGCATGACGGCGCGGACGTCGGCGAAGTCGAGGTTGATCAGGCCTTCCTTGACCATCAGGTCGGTGATGCAGGCAACGCCCGAATAGAGCACCTGGTCGGCCATCGCGAAGGCATCGGTGAAGGTGGTCTTCTCGTTGGCCACCCGGAACAGGTTCTGGTTCGGGATGACGATCAGCGTGTCGACCGACTTCTGCAGCTCGACGATGCCCGTCTCCGCCGTCTTCATGCGGCGGGCACCCTCGAAGTGGAACGGCTTGGTGACCACGCCGACGGTCAGGATGCCGAGCTCTCGGGCGACGCGGGCGATGACGGGCGCTGCGCCCGTGCCCGTGCCGCCGCCCATGCCGGCGGTGATGAAGGCCATGTGCGAGCCGGCGAGCTGGTCGCGGATCTCGTCGAGCACTTCTTCCGCGGCGGCGGCGCCGACCTCGGGATGCGAGCCCGCGCCGAGACCCGAGGTGACCGCCATGCCCATCTGAATGATGCGCTCGGCCTTGGCCGAAAGCAGCGCCTGGGCATCGGTGTTGGCCACGACGAAATCACAACCGAGCAGACCGCCCTCGATCATGTTGTTGACGGCGTTGCCGCCGGCGCCACCCACCCCGAATACTGTGATCCGGGGCTTGAGTTCCCGGATATCGGGCATCTTCAGGTTGATCGTCATCATGAGCCTCGTTCGAATCACTCGCGCGACAGCCACGTCGCGTTTCTAACTCAGGTTTCGCGGCCGGTGGCACCCGTCCTGCGACATTTTTTTTCCAGCCGGCATCGTCGCCGGCCGGATCGACTTCAGAAACTGTCCCGTATCCACTTGCCGACACGCGAGAAGTAGCCGTCGGTACCGGTCGCGGCGAAGAAGCGCCGCTGCGGCTCGAAATGCTCGATGCCCGCGATCTGCGGATAGACGGTGAGCCCGACGGCGGCGGCGAAGGGCGGGCCCTTGGCGCTGTCGGGCAGGCCGGTAATGCCGACCGGGCGGGCGATGCGCACCTGGCGGCCGAGGACCTGGGAGGCGAGATCGGCGAGGCCGGGAAGCTGCGAGCCGCCGCCGGTCAGGACGACACGGCGGCCGGCATCGGCGGCCGCGCCCGAGGCGGTCAGCCGGTCGCGCAGCATTTCCAGGATCTCGTCGATGCGCGGACGGATGATGCGGATCACCTGCGCGCGGGTCACCTGGTTCGGCAGGTCGCGCTCGTCCTCGGAGATCGAGGGCACGTTGATGATGTCGCGCTCGTCCGACTTCGCCGCGAAGCACGCCCCGTTCAGCACCTTGATGCGCTCGGCGTCGCTGAGGCGCGCCGAGAGGCCGCGGGCGATGTCCATGGTCACGTGATGCGAGCCGATGGCGACGGCATCGGCGTGGATGAAGTGGCCGCCGGCGAAGACGGCGAGTGTCGTGGTGCCCGCACCCATGTCGATGCAGACCGTGCCGAGCTCGGCCTCGTCGTCGGTGAGCACGGCAAGGCCCGAGGCGAAGGGGGCGGCGATCATCGCCTCGACGGTGAGGTGGCAGCGCTCGACGCAGAGCATCAGGTTGCGCGCGGTCGCGGCGTCGCAGGTCGCGACATGCATGTCGACGCCGAGGCTCGAGCCGAGCATGCCGCGCGGATCCTTGATGCCGCGCGTGTCGTCGAGCCGGAAGCCGATCGGCATGGAATGCAGCACGGCGCGCCCCTGGCGCACCGAATGGTCGGAGGACGCGGCCAGCACCCGGTGCAGGTCGTGATCCTGCACGCGCGGCGAGGCGCAGGTGACGCGCGCCTCGTACTGCTCCGAGCCGATGCGGCCCGCCGACACGGTGACGATGACCCGGTCGACCTGGACCTCGGCCATGCGCTCGGCGGCATCGACCGCCTGGCGGATCGACGCCTCGGCCTTGGCCATGTCGGCGATCGCGCCCGACTTCATGCCCCGGGCGCGGGTGTGGCCGATGCCGAGGACCTCCGCCTTGTGCGTGCGATTCGGCAGGATGTCGGAACCCTCGCGCGGCCTGAGCCGGGCGATCAGGCAGACGATCTTCGACGTGCCGATGTCGAGCACGCACAGGATGGCCGATCGACGGGGCGAGATCGGCCGCATCTTCGGGGTCAGGCCGTGTTTGAACGGGGAGGTCATGTGGCAGTTCCCGCCCTGCGCCGGGCACGCTGGCGCTCTTTGATCGCGGCTTCGTGGGCGCGGAAAGCCTCGTCCGACAGGCGCACGGTGACGCGGCCGGGCACGCGCAGGTCGATCATCGACACGTCCCGGGTCATCAGCTTCTTTTCGGCATCGAGCCGCGCCAGCGTCGCCAGCGCGCCCTCGACATCGGTATCCGGCAGGCGCACGTCGATGCCGTTCTTCAGCACCAGCGTCCAGCGCCGCTCGGCGACGAGCACCGCGGCCCGCACCGCCGAGGCGATGGTCGGCCGGGCGTTCATCAGGCCGACGATTTCCTGGACGCGCTTCTCGGCGCCCGCCCCCACCACCAGGGGCAGATGCTGGAAGCGGCTGTCGAGCTGGTCGACGATCACGGTGCCGTCCGCCGCGATCACGGCGATCTTGCCGTCCCGCTGCCAGAGGGCGAAGGCCTCGCGCTCGACGATCTCGACCAGGAGCTGGTCGGGATAGAGCTTCTGCACGGTCGCCTCGGCGATCCAGGGATTGGCCGTCAGGCGCGTGCGCGCCGCGTCCGGATCGAAGAAGAGAACCGAGGTGTTGGGGCCGATGCCGGCAGCCTCGAGGATCTCCGGCTGGCTGAGCTTGGTGTTGCCGGTCAGCCGGACCGCACGCACCTGCAGGCCGGCGGCATTGGCCATGTCGTCGCCGAAGGCGAGCAAGGCACCGTTCACCGCGGGCCAATGGCCGCCGCGCTGAATGCCGTAGAGGCCGGTGGCCGCCATCAGCGCGACGGTCGCGTAGATGCCGGCGTGGCGGGGAATGTGCAGATTGGCGATTCGCACCGACAGCCGGCGCAGCCAGAAGTCCCAGGCGCTCGGCCGCGAATAGGGCTCGTCCGACGCGGCCTGCGCTTCCGCGAGGCTGCGGCGATAGCGAGCGAGCAGGATACGGTGCACGCGCAAGAGCGCGTCGGCACCGGCCCTGTCGAGCCGTGCGATCAGCGATCCAGCGAGGCGTCCAACACCATCCATTCGACCAGCTCTGCGAACGAAATCCCTTCGTGAGCGGCCATATCGGGGACGAGCGAAGTCCCGGTCATCCCGGGCTGCGTGTTGACTTCGAGACAGACGAGCGCCCCGGTGCCACCGGGCGTGTCGTCGTATCTGAAGTCCGCACGGCTGACCCCTTTACAGCCGAGCGCTTGATGCGCTGCGAGGGACAGTCTTTGGACCTCAGAGTAAATATTTGGTTTAAGCGGTGCAGGAATCAGGTGCCGCGAACCACCCGGCGCATATTTCGCCTCATAGTCGTAGAAGCGGTTGTCCTGCACGATTTCGATGACGGCCAGGGCCCGGTCGCCCATCACGGCGCAGGTCAGTTCGCGGCCCGCGATGAAGGGTTCGACCAGCACCGTCTCGTCCAGCGCCCAGTCGGCCGAATTGAGCTCCTGCGGCGGGTGCTCGTGCTCTGCCGTGACGATGAAGACGCCGATCGAGGACCCCTCGGCATTGGGCTTGACCACATAGGGACGCGGGATGAGGTGTTCGCGCGCCGCCTCGCGGCGGTGCACCCTGACGCCGCCGGGCACCGCCACGCCGGCCTGGGCCAGCATCCGCTTGGCCATGGCCTTGTCCATGGCCAGCGCCGAGGCGAGCACGCCCGAATGGGTATAGGGGATCTTCATCACCTCGAGCAGGCCGGCCAGCGTGCCGTCCTCGCCGGGGCGCCCATGCGTGACGTTGAGCACGACGTCGGGCCGCACCGCCGCCAGCCGCTCGCCAATGTCGCGGCCGACATCGATGCGGGTGATACGGTAGCCGAGGCCTTCGAGCGCATCGGCGCAGGCGGTGCCAGACGCCAGCGAGACCTTGCGCTCGGCCGACCAGCCGCCCATCAGGACGGCGACGTGCGGTTTGCTCATGGTGTCCGTCCCTGGCGTTCGGCGACCGGGCCCTTGAGCCCGACGCGCTTGATTTCCCAATGAAGCTCGATGCCGCTCGCGGCCTTGACGCGTGCCCGTACGGTTTCGCCGAGCTCCTCGATGTCGGCCGAGGTCGCCCCGGGCGAAGCGATGAGGAAATTGGTGTGCAGCTCCGACACCTGGGCGCCGCCGATCCGCAGGCCCCGGCAGCCGGCCTGGTCGACCAGCTTCCAGGCCGAATGGCCCGGCGGATTGCGGAAGGTCGAGCCGCCGGTGCGGGTATTGACCGGCTGGGTCGCCGAGCGCTGGCGGGTGATCTCGTCCATGGCGGCGAGCAGCGCCGCCGGGTCGCCGGGCATGCCGCGGAACAGCGCAGAGACGAAGATCGCATCCTCCGGCGCCGCTGAATGGCGATAGCCGAACCCCATGGCGGCATGGTCGAGCACGGCGACCCGGCCGTCACGCCGCACGGCGCGCGCCTCGACCAGGACATCGGTCACCTCGCCGCCATAGGCGCCGCCGTTCATCCGCAGCGCCCCGCCAATGGCGCCGGGAATGCCGCGCAGAAAGGCAAAACCGGCAATGCCGGCCTCGGCGGCAGCGCGCGCAACCTTGACGTCAGGAGCGCCAGCGCCTGCACGCACCAGGTGGTCCGGCAATATCTCGATTTCGCCGAATGTTTTTCCCAGTTTGATAACCACGCCGGGTATGCCGCCGTCGCGGACCAGGAGATTCGAGCCGAGACCAACCGGCATGACCGGCCAGTCCGCCGGGATCTTTTCCAGGAAGGCGACGAGATCGGCCTCGTCCGCGGGCTCGAACAGGAGCTGTGCCGGCCCGCCGGTGCGGAACCAGGAAAACGGCTTCATCGAGGCATTGGCGGTGACCGGGCCCTTCAGGTCCGGCAGCCGTTCGCGGACGATGGCGGTGAGGTCGTCGAAAGCCATCGTCAGGCCGAGGCGCCCAGCTTTGCGAGCTCGTCCGGCAGGGCATAGGCCCATTGCGTGATGTTGCCGGCACCGAGGCAGACGACATAGTCGCCGGGCTTGGCGAGACCGGCGACGATGCTGGCGAGCTCCGCCGGCCCTTCCAGCGCGATCACCGACTTGTGGCCCCGCGTCTTCAGGCCCGACACGAGATCGTCGCGCGAGGCCCCGGGGATCGGCTGTTCGCCAGCGGCATAGACATCGGCGACGATCACCGTGTCGGCATCGTTGAAGCAGGTGCAGAATTCGTTGAACAGCGAGGAGAGCCGCGTGTAGCGGTGCGGCTGGACGACGGCGATGACCTGCTTGTCGGTGGAGGCGCGCGCCGCCTTCAGGACGGCGGAGATCTCGACCGGATGGTGGCCGTAGTCGTCGAAGATGGTGGCGCCGTTCCACTCGCCGGTGCGGGTGAAGCGGCGCTTGACGCCGCCGAAGCCGGCGAGCGCCTTGCGGATCTGCGGGCCGGCCATGCCGAGCTCGCGGGCCACCGCAATCGCCGACGTGGCGTTCAGCGCGTTGTGCCGGCCGGGCATGGGCAGGACGAGGTCGTCGATCTCGTCGACCACGACGCCCGAGCGGTCGCGGAACTGCACCTTGAAGCGGCAGCGCCCGCCGCCGAGATCGATGTCGACGATGCGCACGTCGGCCTGGGGGTTCTCGCCATAGGTGATCACCCGCCGGTCGGCGATCGAGCCGACCATGTCCTGCACCACCGGATGGTCGATGCACATGACCGCGAAGCCGTAGAAGGGAATGTTCTCGACGAAGGACCGGAAGGCGTTCTTCACCGCGTCGAAGTCGCCGTAATGGTCGAGATGCTCAGGATCGATATTGGTGACGATGGCGACGTCGGCCGGCAGCTTGAGGAACGAGCCGTCCGATTCGTCCGCCTCGACCACCATCCAGTTGCCGGCGCCGAGCCGTGCATTGGTGCCGAGCGCATTGATGATGCCGCCATTGACGATGGTCGGGTCGAAGCCGCCGGCGTCGAGCAGGGTCGAGACCATCGAGGTGGTGGTGGTCTTGCCATGGGTGCCGGCAATGGCGACGCAGGATTTCAGCCGCATCAGCTCGGCCAGCATTTCGGCGCGCCGGACGACCGGGATGCGCCGCTCGCGGGCGGCCACGAGCTCGGGATTGTCCTTGCGGATGGCGGTGGAGACGACCACCACCTCGGCCTGGCCGATATTTTCGGTGGCGTGGCCGATGGAAACGACCGCACCGCGGTCCTTCAGGCGCTTGATCGTATAGCCTTCGGCGGCATCGGAGCCTTGCACCTTGTAGCCGAGATTGAGCAGGACCTCGGCGATGCCGGACATGCCGATGCCGCCGATGCCGATGAAATGGATGGGACCAATGTCGCGGGGAAGTTTCATGGCGTGGTTCCTGCCGGGGCAATTCCGGCGGTTTTAAGAACAAGCTCGGCCAGCCGGTCGGCGGCGTCGGCATGGCCCTGGCCACGCGCGGCCGCCGCGGCGGCGGCGAGCGGCGACGGATCGGTCATGATCCGCGTCAGTTCGCCGGCGAGCCAGTCGGGGGTGAAATCGGCCTGGCGGACCACGGTCGCGGCCATCGCCGAGGCGAGGGTCGCCGCATTCATGAGCTGGTCCTGGTCGAGCGCATGGGGCAACGGCACCAGGATCGAGGGCCTGCCGATCACCGCAAGCTCGGCCACAGTCGACGCGCCCGAACGGGCGATGACGAGGTGGGACCTGGCGATCCAGCCGGGCAGATCGACGAAGAATGGCGCGACCTCGGCCTCGATCCCGAGCCGGGCATAGGCCGCCTTGACCGCCGCCTCGTCCTCGCCGCGCGCCTGCTGCACGACCAGGAGGCGGGCGCGCAGATCTGCATCGAGCCGTTCGAGCGCGGCCGGCAGGACCTCGCTCATGACGCGGGCGCCCTGGCTGCCGCCGAAGACGCAGAGCCGGAACGGGCCGCCCGGCGTCGGCGGGTCATAGGGGATCTCGGCGGCCGCCAGCACCATCGGCCGCACCGGATTGCCGGTGAAGCTCGCCTTGGCGGCCAGCGCCGGATCCTTGTCGAGCACGCCGGGAAAGCTGGTGGCGATCGCCGTCACCTTGGCCGAGAGCTGGCGGTTGGCCCGGCCCATCACGGCGTTCTGGTCGTGGATGATGGTGGGCACGCCGAGCTGGACCGCGGCGAACATGGGCGGCAGCGTCGGATAGCCGCCGAAGCCGACCACCGCCTTCGGCCGCAGCACGCGCACCACCTTGCGAGCCGCCATATAGCCGCGGCCGAGGTTGAACAGCGTGCGCGCGAGAGCCAGCGGATTCTTCGAGGTGACGGTCGCCGAGGCGACCACGTGCGTGGCGCGCGCGGGAAAGGCGCGGCCATATTTCTCCGCCCGCTCGTCGGTGACGAGATCGACGATGCAGCCGCGCTGGCCGAGCGCGACGCTCAGCGCCTCGGCCGGAAACAGATGCCCGCCGGTGCCGCCGGCACAGACGAGAACGAGCGGCTTGGCGGGGTCCGGCGCCGCCATGTCAGGATCGCGCCTGATAGTGGCTGAGCTCGGCCAGCGTCTCGGCGCGCGGCCGCCGCCGCGTCAACGCGATCAGCATGCCCGTGCCGAAAGCGAGCGCGATCAGCGAGGAGCCGCCATAGGAGACGAAGGGCAGGGTCATGCCCTTGGGCGGGATCAGGTGCAGGTTGACCATCAGATTGATGCAGCTCTGCAGGCCGAACAGCATGGCGAGGCCAGCCACCGCGAAACGGCAGAACGGATCCTCGTCCTTGTAGGCATGGCCGAGCGAACGCAGCACGATGAAGGCGAACAGCGCGACGATGACCAGGCAGAGCATGACGCCGAACTCTTCGGCGGCGACCGCGAAGATGAAGTCGGTGTGGCTGTCCGGGATGATCCGCTTGACCGTGCCCTCGCCCGGCCCCTTGCCGAACCAGCCGGCCTGCTGGAAGGCGTCGATGGCGACATCGACCTGAAAGGTGTCGGAGGTGCCCGGCTCGAGGAACTTGTCGATGCGGCGGCGGACATGGCCGAAGGTGTAGTAGGCGCCGACGAGGCCGGCGGCGCCGACGCCGGCGAGACCGAAGACCCAGAGCCAGCGCATGCCGGCCATGAAGAACAGGGCCGCCCAGACGACGGTGATCAGCGTGGTCTGGCCGACGTCGGGCTGCATGACGAGCGGCGTCACCGTCGCCAGCAGCAGCAGGATGGCGAGAATGTTGGCCGGCATTTCAGGGCGCTTGGCGCTCTCGGCGAAAAGCCAGGCGGCCAGCACCACGAAGGCAGGCTTGAGGAATTCGGAGGGCTGCAGGCCGACGCCGGCAAAATTCAGCCAGCGCCGGGCGCCCTTGATCTCGGCGCCGATGAACAACGTGGCCACCACCATGACGAGGGCGACGACGAAGGCGGCGAAGGCGAGACGCCGGATCCAGCGCGGCGACAGGAAGGAGGTGATGATCAGCACCACCGTCGCCGGGATCAGGAAGAAGACCTGGCGATTGACGAAGTGGAAGGTGTCGAGCCCGAGACGGTGCGCGACCGCGGGCGAGGCCGCGAGCGACAGGACGATGCCCGCGAGCATCAGTCCGAACAGGGCGAACAGCAGCAGGCGGTCGACCGTCCACCACCATTCGCCGAAAGCGGTGCGTTCAGCGCGGGAGATCATGCCTCGTCTCCATCCGTCCCAATGCCTGCGTCACAAGTCTTGCGCCCATTGCGATATCGCCCGGCCCGGCCAGCCGGCTGGATCAGATTAAGGGCTGCTTCTCAACGGGTCGTTAACCCTGGAAAGCCGCTCAGTTCCCGCCGCCGATCGGCGCCAGGCCCGGCAGGGCCAGGACAAGGTCCCGGAAGGCCTTGCCGCGCACCTCGAAATTGGGGAACTGGTCGTAGCTGGCGCAGGCGGGCGACAGCAGGACGACCGGATCGGCTTCGCCGTCGGCGGCCGCATCGGCCGCGGCGAGCGCCACCGCCCGATCGAGCGTTCCGGCGACGACATGGGGCACGGCGCCGAGCGTTGCGGCGAAATCCTCGGCCGCGGCGCCGATGAGGTAGGCCTTGGCGACGCGCGGAAAATAGCCGGCGAGCGGCGCGATGCCGCCTTCCTTCGCCTTGCCGCCGGCGATCCAGTAGATGCGGCGGAAGGCGGCGAGCGCCTTCTCGGCGGAATCCGCATTGGTCGCCTTGGAATCGTTGACGAACAGCACCTTGCCGCGGCGGCCGACCTCTTCCATGCGATGGGCGAGACCGGGGAAGCTGCGCATGGCGGCGACGATCGTCTCGTGCGTCAGCCCGAGCGCCTCGCAGGCGGCGAAGGCGGCCATGGCGTTCTGGGCATTGTGCGTGCCGCGCAGCGAACCGATCCCGGCATTCGAGAAGCGGAAGACCTCGGCGCCCGCCCTGACCCGCACGATGTCGAGGCCGTCGAGGCAGAGCCCGTCGGCGACGGGATTGCGGATCGACAGGCGGACGACGGTGCGGCCTGCCCGCTCGGCGCGGTCGGCCATGGCCTGGCAGAACGTATCGTCGACGCCGATCACCGCCATGCCGGTCTTCGGTACGCCGGCAATGAGCCGCTCCTTGACCGCGGCATAGCCTGCGATGGTGCCGTGCCGGTCGAGATGATCAGGCGTCACGTTGAGGCAGATGCCGACGCTCGGGTCGAGCGAGGGCGCAAGATCGATCTGGAAGGACGAGCACTCGACGACGTGAAAGCGCCCGGCGCGCGGCGGCTCGAGCGACAGGATCGCCGTGCCGATATTGCCGCCCATCTGGGTGTCGCGGCCGCTGGTGACGAGAATATGCCGGATCAGCGCGGTCGTGGTCGACTTGCCATTGGTGCCGGTAATGGCGACGAAGGGCGCATCGGGCGCGCGCGCCGCGCGCTCGCGGCAGAACAGCTCGATGTCGCCGATGACCGGAATGCCCGCTGCGGCGGCCTTGCCGACCGTCCAGTGCGGCGCGGGATGGGTCAGCGGCACGCCCGGCGTCAGCACGAGGGCGGCAAAAGCCGACCAGTCGGCCGTGGCGAGGTCGATGGTTGCGTGGCCGGCCGCGCCGGCTTTCTCGACGGAGGCGGCATTGTCGTCCCAGGCGACGACGCGGGCGCCGCCGGCGGCGAGCGCCGCGCAGGTGGCAAGGCCGGAGCCGCCGAGCCCGAAGACCGCGACGGTCTTGCCGGCGAACTGATGGATCGGTGTCATCACGCTCACCTGAGCTTCAGGGTCGACAGGCCCGCGAGCGCCAGCACGAAGGCGATGATCCAGAAGCGGACGACGACCTGCGGCTCCGACCAGCCCTTCTTCTCGAAGTGGTGGTGGATCGGCGCCATGCGGAAGACGCGCTTGCCGGTGAGCTTGAACGAGGCGACCTGGACGATGACCGACACGGCCTCCAGGACGAACAGGCCGCCGACGACCGCCAGCACGATCTCGTGCTTGGTGGCGACCGCGATGGTGCCGATCAGCCCGCCGAGGGCCAGCGAGCCGGTGTCGCCCATGAAGATCTGCGCCGGCGGCGCATTGAACCACAGGAAGCCGAGGCCCGCGCCGATCAGGGCGCCGATCACCACCACGATCTCGCCGGTGCCCGGCACATGGGTGATCTGCAGATAGCTTGCGAAGACGGCGTTGCCGGAAAGATAGGCGATGACGCCGAACGTGCCGCCGGCGATCATGACCGGCACGATGGCGAGGCCGTCGAGGCCGTCGGTGAGGTTCACCGCATTGCCCGAGCCGACGATGACCAGCGCCCCGAAGATGATCATCAGGAAGCCGATATTGATCGACAGGTCCTTGATGAAGGGAAAGAACACGGAGGTGTTCAGCGGCTCGCGCGTGACATAGACGACCGCGGTCACGGCAAGGCCGGCAATGACGAATTCGAGCGCGAGGCGGGCGCGCGACGAGAACCCGGCATGGGTCTGCTTGGTCACCTTCAGATAGTCGTCGTAGAAGCCGATGGCGCCGAAGCCGAGGGTGACGAACAGCAGGACCCAGACATAGGGGCTGCGCAGATTGGCCCAGAGCAGCGTCGAGATGACGACGCCGGACAGGATCATCAGGCCGCCCATGGTCGGCGTGCCTTTCTTGGCCAGGTGGCTTTCCGGCCCATCGGACCGGATCGGCTGGCCCTTGCCCTGCTTCAGGCGCAGCAGCTGGATGAGGCCGGGCCCGAACAGGAAGACGAAGATCAGCGCCGTGACGATCGCCCCGCCCGTGCGGAAGGTGATGTAGCGAAAGATGTTGAGCGGTCCGAAGACGGTGGTGAATTCGGCAAGGAAAGCGAACATCTTTCGGCAGTCTCTCTTGACGGTCTCAGGCCGCGCCGAGCTGGGCGTCGTCGATGACCTCGGCGGGGAACTTGGCTTTCAGGGTCTCGACCAGCGGCGCCATGCGGCTGCCGCGCGACCCCTTGACCATGACGATGTCGCCGGACCTGAGGGTGCGGATCACCTCGGGCTCAAGCTCGGCCGAGGTTGCGGCATAAGCGCCCCGACGGCCGACTGGCAAGGCCTTCCACAGATTTTCCATCAGGGGGCCGGAGCAGAAGACGAGGTCGACATGGGCATCGGCCAGCGGCCCGGCGAGCCCGGCATGCAGCCGGGCGCCATCCGCGCCGAGTTCCAGCATGTCGCCGAGCACGGCGATCCGGCGCCCGCCTGGCGCCGGCTTGACCGCGCCGAGCACGGCGAGCGCCGCGCGCACCGAAACCGGATTGGCGTTGTAGCTTTCGTCGAGCAGCGTGAACTGGCCCTGCGGCAGGCGGCGCAGCAGCCTTTCGCCGCGGCCGGCCACCGCCCGCATGTCGGAGAGGGCGAGCGCGGCAATGGCGAGGTCGGCGCCGACGAGCTTGGCCGCCGCCAGCACGGCCAGCGAATTCATCGCAAGATGCCGGCCCGGGGAGCCGAGCTTGTAGGCGACCTCCTGCCCGACGATGCTGGCATGGACGGTGGAGTATTGCGCCGACAGCGATACGCGCAGCAGCCGGACATCGGCCTCCTCGTGCTCGCCGAAGGACAGGATCGTGTCGATGCCGGCGGCGCGCGCGGCACCCGCCAGGCGGTCGAAGAAGCGGCTGTCGCGCGGCAGCACCGCCGCGCCGCCATGCTCGACGCCGGCGAAGATCTCGGCCTTGGCATCGGCGATGGCTTCGATCGAGCCGAGATTTTCCAGATGCACGGCCTCGATCGTGGTGATGACCGCCACGTCCGGGCGCACCATGCGGGTGAGCGGCGTGATCTCGCCGGCATGGTTCATGCCGATCTCGAACACGCCGAACTGGCTCGCCGCGGGCATCCGCGCGAGCGTCAGCGGCACGCCGATATGGTTGTTGAAGCTCTTCGGCGGCGCATGGGTGCGGCCTTCGCGCTGGAGCACGTGGGCGAGCGCCTCCTTGGTCGAGGTCTTGCCGACCGATCCGGTGACCGCCACGATGCGCGCCGCGGTGCGGGCGCGAGCGGCCATGCCGGCCTTTTCCAGGGCCTTCAGCGGATCGGCGACGACGAGATAGCGTCCGGCCGGCGCGCCCGTGGCCCAGTCCTCCGAGACCACGGCGAAGGCCGCGCCCTTGTCGAGGGCGGCGGCGACGAAGGCATGGCCGTCATGGGCGAGGCCCTTCAGGGCCACATAGGCTTCGCCGGGCGCGAGGGTCCGGCTGTCGATGGAAATGTCGGAGACCGTCCGTGCGGGGGCGCCGACGAGGCGCGCGCCCATGGCACGGGCGAGTGCCTCCGTCGTCCAGAGCGGATGGCTCTCGGTCATGGCAGTCATGCGGCAGGCCCTTTCGTGGCGGCGGTCGCCTCGCAGTCGCTGATCGCCTTCGCCGCAACCTCATGGTCGGAGAAGGGCAAGGTCACCGAGCCGACAATCTGGCCGGTTTCGTGGCCTTTTCCGGCAATGACCAGGAGATCCCCCTCTTTCAGGTCCCGGACCGCCGCGCGGATCGCTTCGGCGCGGTCGCCGATCTCCTCGGCGCCGCGCGCCGCGGCCATGATCGCGGCGCGGATGGCGGCCGGATCCTCCGAGCGCGGATTGTCGTCGGTGACGATCACGCGGTCGGCCCGCTCGACCGCGATGCGCCCCATGATCGGGCGCTTGCCCGGATCGCGGTCGCCGCCGCAGCCGAACACGACGACCAGCCGGCCGGAGGCGAAGGGCCGTGCAGCCTGCAGCACCTTGTCCAGCGCGTCGGGCTTATGGGCATAGTCGACGACGACAGGCGCGCCGTTCAGCGCGCCGACGAATTCGAGCCGGCCCTTGGCGCCCTCGAGCGTCTCCAGCGCGGCGAAGGCTCGCGCCGGCTGGATGCCGCAGCCGATGGCAAGGCCCGCCGCCACCAGGGCATTGTCGACCTGGAAGGCGCCGAGCAGCGGAATGCGGACCGAGAAGGCGTCGCCGAAGCCGGCGAGGCCGACGATCTGGCCGGCGCCGTCGATCGTCTCGGACAGGATGCGGATGCCGTCGCGCGCATCGTCGGCACGCCGGCCGATCGCGATCAGCCGGAGGCCGCGCGCCCGGGCCGCGTCGGCAAAGGGACGGCCTTCGGGGCCGGCCATGACCACCGCCGTGCCGCCGGCCGGCAGCAGTTCGGTGAACAGCCTGAGCTTGGCGGCGCGATAGGCTTCGACCGTCTCGTGATAGTCGAGATGGTCGCGCGACAGGTTGGTGAAGGCGGCGGCGGCGATCCTGACGCCGTCGAGCCGGAACTGGTCGAGCCCGTGGGACGAGGCTTCGAAGGCGAGATGGGTGACGCCCTCGCCGGCAAGCGTGTCAAGCGTCTGGTGCAGGGTCAGCGGATCGGGCGTGGTCAGTCCGCCATAGACCTGGCCGCTCGGCCTCGTCACGCCGACCGTCCCGATGGAGGCCGCCTGAAAACCCTCGGCGGCGAAGATCTGGCGGACGAAGGCGGCGACCGAGGTCTTGCCCGACGTGCCGGTCACCGCGGCGATGGTCGCGGGCTGGCGCGGATAGAACCGGCTTGCGGCGAGCGCCAGGCTCAGGCGGCCGTTGGCGACCTTGACGACCGGCACCCCGGCCACCGCCACGGGCGCCGCGGCACTGTCGGTGACGATGGCGACGGCGCCGGCCTTGGCCGCGGCCTCGGCATAGGCCATGCCGTCGACCTTCTCGCCCTTCAGCGCGAAAAACACCGTGCCCGGGCGCACCGCGCGGCTGTCGGCGGTGAGACCGGCGAGGCCGAGCGTCGCGAGAGCCGACGGTGTTTCGTCCTTCAGGAGAGCGGCAAGATCCATGATGGCTTCGGCCAGTCGAACGGTAGGACAAGCCCGGGCGGGCCCGGGGCGCGGAATGCACTGTGCGGCGGCCCGTTACCGGCCGCCGGGACCACGATAGCCGACCTGGATCGCCTGGGCGGCCGGCGCCATGTCGAAACGCGGCTGCAGACCGAGCAGCGGCGCGGCGCGGGCGATCACCCGGCCGGCGGTCGGCGCGGCGTTGAAGCCGGCGGTCGCCAGGCCATGCGTCTCGGGAATGCCTTTCGGCTCGTCGAGCGTGATCAGGAGGATGTAGCGCGGTTGATCGGCCGGGAACACCGCCATGAACGAATTGAGCAGCCGGTCCTTGGCATAGCGGCCGCCGATGACCTTTTCGGCCGTGCCGGTCTTGCCGCCGACATAATAGCCCTCGACATCGGCGCGCCGGCCCGAGCCGCGCTCGGCGTTGAGACGCATCAGGAAGCGCATGTTGGCCGAGGTTTCCGGCCGGATGACGCGGGTCGCGACCGCGCGTGCCTGTTCCGGCGTGCGGCGCAGGAAGGTCGGGGTGATCAGAAGGCCGCCATTGACGAGCGCCGCCGTGCCCATGACCGCCTGCAGCGGCGCGACCGACAGGCCGTGGCCGAACGAGACGGTGGCCGTGGTGATCTCGGCCCAGCGGCGCGGCAGCAGCGGCGCCGCGCTTTCCGGCAGCTCGGTCTGCAGGCGGGTCAACTGGCCCATGCGGCGCAGGAAGGCGCGCTGATGCTCGCCGCCGAGCGCAAGCGCCAGCCGGCTGGTGCCGATATTGGAGGAATAGGTGAAGACCTCCGGCAGCGTCAGCACGCGGCGCTGGGCGTGGAAGTCCTTCACCTGATGCCGGCCGATCGAGAAGGGAAAGCGGGCATCGATCGCCGAATTGATGTTGAAGCGCCCGGAATCCATCGCCATGGCGAGGGTCAGCGCCTTCATGACCGAGCCCATCTCGAACACGCCGGTGGTCAGCCGGTTGATCCGGTCGTCGCCGTGCGAGCCGCCGGGATGGTTCGGGTCGTAATCGGGGATCGAGGCCATGGCGATGATCTCGCCGGTGTCGACGTCCATGATCACGCCGGCCGCGGCCTTCGCCCGGAAGCGCTGGAAGGCCTTCAGCATCTCGTCGCGCAGCACGTGCTGCACGCGCAGGTCGATGGAGAGCTGGACCGGCTCCTGGTTGCGGCTGGTGGCAAAGCCCGCGCGGTGCAGCTCGGCAAGGCCGCGCCGGTCGATATAGCGCTCGAGGCCGGCAATGCCCTGGTTGTCGATGTCGACATGGCCGAGCACGTGCGACAGGGTCGGGCCGTTCGGGTAGGAGCGCTTGGCCTCGCGCAGGAAGCCGATGCCGGGAATGCCGAGCCGATGGATCTGCGCCTGCTGCTCGCGGGTGATCTCGCGGCGCAGCCAGACGAAACCCTTGCCCGAGCGCAGGCGTTCGCGCACCTCGCGCTGGTCGAGATCCGGCAGAACGGCGGTGAGCAGCTCGGTCGCCTCGTCGACGTCGAAGCTCGCGGCCAGCTTGCGCGGCTCGGCGAACAGCGACTGGGTGCGGATGTCGGTCGCCAGCACCTCGCCGTTGCGGTCGATGATGTCGGGCCGGGCCGAGGACACGGCATCCTGCGCCCGGCCGGCATTGCGCTGCGCCGGGTCGCCATTGACCGCGTAGAGGACCATGGCGGTGGCGATGACCAGGTAGAGGCCGCCGAAGCCGACCATGGCGAGGCCGACCCGCGCCTTGGCCTTCTTCAGGCGCTCGGCCTGGGGACCGGCGAGCAGCCAGGCGAAGAACAGGCGCGCGCGCATGAGGAAGCGTGGCCGCAGCGCCTGCATGCCCCGCCCGGCCCCGGTTTCGACGGCCGCATTCGGTTCCATCAACGCGCTCCCTGCTGCGGCCGGCGGGGCGGCACGGGGGTGCCGCGGGTCGAACCGGTGATCGTCGGATCGGCGAGGCCGCCGCCGTCCATGGCCTCCAGCATCGAGCCGATCGGATCCGGGTCGACATAGGGCTTGTCGGGCAGATTGGTCAGCGTGCTCATCTGGTCGATGGCGAGCGGCCGCAGGCTCAGATGACGTTCGGCGAGCGCCTGCAGGCGGTCCGGACGGTTGAGCCTTGCCCATTGCGCCTTCAGCTCGGCGATCGCCTCGCGCTCGCGGTTGATCTCGAGCTTGAGCTTGGCGACCTCCTCGGCATGGCGCGTCGCTTCGTATTTGACGCGATAGACCACGACCGCGGCGACGATCAGCGTGGCGATGACGAGGATATGGAGAAAGCGCATCATGACCGCGCCTCCCGGGCCGGAGCGCCGGTTCGCACGGCGGCGCGCAGCTTGGCCGAGCGGGCGCGCGGATTGGCCGCCGCCTCGGCTTCGCCGGCCGCCACCGCCTTGCGGCCGAGAAGGGTGAAGGTCGGCTCGGCGACCGCCGCGGCCGGAGCATGGCGGGAGCCGCCCGCGCTGACCGCGGCGCGTTGGCTGAGGAACTGCTTGACGATGCGATCCTCGAGCGAATGGAAGGTGACGACGACGAGGCGCCCGCCCGGCCTCAGGACGCGCTCGGCTGCGGCCAGCGCCTGCTCGAGCTCGGCAAGCTCCTCGTTCACCGCGATGCGCAGCGCCTGGAAGGTGCGGGTCGCCGGATGGATGTCGCCCGGCTTGCCGCGCACGACGCGGGCGACGATGTCGGCGAGCCGGCGCGTCGTCTCGATCGGCTGCAGCGCCCGCTCGCGCACGATCGCCTTGGCGATCGGTCGCGACAGGCGTTCCTCGCCATAACGATAGATGAGGTCGGCGAGTTCGGCCTCGGGCAGGCGCGCGACGAGATCGGCGGCGCTCTCGCCGGATATCGCCATGCGCATGTCGAGCGGACCGTCGAAACGGAACGAGAAGCCGCGCTCGGCTTCGTCGAGCTGCATGGAGGAGACCCCGATGTCGAGCACCACGGCATCGACCGCCGGATGGCCGCGCTCGCGCGCGATGGCGTCGAGCCGCGAGAAGCGGCCCTCGACCAGATCGAGCCGGCCTTGGGACGCGGCGACCAGCGCGGCGCCGCCGGCGATCGCGGTCGGGTCGCGATCGATGGCGAGGACCTGCGTGCCGCCGGCATCGAGAATGGCGCGGCTATAGCCGCCAGCGCCGAAGGTGCCGTCGATGACGGTCGCGCCGGGCTCCAGGGCGAGCGCCGTCATGACCTCGGCGAGCAGGACGGGAATGTGACGGGCCGGTCCGCCAGCGGCATCGCTCCCTGCCTTGCCGCGCCCCGTCGTCATGAAGACACTCCCACACCTCGCCTGCCTCGACCGTGCCGTTGCCGATCGCGCCCGAAAGCCGGACGCGAGCCGTCGCCGCCCGTTGCCCGCGCTGGCCTCGCGCGGGACTGGCATCGTCGAAAAGAGCTCGTATTCGACCGGCATGGCTTCACGGGCGTCGGTGACGATCACGCCCGAGGACGCCCATGTCGCAGGTCCGCGTCGTCAACGCTTCATTAGCGCGATGCGCGGTTAACAAACGGTTTCGGCAAGACTTTGGTGACCATTTCCGGGCCGGAAAAGGCTGTGCCCGGCGCCGGGATGACCGGGCCGGGCACAAAAGGGCACGCGGGACGCGAAAAGCGCCGCGAGGGTCAGCTGCCGGTAGATGTCGGGGGGGCAG
>NZ_JAPSET010000074.1:0-18672 GCF_026847585.1 Phreatobacter sp. AB_2022a
GCCCTGCCCCCGCAGCGCCCGGTCATCCGCGAGGAGAGCGCGCCGGCTCCGGTCACCGCGGCGCTCGCCTATAGCGGCCAGCCGGCGACCGCACCGGGCAATCCCAATCCGCGTCCGGGCGTGCTCGGCACCCTGCATTCCTCGCAGCTCACCACCGCTTCGGTCACGCCGCGCAACGGCCGCGCCCAGCAGGCGCAAGCCGCGCCGGCCCAGCCGGAAACGACGCCCCAGCGGCGCGGCGAATGGTCGATCCAGCTCGGCGCCTTCCCGACCGAGGCCGCCGCCCTCGCCACGCTGCGCGAGGCCCGCGAATCCAACGGCAGCCAGCTCGGCTCGGCCGATCCCTATACGGAGCGGGTCGAGCGCAGCGGCATGACGCTGATCCGCGCCCGTTTTGCCGGCTTCGACCGTGCGAGCGCCGACGCCGCCTGCCGCGTGCTGAAGCGCAACGACTACGACTGCATGCCGGTCCGCAACTGAAGCGGACCTGCCTGAACCGCAATCGACATTCTGTCAGGAGTTCCGGCGATGGTTTTCCAGGAGAACATCCTTGGCCTGGTTGACGCGGGACGCGAGCCACGTCGAGCCCCCCTGGTCGGGGTGCAGTTTCTTCATGAGCGTACGGTGCGCGCTCCGAATGGCCCCCTCGTCCGCCCCCGGCTGAAGGCCAAGGATCTGGTAGGCCTCCTCTTTGGTCATCGCGCCCGCAGCCGGCGCGCTGCCCAGCCCCGCACCCGCATTGCCCTCAGCGTTTTCACGCCAGCGGGGGTCCCGGCGGTCAAGATAAGCTTCGAGTAGGGCCGCGCTTTCCGCGTCGATTTCGGCAAAGGCCTGCAGCAGGCGCGGCACCCCGATCTGATCCAGGGTCTGGCCGGCGAGCGTGCCGGCAATGAAGCGGCCCGTCATGCGGCCGCTGTCGAGATCGAGCTCCATCTCGATGAAGCGGGACCGGACGCTGGAGGTCTGGCGCGGCGTCTTGGTGCCGGCCTGGCCCCAGCCGCCGAGCATGCCCTGCCCCGGCACGAGGCCGAGCAGCGTCGCCCCGGCAATCATGGCCGGCAGCGCCAGCTCCCATTGGCCGCGGGTCAGGAGGAACAGGCCGAAAGCGATCGCCGCCGCGCCGCCGATCTTGCGCATCTGGGCCGACAGCCATTTCGGATTGGCGTTCAGGAACGCGTTGAGCCCGCCGGAAAAGACGATCAGCGCGATGACGCCGGCGATGAAATAGGTCATTCCGTCTCGAGGCCTCTCTCGGTCAGCGCATCTGGCCGAGCAGCAGGCGCGCGCCGCGGCCGCCACGCGCCGAGGCGTCGGTCAGGGCGGCCCGGCCGCCGGATGCGAAAACAGCCACCGCCCGCAGAAGTTCGGCGAGCTCCGCCGCCGCTCCGGGATCGAACCGCGCATAGGCCCCGCGGGTGATGCGGGCGATCTCGCGATAGGCCTGCTCGGCGAGCGGGTCGCCGCCCTCCTGGAACAGGAAGACCGGCACATTGGCGAGCGCCAGGCGCCCGGCCTTGGCGCAGAGATCGTCGAAGCTCTCCTCCATGGCATCGCCGACATAGACGAGCGCATGGATGCGCTTGTCGCTCGCCTCCTCGGCGCCGTGGCTGAGCACGCGGCCGATCTGGGTCTGGCCGCCGACGCACTGGATCTTCTGCATCAGCGCGGCGAGCTGGCGCGCCTCGGCGACCCAGCCGGAGGCGCGGCACTCGCCGATGCCGCGGAAGAAGACGAGCTGGATGTCGAGCGAGCCGACCTTGGCCGCCTCGGTGAACATCTGGCCCTGGATGGCGCAGGCCATGTCCCAGGTCGGCTGCCGGCTCATCGTGGCATCGAGCGCGAAGATCAGCCGGCCGCGCTCGCCGGCGACCTTCGGCCGGCCGACGGCCGCCGCGGTCTTCAGAAAGGCGGCGACATTGGCCGCTCCCGGAGCTGCGACATCGCCGGCGCGGGCCTTGCCGGGGTCGCTGACGGCTTTGGGGTCTTTCGGACTCATGTGTTCGAATCTGGCGCGGTCGCGCACGATTGCAAGCCGCAAACGGCCGTCGCGCGCCCGCTGTCACCAGGAGACCCGCCTGCGACACGATGGCAGCCGAAACCCGCGATCAAACGGATACGCAGGCCGGGCTCCAGCCTCTACCGTCGCGGGGGCCTGCCGCTGGGGCGCGCCCAAGGGAGAGGCCAGGGGATCCACCACCATGCCCGTCTCACGCCGTTTCATGCTGGCCGGAGGCCTCGCCGCCGTCACCGGCCCCGCCATCGCGCAGCACCAGCACCATCACGGCCAGTTCGAGCGCCTCGCCGCTCCAGGTCGTGTCGATCTGCCCGAGATCCATCACGAGCAGGCGGTGACCGACAGCCCCGCGCCGAAGGCGGCGATGCAGGGCCGATGGATCACCCGTGCGCCGCTGCCGATCCCGCGCACCGAAATGGCCTGGGGCGCGGCGCGCCTCGGCAAGATGCATCTCGTCGGCGGCTATGGCGAGCAGCGCGTCGACCGCCCCTACCATCACATCTACGACCCTGCGACAGACCGGTGGCTGAGTGCGCCGGAACTGCCGCGCGGCGCCAACCATGTCGGGGTGGCCGTCGCCGGCAACCGGCTCTATGCGATCGGCGGCTTCATCGAGCAGAACCGCAATCCCCATGCCGACTGCTTCGTCTACGGTACCGAAGGCGAGATGTGGTCACGCATCCGCCCGCTGCCGGAAGCGGCCGGCGCAATGGCCTGCGTCACGCTCGGCGACGAGGTCCATGCCATCGGCGGCGCGATCGGTACCACTTTCGACAATCGCAAATCGATCGACTGGCATCTGGTCTACGACCCCGCGGAGGACCGCTGGACGCGCCGCGCACCGCTGTTCCTGGCACGCGACCATACCGGCACGCTGGTGGTCAACGGCCTCATTCATGTCATCGGCGGGCGCGTCGACAGCTTCCTGACCAATTCCAACCTGCATCACAGCTACGATCCGAAGACCGACCGCTGGACCGCCCGGGCGCCCATGCCGACCGCGCGCTCGGGCCAGGGCGCGGTATGGTACCGCGACCGCATCTTCGTGATGGGCGGCGAAGGCTGGAACCGGGTCTATGGCCAGAACGAGGCGTTCGATCCGGCCACCGACAGATGGGAGTCCTATGCCCCCATGCTGACGCCGCGCCATGGCACGGGCGCCGTGGTCGTCGGCGATGCCATCCACGTCGCCGGCGGCGGTCCGCAGATGGGTGGCGCCATGACGAGCGCGGTGCACGAGGCCTTCACGCTCGCCTGATCCGTCCCGCGCGCGCCGGCGGCCGCCGCGGCTCAGGCCGCGCCGCTGATCCGTGCGACGAAATCGGCTGGGCTCATCAGCTCTCGATCACCGGCGCACGGCAAGCCGAGAGCTCCAGCTCAGGCCGCGCCCGTGACCCGTGCGACGAAGTCGGCCGGGCTCATCAGCTCTCGATCACCGGCGCACGGCAAGCCGAGCGCTCCAGCTCAGGCCGCGCCCGTGATCCGTGCGACGAAGTCGGCCGGGCTCATCAGCTCTCGCTCACCGGTGTCGCGCATCTTCACCTCGACCTTGCCTTCTGCGAGGCTGCGCGGCCCGATCATCACCTGGCAGGGAATGCCGATGAGATCGGCGGTCGCGAATTTCGCGCCGGGCCGGTCGTCGCGATCGTCGTAGAGCACCTCGATGCCCTTGGCACCGAGCGTCCGGTAGAGCTCGGCACAGGCCGCATCCACCGCGCTGTCGCCCTGCTTGAGGTTGAGCAGCGCGACGTCGAACGGCGCCACCTCGCGCGGCCAGCGGATGCCGGCCTCGTCGTGGCAGGCCTCGATGATCGCTGCGACCACGCGCGAGGGGCCGATGCCGTAGGACCCCCCGTGGATCGGCACGGGCTTGCCGTCGGGCCCCTGGACCAGCGCGCCCATCGGCTCGGAATATTTGGTGCCGAAATAGAAGATGTGGCCGACCTCGATGCCGCGCGCGGAGACACGCTTGGCCTCGGGGATCGCCTCATAGGCTGCCGCATCGTGCATTTCGGAGGTGGCCGCGTAGAGCGAGGTCCATTTGGCGACCGTCGCCTTCAGGCCCTCGACGTCGTCGAAATCGGTTTCGGCGCCCGGCACCGCGAAATCGAGATAGTCGCGATGGCAGAAGACCTCCGATTCACCGGTATCGGCGAGGATGATGAATTCGTGGCTGAGGTCGCCGCCGATCGGGCCGGTATCGGCGCGCATCGGGATCGATTTCAGGCCGAGCCGCGCGAAGGTGCGCAGATAGGCGACGAACATCTTGTTGTAGGAGTGAACCGCGCTGGCCTGGTCGAGGTCGAAGGAGTAGGCGTCCTTCATCAGGAATTCGCGCGAGCGCATGACCCCGAAGCGCGGCCGCACCTCGTCGCGGAACTTCCACTGGATGTGGTAGAGGTTCAGCGGCAGGTCCTTGTAGGATTTCACATAGGCGCGGAAGATCTCGGTGATCATTTCCTCGTTGGTCGGCCCGAACAGCATTTCGCGGTCCTGCCGGTCGCGGATGCGCAGCATTTCCTTGCCATAGGCCTCATAGCGCCCGCTCTCGCGCCACAGATCGGCCGACTGCATGGTCGGCATGAGCAGCTCGATGGCGCCCGAACGGTTCTGCTCCTCGCGGACGATGCGCGAAACCTTCTGCAGCACGCGGTAGCCGAGCGGCAGCCAGGCATAGATGCCGGCGCTCTCCTGGCGCAGCATGCCGGCGCGCAGCATCAGACGGTGCGACACGATCTCGGCTTCCTTCGGCGTCTCGCGCAGGATCGGCAGGAAATAGCGGGACAGGCGCATCGAAAACCTCTGAGGACTTGGCGCAGGTGACGGCGGCGCGACGGCGCCGCCGCAGCCGGGCGTCGCATGAAGCCGCCCGGCCATGAAGGGGAGCCGGACTTGACCCCTTTTTGATTGATTTCGCAAGGGTCGCCGCACCGCGGAGCCGGGTTCCGCCGCGGTGCGCACCAAAAGAAAAGGCGGGATCGATGATCCCGCCCATTCCAGGTTATGCATCCGAGGTTCCCATCGTCGCGGTTGATCGCGCCGAATGCCTCGTCCTTGATTTACCCATGACGGACGTCCCGATGAACGTCACACCTTAGGGGGTCTTCCTCCCAAGACCTGAGCCACGAGACCTTGCCTTGTCGAACAAAGCGGCCTCTTTCTTGCAGCAAGGGGACGCTAGACGAGGGAAATTCGTTTGTCATCAACTTGTGCAGTTGGTGGCAAAAAAAAGTGCACCAAAAGGCCCCCGGAAGAATACGTATTCATCCCAGCGGAGGCCGCGGCAGAAACGGGATGTTGTCGAGGGTCAGATAGCCCCCGACGTAGTTCAGGTAGAACAGGCTGAACAGCACGCCCGAGACGACCGTCGTCCAGATCACGTTGCGCAGCATGTGCGGGTGTGCGGGCGCCCCTCTCTCGCTGCCCGGCACGACGCGCCCCTCCTCCATCTGGGAGCGGACACCGAAGGGCAGGACGGCGAACAGGGCCGTCCACCAGATGACGAAAAAGATGGCGAGACCGCTGAGAAAGCTCATGCCTGTTCGAGCTCCACCAATGTGCCGCAGAAGTCCTTGGGATGCAGGAACAGCACGGGCTTGTCGTGCGCGCCGATCTTCGGTTCGCCGTCGCCCAGCACACGCGCGCCCTGCGCCTTCAGCCGATCCCGCGCGGCGATGATGTCGTCCACCTCGTAGCAGACATGGTGAATGCCGCCGTCGGGGTTCTTGTCCAGGAACTTGGCGATCGGACTGTCCGCGCCGAGCGGCTCCAGCAGCTCGATCTTGGTATTCGGCAGCTCGATGAACACCACCGTCACGCCATGGGCCGCCTGCACGGTCGGCGCGGTCACGCGCGCGCCCAGCGTATCGCGATAGACGGCCGAGGCCTTGGCGATATCGCGCACCGCGATGGCGACGTGGTTCAAACGGCCGATCATCGGACCTCCCGGGAGCTTCACTTACAGATCATAGGGACTTTCGATGCCGCTGCTCACAGGCCGGCGACATGCAACCTATACCGTGATGACCAGCACATGGCACATCGGCTTTTTGCCCCATCTGCCGTTCAGCGTCGACCGGATGGTGCGGACGACGCTTTCGCGCACCGCCTCCGGATCGCGCCGGCGCGCCTTGGGCAAGGTCTCGATGCAGTCGAGGATCGCGTCGGCAACGACATCGCCGAGATCCTCGCCCGACAGATCGGTCTCGGGGATGCCGGCCATGTCGAGCTCGATGTCGCCGACGAGATGGCCCTTGTCGTCGAGCGCGAAGGCGACCGAGACGATGCCGGCAAAACCGAGCTTGCGCCGCTCGGGAACCACCCGCGCCGCTTCCTCCACGAGCAGCACGCCGTCCTTGAACAGGCGCGCGGCCGGGATGGCGTCGACCACGTCGGGCGTGCCCGGCGCGAGGCGGATGACGTCGCCGTCGGAGGCGAGCAGCACCTCCTTCACGCCCATGCGGCGGGCGAGCGCGGCATGGTCGGCAAGATGCAGGGCTTCGCCATGCACGGGAATGGCGATGGCCGGACGGACCCAGCCATACATCTGCTCCAGCTCGCCGCGGCGCGGATGGCCCGAGACATGAACGAGACCGTCGCGATCGGTGATGATCTTCATGCCCTGCTTGACGAGACCGTTGACGATGGCGCCGACCGCCTTCTCGTTGCCCGGAATGGTGCGCGAGGAGAAGATCACCGTATCGCCCGGCGTCAGCGTGACCTCGGGATGTTCGTCGTTGGCGACGCGCGCCAGCGCCGCCCGCGGCTCGCCCTGGCTGCCGGTGAGGATCGCCACCACCTTGTCGCGCGGCAGATAGCCGTAGGACTCGGCGCCGACGAAGGGCGGCAGGCCGTCGAGCATGCCCTGTTCGCGGGCAATGGTGACGACGCGCTCCATCGCGCGGCCGACCAGCACCACCTGCCGGTCGCAGGCGAGCGCCGCCTGGGCCACCGAGCGGATGCGCGCCACATTGGACGCGAAGGTGGTGACCGCCACCCTGCCCTCCGCGGCGCGGATGATCTTGGCCAGCTCGGCCGCGACATCGGTCTCGGAGGGCGAGGTACCGTCGCGCACAGCATTGGTGGAATCGCCGATCAGGGCAAGGACGCCCTCGTCGCCGATCGCCTTGAAGCGCGCGGCATCGGTCCGGTCGCCCAGTACCGGATCGGGATCGATCTTCCAGTCGCCGGTATGGATTACCGTGCCGAGCGGCGTGCGGATCGCGAGCGAGGTCGATTCCGGGATCGAATGGGCGACCGCCACCATCTCGACCTCGAAGGGGTCGAGCTTGATCCGCTCGCCCGGCCGGACCACCTGCACCGGCACTTTCGGTGCGCCGGGCTCGGCGAAACGTTTCGCCTCCAGCATGGCGGCAGCGAACGGCGTCGCATAAACAGGGCATTGCAGCCGCGGCCAGAGGTCGGCGATCGCGCCGATATGATCCTCGTGGGCATGGGTGATCACCAGGCCCTTCAGCTGCTTGCGCTGCGCCTCGATGAAGCGCGTGTCCGGCATGATCAGGTCGACACCCGGCAGTTCCGGCCCGGCGAAGGCCACGCCGCAGTCGACCGCCAGCCAGTCCTTCTTCATCGGCCCATAGCCGTAGAGTGACAGGTTCATGCCGATCTCGCCGACGCCGCCGAGCGGTGCGAAGACGAGTTCGGGACCGATGCCCTGGTTTTTCGGCTGTTTCGCCATGTCAGCGCCCCGCGTCTGCAGGCGCCAGCAGCACCTCCCCGGCGGTGATCAATTCGCGGCCGTCGGGCGTGTCGAGAATGAGCCTGCCTTGCGGATCAAGCCCGGTGAAAATGCCTTCGACCCTGCGGCCGTCGGTGCGCAGCACCAGCGGACCACCGAGCCCGGCGGCGCGCGCCAGCCAGCCGGCGCGGATCTGGGCGAAACGTGCGCCCCGGTCCCAGACGGCGAGCGCCCTGACCATGGAGGCGCTCAGCGCCTCGAACAGTTGGTCGCGGTCGAAGGCGAACCCTTTCGCCGCGAAGGAGGTGGTCGGATACGGCGTGTCGTCGGGATGGCCGGCAATGTTGACGCCGATGCCGATGGCGACCTGCGTCAGGCGCCCGCGCGTCGTGGCCTCGATCAGGATGCCGGCCACCTTGGCGCCGCCGAGCAGCCCGTCATTCGGCCATTTCAGGTTGAAGGCGTCGAAGGCGCCCGGCGCCACCGCCAGGATGGCGTCGTCGAGCGCGAGGGCGGCGACGAAGCAGAGCTCGGCGACATTGGCGACCGGAGCCGGGTCGGTCAGCAGCAGCGTCGCGAACAGGTTGCCCTCGAAGGTCGCCCAGTTGCGGCCGCGCCGCCCCCGGCCGGCGGTCTGCCGGTCGGTGACGTACCAGGTCGGCCTCGTCTCGCCGGCCGCGCCGCGCTCCAGCGCCAGCGCATTGGTCGAGCCGATCTCATCGAACGTCTCGAGCCGGTAACCTGCCTCCGCAGCGGATGCCGAAAGCCTTGCCACCGGATCAGAACAGCGAGCGCGCGGCGGCACCGGCCGCCGCGATCAGCGGGGCCGGATAGGCGACGAACAGCACGACGAACAGCGCCGAAACGGCCATGACCAGCTTCAGTTCGCCGGCGATCGGCTCGAACGGCTCGCTCGGCTCGTCGAAATACATCACCTTCACGACGCGCAGGTAATAGTAGCAGCCGACGACGCTGGCGAGCACGCCGAGCACGGCCAGCGCATAGAGCTTGGCCTCGACGGCGGCGGCGAAGACGTAGAACTTGGCGAAGAAGCCGGCGAGCGGCGGGATGCCCGCGAGCGAGAACATCAGCATGGCCAGCACGAAGGCCATGAACGGATTGTTCCGCGACAGGCCCGCCAGATCCGAGATCGTCTCGACCGGACCGTCCTTGCGCCGCATGGCGATGACGCAGGCGAAGCTGCCGAGCGTCATGATCATGTAGACGGCGATATAGACGGCGACGCCCTGCACGCCGTTGGCCGTGCCAGCGGCGAGGCCGACGAGGCCGAAACCCATATGCCCGATCGAGGAATAGGCGAGCAGCCGCTTGATATTGGCCTGACCGATCGCGGCGAAGGAGCCGAGCACCATCGAGGCGATCGCGATGAACACGACGATCTGCTGCCACTGCGCGGTCGCGTTCGGGAAGCCGTCGATCATGGCGCGCACGAACAGCGCCATGGCCGCGACCTTCGGGCCGGCGGCGAAGAAGGCGGTGACCGGCGTCGGCGCGCCTTCATAGACGTCGGGCGTCCACATGTGGAACGGCACGGCCGAGATCTTGAAGGCAAGGCCTGCCATCAGGAAGACTAGGCCGAAAATGAGGCCGAGGCCGACCGAACCCGACTTCACTGCGGCGGCGATGCCCGGCAGCGACACCGTACCGGTGAAGCCGTAGATCAGCGAGCAGCCGTAGAGCAGCATGCCCGAGGAAAGCGCGCCGAGGACGAAATATTTCAGGCCCGCTTCGGTCGAGCGCTCGTTGTCGCGGTGGAACGAGGCGATGACGTAGAGCGCGAGCGACATGAGCTCAAGGCCCATATACAGCGCGATCAGGTCGTTGGCCGAGATCATCACGCCCATGCCGGCCGCCGACAGCAGCACCAGCACCGGGAATTCGAACCGGTTGATGTCCTCGCGCTTGAAATAGTCGATCGACATCAGGAGCGCGACGGCGGCGCCGGCGAAGGCGAGCACCTTCATGAACTTGGCGAAGCCGTCGAGAATGAACGAGCCGCCGAAGGTCTGGCGCGGCGCGCCGCCGACCATGGCGGCCGCCACGGCAGCCACCACCAGCAGCACCATGGCGACGACCGTCACCGTGCCGGCTGAGCGCTCGCCGCTGAACACGCCGAACATCAGGAGCGCCATGGCGCCGACCGCCAGGATCAGTTCCGGCAGGACGGGAGCAAGATCGAACATCTGAGCGTGCATCGGATGCGCCCCCGTCAGCGCGGCAGAACGGCGGCGGTCTTGGCGGCCGCGGCGTTCGCCTGGTTGTAGGACTCGACGAGAGCGTTCACCGACACCTCTGACGTGGTGAGTATCGGCGAGGGATAGAAGCCGAAATAGATGGTCAGCACCACGAGCGGCACCAGGATCACCAGCTCACGCCGGTCGACATCGGTGATGGTCTGCAGCGCCGGCTTGTCGAGGACGCCCCAGATCACCTGGCGATAGAGCCAGAGCGCGTAGCAGGCCGAGAAGATCACGCCCGACGTCGCCAGGAACGCAACCCAGGTATTGGTCTTGAACGTGCCGATGAGGGTCAGGAACTCGCCGACGAAACCCGACGTGCCGGGCAGGCCGACATTGGCCATGGTGAACACCATGAACACGACGGCATAGACCGGCATGCGGTTGACGAGGCCGCCATAGGCCGCGATCTCGCGGGTATGCATGCGGTCGTAGACGACGCCGACGCACAGGAACAGCGCACCGGACACGATGCCGTGGGAGATCATCTGGAACACCGCGCCCTGGATGGCCTCGGCATTGCCGGCGAAGATGCCCATGGTCACGAAGCCCATATGGGCGACCGACGAATAGGCGATCAGCTTCTTGATGTCCTCCTGCATCATCGCGACCAGCGAGGTGTAGACGATCGCGATCACCGACAGCGTGAACACGAAGGGCGCGAAGAAGGTCGAGGCCTCCGGGAACATCGGCAGCGAGAAGCGCAGGAAGCCGTAGCCGCCCATCTTCAGGAGCACGCCGGCGAGGATCACCGAGCCTGCCGTCGGTGCCTCCACGTGGGCGTCCGGCAGCCAGGTATGGACCGGCCACATCGGCATCTTCACCGCGAAGGAGGCGAAGAAGGCGAGCCACAGCCAGAACTGCATGTTTCGGCTGAACACGGTCGGGCCGACCTTGATCAGCTCGGCAATGTCGCTGGTGCCGGCGGTCCAGATCATCGCCATGATGGCGAGCAGCATCAGCACCGAGCCGAGCAGCGTGTAGAGGAAGAACTTGAACGAGGCGTAGATGCGCCGCTTGCCGCCCCAGATGCCGATGATCAGGAACATCGGGATCAGGCCTGCCTCGAAGAACAGGTAGAACAGCACGATGTCCAGGGCGCAGAAGACGCCGATCATCAGCGTTTCCAGCACCAGGAAGGCGATCATGTATTCCTTCACGCGCCGGTCGATCGCAACCCACGAGGCCAGGATGCAGAACGGCATCAGGAAGGTGGTCAGGACGATCAGCGGCAGCGAGATGCCGTCGACGCCCATCCGGTAGGAAATGACGCCGCCGAGCCAGGACGCCTTTTCCACGAACTGGAACTCGGCCGTCGCCGGATTGAACAGATAGAGCGGGATCAGCGACAGCCCGAAGGTCACGAGTGTCGTGAACAGCGCGATCATCCGGATGTTGCGCCGGGCCGCCTCGTCGTCGCCGCGAACGGACAGGACGAGCAGCGCGCCGAGCAGCGGCAGGAAGGTGACGATCGAAAGGATCGGAGCGTTCGACATCAGTGCAGTCCGCCCGAGAACATGAACCAGGTGACCAGCGCGGCAACGCCGATCAGCATGGCGAAGGCGTAGTGATAGAGATATCCGGTCTGGATCCGGACGACGCCGCGGGTGACGTCGACGACACGGGCGGCGATGCCGTCCGGGCCGAAGCCGTCGATCAGCCAGCCGTCGCCCTTCTTCCAGAAGAACCGTCCGAGCGCCCGGGCCGTCCTGACGAACAGGAGGTCATAGAGCTCGTCGAAGTACCACTTGTTGAGCAGGAACTGGTAGAGCGCGGGATGCCGGCGGGCGAGCTCGCCCGGCATGTCCGGGTGCCGGATGTACATGTACCAGGACAGCACGAAGCCGAGCGCCATCATCACGAAGGGCGTCCATGGCACCCAGCCGGGCACGTGGTGGAACGCTTCCATGATGTGATTGTCCGGCCGGAAGAACAGCGCGTGCCGGAAGAACTGCTCGACGCCGTGATGATCGGCGAACCAGTAGGCGAAGGAGAAGCCCGAGGCGACCGCCCCGACCGCGAGGACGGCAAGCGGGATCAGCATGACCGCCGGGCTCTCGTGCGGCTCGTGGGCATGGCCGTGGCCATGGTCGTCATGGGCATGGTCGTCATGGGCATGGGCGGCATGAGCGTGGTCGTCATGTCCCTTGGCGGCATGGCCATGGTCCGCATGAGCATGGTCGTCGTGGCCATGGCCCCCGGCCCAGCGCGGCTTGCCGTGGAAGGTCATGAAGATCAGGCGCCAGGAATAGAACGAGGTCATGGCGGCCGCGACCACGGTGAGCGCGAAGGCATACGGGCCCATCGCGTTCTGCGAGGCGTAGGCGACCTCGATGATGGCGTCCTTGGAGTGGAAGCCGGCAAAGCCGATATGGAGGAACGGAATGCCGAAGCCGGTCAGGGCCAGCGTGCCGATCAGCATCATCGCGTAGGTGAACTTGATGCGCGAGGCGAGCCCGCCCATGTTCCGCATGTCCTGCTCGTGGTGCATCGCATGGATGACCGAGCCGGCGCCGAGGAACAGCAGCGCCTTGAAGAAGGCGTGGGTGAACAGGTGGAAGATGCCAACCGAATAGGCCCCTGCCCCGAGCGCGACGAACATGTAGCCGAGCTGCGAGCAGGTCGAATAGGCGATCACCCGCTTGATGTCGTTCTGGACGAGGCCGACGGTCGCGGCGAAGAAGGCGGTGGTGGCGCCGAAGAACATGACGACGGTGAGGGCGGTCTGCGAATATTCGAACACCGGCGACAGCCGGGCGACCATGAACACGCCGGCAGTGACCATGGTGGCGGCATGGATGAGCGCGGAGACCGGCGTCGGGCCTTCCATCGCGTCAGGCAGCCAGGTGTGCAGCAGGAACTGCGCCGACTTGCCCATGGCGCCCATGAACAGGAGAAGGCAGGCGACCGTCAGCGCATCCCACTGGTGGCCGAGGAACTCGATCTTCTTGCCGACCAGGCCCTGAGCCGCGGCGAAGACGCTGTCGAAACCGATCGTGCCGGTCAGCTTGTAGAGCGCGAAAATGCCCAGCAGGAAACCGAAGTCGCCGACGCGGTTGACGATGAAGGCCTTCATCGCCGCGGCATTGGCCGAGGACTTCTGGTACCAGAAGCCGATGAGCAGGTAGCTCGCAAGCCCCACGCCCTCCCAGCCGAAGAACATCTGCAGCAGGTCGTTGGCGGTCACCAGCATCAGCATGGCGAAGGTGAACAGCGAGAGATAGGCGAAGAACCGCGGCCGGTGCGGATCCTCGTTCATGTAGCCGATGGAATAGAGGTGGACCAGGAACGAGACGCTGTTGACCACCACCAGCATGACCGCGGTGAGCGTGTCGATGCGCAGGGTCCAGGACGACTTCAGGGCGCCCGCCGAGATCCACGAGAACAGCTCGACGATCGTGGTCTGGCCGGCAAATCCGACCTGGAAGAAGGCGACCCACGACAGGAGCGCGGCAATGCCGAGGAAGCTTGTGGTGACGATTTCCGAGCCGCGCGCGCCGATGGCGCGGCCGAACAGCCCGGCGATCAGGAAGCCGGCAAGCGGCAGGAAGACGATGGCCTGGTACATGTCCCCGTCAACCCTTCATCATGTTGACGTCTTCGACCGCGATCGACCCGCGGTTGCGGAAGAAGACGACGAGAATGGCAAGGCCGATGGCGGCCTCGGCGGCGGCAACGGTCAGCACCAGAAGCGCGAAGACCTGGCCCACCAGGTCGCCCATATGGGTCGAGAAGGCGACGAAATTGATGTTGACCGACAAGAGGATGAGTTCGACCGACATCAGGATGACGATGATGTTCTTCCGGTTGAGGAAGATGCCGAACACGCCGAGCGTGAACAGGATCGCCGCCACCGAGAGATAATGCGAAAGACCGATCGTCAGCATGGTCAGATCCCCTGCCCCGACTTGACCTTGACCACCTCGATGGCGGTTTCCGGCGTGCGGGCCGACTGGGCGGCCGGGTTCTGGCGCTTGACGCCTTCCTTGTGACGCAGCGTCAGCACGATGGCGCCGATCATGGCGACCAGCAGCACAAGGCCCGAAGCCTGGAAATAGAAGAGATATTGCGTGTAGAGCACCTGGCCGAGCGCCTCGGCATTGGTGACGTTGGTCGGGATCGGCGCAACCACCGTGCGCGGCGTGCCGCCGCCGATCGCCCAGGAGCCGAGCACCATCAGGAGCTCGGCGACCAGCACGAGGCCGAGCAGGATGCCCACCGGCAGATATTGCAGGAAGCCCTGCCGCAGCTCGGCGAAGTCGACGTCGAGCATCATCACGACGAACAGGAACAGCACCGCGACCGCGCCGACATAGACCACGACCAGGATCATGGCGAGGAATTCGGCGCCCATCAGCACGAACAGGCCCGCGGCGTTGACGAAAGCCAGGATCAGGAAAAGCACCGAGTGCACGGGATTGCGCGAGGCGATCACCATGAAGGCACATGCCACGAGCACGGCTGCGAATAGGTAGAAGAAGAGACCGGCCAGCATGCTGCCCCTTTGCCCCGTTCCTGTTCTCGACGACGGTCGGGACTCAATGGCCCGCGCGCGCCGTTCTTAAAGTCCAAGTTGGAAAGCGTCCAGACAACAAAGCCCCGACGCAGCCCTCGCATTCACGTCCGACCGGCCGATGGCGTCACCGGCCGGGCCTCATACCCTAGCGATAGGGTGCATCGAGCGCCTGGTTGGCGGCGATCTCGCGCTCCCAACGATCGCCGTTGGCGAGCAGCCGGGCCTTGTCGTAGTAGAGCTCCTCGCGCGTCTCGACGGAGAACTCGAAGTTCGGCCCCTCGACGATGGCGTCCACCGGGCAGGCCTCCTGGCAGAAGCCGCAATAGATGCATTTCACCATGTCGATGTCGTAACGGGTGGTGCGGCGCGTGCCGTCGTTGCGGCGCGGGCCGGCTTCGATCGTGATCGCCTGGGCCGGGCAGATCGCCTCGCAGAGCTTGCAGGCGATGCAGCGCTCCTCACCGTTGGGATAGCGGCGCAGCGCATGCTCGCCGCGGAAGCGCGGCGAGATCTGCCCCTTCTCGAAGGGATAGTTGATGGTCGCCTTCGGCTTGAAGAAATAGCGCATCGACAGGAAGAAGGCCGAGACGAATTCCTTCAGGAACACCGCCTTAGCCGCCTGGTCGAGCCGCATTGCCGACGCCATGGCACCTCTCCTCGGATGGACCGACCGCCTGGCGGCGCCGGCCCTCAAATATCAACACCTGGTCGCCGCAGCAGCGGCCGACCGACCTTGAAACGACGGCGGGACGCGCCTCAGGGCGCCCAGCCAGTGATCTGCAGCACGGCCGCGACCACCACCACCATGGCCAGCGAGATCGGCAGGAACACTTTCCAGCCGAGCCGCATGAGCTGGTCATAGCGGTAACGCGGGACGAAGGCCTTCACCATGGCGAACATGAAGAAGACCAGCGAGACCTTGAGCACGAACCAGACCACGCCCGGCACCCAGGTGAAGGGCGCGATCGGGAACGGCGGCAGCCAGCCCCCGAGGAACAGGATCGTGGTGAGCGAGCACATGGTCATGATCGCCACGTATTCGGCGAGCATGAACATCATGTACGGCGTCGAGGCATATTCGACCATGAAGCCCGCGACCAGCTCGGATTCGGCTTCCGGCAGGTCGAACGGCGGACGGTTGGTTTCCGCCAGCGCCGAGATGAAGAAGATCACGAAGACCGGGAACAGCGGCAGCCAGAACCAGCCGAACAGGCCGATGCTCTTGTCCTGCGCCTTGACGATGTCGCTGAGGTTCAGGGAGCCGACGCAGAGCAGGACGCAGATGATCACGAAGCCGATGGAGACCTCGTAGGACACCATCTGCGCGGCCGAGCGCAGCGCGCCGAGAAACGGATATTTCGAGTTCGACGCCCAGCCGCCCATGATGACGCCGTAGACGCCGAGCGAGGACACCGCGAAGATGAACAGCACGCCGACATTGAGATCGGCGATCGCCCAGCCGTCAGCGAGCGGGATGACCGCCCAGGCCGCGAGCGCGAGGATGACGCTGACGAGCGGCGCGAGCAGGAACACGCCCTTGTTCGCGCCCGAGGGGATCACCGGCTCCTTGAACACGAACTTCAGGAGGTCGGCGAAGGACTGCAGGAGGCCGAACGGCCCGACCACATTGGGGCCGCGGCGCAGCTGAACCGCCGCCCAGATCTTGCGGTCCGCGAGCAGGATGAAGGCGACGAACACCAGCAGCGCGACCATCAGCACCAGGCTTTGGATCGCGATCAGCAGCAGCGGCCACAGATTGGTCCAGAAGAATTCCATTGTCTCACTCCGCCGCGATCTGAGCCGGACCGCGGGCGAGCGCCGAGCATTCCGCCATGGTGGCCGAGGCACGGGCGATCGGGTTGGTCAGATAGAAGTCGTCGACCGCCGGCTTGAGCGGCGCCGGATCGACCGCGCCGCCGCGGGCGGCGAGCGCCCCGATGGCGGCCGCATCGGCGGCCTGGAGCGCACCGACGCGCAGCGTCGCGGGATGGTCCTTGCCCATCGCCGCGCGCAGGGCGGCAAGCGAGTCGAAGGGGAGCCGGGCGCCGAGTGCGTCCGACAGGGCGCGCAGGATGGCCCAGTCCTCCTTGGCCTCGCCCGGCGCGAAGCCCGCGCGGCTGAGCGCCTGCACCCGGCCTTCGGTGTTGACGGTGAGGCCGTTCTTCTCGGTATAGGTCGCGCCCGGCAGGATGACGTCGGCGCGATGTGCGCCGCGGTCGCCATGGGTGCCGATATAGACGACGAACGGCCCGCTCGCGACGTCGATCTCGTCTGCGCCGAGATTGAACAGGACGTCGACGCCGCCCTTGGCGAGCGCCTGGGCATCGAGGCCGCCCTCGCCCGGAACGAGGCCGAGATCGAGTGCGCCGACGCGCGCCGCGGCCGTATGCAGCACCGCGAAGCCGTTCCAGCCGTCCTTGACGGCGCCGACCGCATTGGCGGCCTGCGCGGCAAGCGAGAGCACGGCCGCGCCGTCGGGGCGGGTCAGGGCCCCCTGCCCGACTATGACGAGCGGCTTGGCCGCCGCGCGCAGCACCTCGGCGAAGGAATGCTTGCCCGAAGCGATGTCCGCGAGCGTCTCGGGGCCGGCGCCGAGATAGTCATAGGCATAGGTCAGGTCGGCGACCTCGCCGATCAGGCCGACCTTCAGGTTGCCCATCCGCCAGCGCTTGCGGATGCGGGCATTGACGAGGGCGGCTTCCCGGCGCGGATTGGCGCCGACGATCAGGATGGCGTCGGCCTCCTCGATGCCGGCAATGCCGGGGTTGAAAATATAGGTCGCCCGGCCGAGCGCCGGATCGAGGCGCGTGCCGTCCTGGCGGCCGTCGATATGAGCCGAGCCGAGGCCGGTCATCAGGGCCTTCAGCGCATACATCTCCTCGAGCGTGGCCAGATCGCCGGCAATGGCGCCGGTCTTGGCGCCCCCGACCGCCTTGACCCGCGCGGCGATCGCGGCGAAGGCCTCGCCCCAGCTCGCCGGACGCAGCCGGCCGTTCTCGCGCAGATAGGGCCGGTCGAGGCGCTGCGTGCGCAGACCGTCGGCAATGTGCCGGGTCTTGTCGGAAATCCACTCCTCGTTGACCGCCTCGTTGAGCCGCGGCAGCACGCGCATGACCTCGCGGCCACGGCTGTCGACGCGGATCGCCGAACCGACGGCATCCATCATGTCGGTGGATTCGGTCTTGGTCAGTTCCCACGGGCGGGCATTGAAGGCGAAGGGCTTGGAGGTGAGCGCGCCGACCGGGCAGAGGTCGACGACATTGCCCTGCAGCTCCGAGGTCATCGCCTTCTCGAGATAGGTCGTGATCTCGGCATCCTCGCCGCGGCCGATCAGGCCGAGCTCGGCAATGCCGGCAACCTCGGTGGTGAAGCGGACGCAGCGCGTGCAGTGGATGCAGCGCGTCATCACGGTCTTGACCAGCGGGCCGATATATTTGTCCTCAACGGCGCGCTTGTTCTCGTGGTAGCGCGACTTGTCCACGCCATAGGCCATGGCCTGGTCCTGCAGGTCGCACTCGCCGCCCTGGTCGCAGATCGGGCAATCCAGCGGGTGGTTGATGAGCAGGAACTCCATCACCCCCTCGCGCGCCTTCTTCACCAGCGGCGTCTTGGTGTTGAGCACGGGCGGCTCGCCATTGGGGCCGGGCCGGAGGTCGCGCACGTTCTGCGCGCAGGACGCGACCGGCTTCGGCGAGCCCTTCACCTCGATGAGGCACATGCGGCAATTGCCGGCGATCGACAGTCGCTCATGGTAGCAGAAGCGCGGAATCTCTGCGCCAGCCGCCTCGCACGCCTGCATCAGCGTGTACTCGGCCGGAACCTCGATCTCTTGCCCGTCGACGATCAGCTTCGCCATCGGCCTTCCCATTCGGTCCGTTCAGGCCGCGCCGAGACGCGACCGGTGCTTCATATGCGGCGACCGCCCCCTTCGGGAACCGTCACGCGGATGTCTCATGATCCATCGACCGCCTGCTCCCGGGACCAAAAGGGCCAAGGAGCAGACCGCCGGCGGGATCAGGTCTCGCCCGCCCCTTCGGCCGGGTCCCGGCGCGGCGCCGGGGTCTTGTTCTCGCCGCCGGTGCCCGCGACGGCGGGCTTTTCGGCGGCAATGGCGGCCTTGGCCGGGGCTGCAGCTTCGGCCTTCGGCTTGGGCGGCGTGCCGCCCGGCGTCGTCGGCTTCGGCGGC
>NZ_JAPSET010000075.1:0-18200 GCF_026847585.1 Phreatobacter sp. AB_2022a
GCTGGCCGACGTCGTCGTCCGGCTGCCGGAGGCGCGGGCGCCCCTGTTCACCGGTCTCGCCCTGACCGTCCGGCGTGGCGAGCGGGTCGCCATTGTCGGTCCGAGCGGGGCGGGCAAGTCGACGCTGGCGGGGCTGCTCGCCGGCGAGATCGCCGCGGAGGCCGGCACGGTCGAGGTGCTGCCGAGCGGCCTCCTGACGCAGCGCACCGAGCTCTTCGACGACAGCCTGCGCGAAAACCTCCTTCTGGCCGATCCCGTGGCCGACGACGCCGCGCTCTGGCGGGCGCTCGATGCGGCCGGCCTCGGCCCGACCGTGCGGGCAACGGGGCAGGGTCTCGACCTCCGCCTCGGCGAGGGCGGCCTCGGCCTGTCCGGCGGCCAGGCGCGGCGGCTGGCGCTGGCCCGGCTCATGCTGTGCGGCGCGCCGCTCTGGCTGCTCGACGAGCCGACCGAAGGGCTCGACGGCACGATGGCGCGCGACGTGCTCGCGCGGCTCGCGCCGGACGGCGGCCAGCATGCGCTCGTCATCGTCACCCATCTGCGGCGCGAGGCGGCGATCGCCGATCGCCTGATCATTCTGGAACCCGGGCGGGTCGTCGCCGAGCTCAGGCGCGGCGAACCGGGTTTCGAGACCGTGCTCGCCGGGCTTCGGCCCGACTGAGGGACATGCCTTGTCGCCGGTCGCCGCCACCGCCTGGCGGCGGGGCGGCGCAAAAAGGGAGAGGACGCCGGCGAGCCCGGCGGAAACAGGATGGAACTCGACATCGTCGCGCTATCGCGCCTGCAATTCGCCTTGACGGCCCTCTACCACTTCCTGTTCGTGCCGCTGACCATCGGCCTCGCGGTGATCCTGGCGATCATGGAGACGGTCTATGTGATGACCGGCCGCGTGGTCTGGCGCCAGATGACCAAGTTCTGGGGCGGCTTGTTCGGCATCAACTTCGTCCTGGGCGTCGCCACCGGCCTCGTCATGGAGTTCCAGTTCGGCATGAACTGGAGCTACTACAGCCACTATGTCGGCGACATCTTCGGCGCGCCGCTGGCGCTCGAAGGGCTGATGGCCTTCTTCCTCGAGGCGACCTTCGTCGGCCTGTTCTTCTTCGGCTGGGACAAGCTGTCCAAGGTCGGCCATCTCATCGCCACCTGGGCGGTGGCGGCAGGCTCGAACTTTTCGGCGCTGTGGATCCTGATCGCCAATGGCTGGATGCAGAACCCGGTCGGCGCCTCGTTCAATCCGCAGACCATGCGCATGGAGGTCAACGATTTCTATGCCGTGCTGTTCAACCCGGTGGCGCAGGCCAAGTTCGTTCACACGGTCTCGGCGGCCTATGTGGTCGCGGCCATTTTCGTGCTCGGCGTATCGGCCTGGTACCTGCTGAAGAGCCGGCACGTCGAGCTCGCCAAGCGGTCGATGACGGTCGCCGCCTCGTTCGGCCTCGCCGCCTCCCTCTCGGTCGTCGTGCTGGGCGACGAGAGCGGCTATCTGTCGACCGAGCACCAGAAGATGAAACTCGCCTCGATCGAGGCGATGTGGCGCACCGAGCCGGCGCCGGCGGCCTTCACCCTGATCGGCTTTCCCGACCAGGCGGCGCGCGAGACCCACTATGCCATCCACATCCCCTGGGTGATGGGCCTCATCGGCACGCGCTCGCTGACGACGGAGATCCCCGGGATCATCGATCTCGTCGACCGCGCCAAGGTGCGCATCCGCCAGGGCATCACCGCCTATGACGCGCTGCAGAAGATCCGCGCCGCCGGCAGCAGCGCGGCGGTTCCGGCCGATGCCAAGGCCGCCTTCGAGGCCAACGGCGCCCAGCTCGGCTATGCGCTGCTGCTCAAGCGCTACGTCGACGATCCGCGCCAGGCGACCGAGGCGCAGATCGAGAAGGCCGCCTGGGACACCGTGCCGGCGGTCGCGCCGCTGTTCTGGTCGTTCCGCATCATGGTCGGGCTCGGCATGTTCTTCATCCTGCTGACCGCGACCTTCTTCTTCCTGTCGGCGCGGCGCATGCTGGACCGCTATCCCCTGCTCCTGCGCGTCGCGGTCTGCGCCATTCCCCTGCCGTGGATCGCGGCCGAGGCGGGCTGGATCGTCGCCGAGCTCGGCCGCCAGCCATGGGTGATCGAAGGCGTGCTGCCGACGGCGGCGGCGGTCTCCAGCCTCGGCGTCGGCCAGGTCCTGTTCACCATCGTCTGCTTCGCCCTGCTCTACACGGTGCTGGCGGTCATCGAGATGGGCCTGATGATCAGGGCGATCCGCCAGGGGCCGGAGCCGGACGAGGAACCGCAAGCCACCCTGCTGTCGCCCCTCGTCGTGCCTGCGGAGTAACAGCCATGATCCTGCACGAGCTCATCGACTATCAAACCCTCCGCCTCATCTGGTGGGTGCTGCTCGGCGTGCTGCTGATCAGCTTCGCCGCCACCGACGGTTTCGATCTCGGGGTCGGCATCCTCTTGCCCTTCGTCGGGCGGGCCGACATCGAAAGGCGCCTTGCCATCAACACGATCGGTCCGGTCTGGGAGGGTAACCAGGTTTGGCTGATCCTCGGTGGCGGCGCCATCTTCGCCGCCTGGCCGGCGCTCTACGCGGTGTCGTTCTCGGGCTTCTACCTTGCCATGTTCGCCATCCTGGCGGCGCTGATCCTGCGGCCGGTCGGCTTCAAGTACCGCAGCAAGAAGGAGGATCCGCGCTGGCGCGAGAACTGGGACCGGGCGCTGTTCGTCGGCGGCTTCGTGCCGGCGCTGATCTTCGGTGTCGCGGTCGGCAACGTGCTGCAGGGCGTGCCGTTCCGTTTCGACGGTGATCTCAGGATCTTCTATGACGGCACGTTTTTCGGGTTGCTCAACCCCTTCGCCCTGCTCTGCGGGCTCCTGTCGGTGGCCATGATCGTCATGCATGGCGCGTGCTGGCTGGTGCTCAAGACCGCGGGGCCGGTGAACGCGCGGGCGCGCTCCTATGGCAGCGGCGCGGCGCTCGCGGTCATCGTGCTGTTCGCCCTCGGTGGCCTCGCCCTCTGGCAGTTCGTCGACGGCTATCGCATCACCAGCGCGATCGTCACCGACGGGCCGTCGAACCCGCTTCTGAAGACCGTGGCGCGCGAGCCCGGCGCTTGGTTCGCCAACTATGCGGCGCGGCCCTGGCTCCTGATCGTGCCGGCGCTCGGCTTCCTCGGCGCGCTCGGCGCCTTCGCCGGCCTGCGGGCCAGGCTGGAGCTGGCGACGATGGCGGCGAGCAAGCTGTCGGTGGTCGGCATCATCGCGACCGTCGGCGTCTCGATGTTCCCGTTCATCTTGCCCTCGTCCAGCGAGCCGCGCGCCAGCCTCACCGTGTGGGACGCCTCGTCCAGCCACCTGACGCTGTTCATCATGCTGGTGTCCTGCGTGATCTTCCTGCCGATCATTGTCGCCTATACGGCCTGGGTCTACCGGGTGCTGTGGGGCAAGGTCGACGAGCGCTCGATCACCGATCACGGCGGTCACGCCTACTGAAACCGCGGAAGGAGACGACGATGTGGTATTTCGCCTGGCTCTTGGGCCTGCCGCTGGCCGCGGCCTTCGCGGTGCTCAACGCCATGTGGTACGAGCTGATGGACGACGAGGCGCGCGCCAGGGCCGAGCGCGCGTCGAGCGGTGGCGGACCGGTCGGCCGCCGCTGAAGCCGGAGCGACCGGCCGGGCGGCGCATTCGGCGCGGCACCCGGCCTTCGACGGTCAGGAGGCCGGGCAGGGACGGCCGGCGTCCCGCGTCGCCGGCCGCTGTGGTCTGAGCGTCGCGAGCGCGACGACCGCCGTCGCCAGATTGATCAGCGCCAGCACGATCAGCGTGATCCTGTAGGCCTGGCCATAGACCGCGGTCAGCGCGACGCTGCCGATATCGGGCGCGAGCCTGGCCGCGCCGGCGAAGGCCCCGCCGGCCAGCTCGTTGGCAAGCCGGGTGAGGGCCGCCTCCTCATGCGGACCGCCGCCATGCGCGGCGAGACCGGAGCGGGTGAAGGCGACGAGCATGGCGCTGGTCGCGGCGAGCGCCAGCGCCTCTCCGGCGACCCTGACGGTGGTGAAGATGCCGGTCGCCATGCCGGCGCGCTCCTTCGGCACGACACTGACGGCGAGCGCGTCCATCAGGCCCCAGGGCAGTCCGCTGCCGATGCCGATCAGCATGAGCGGGGCGATGAAGGCGAGGCGCGGTGCGCCGGGCGGCACCATGGCCAGCCAGGCAAGGCCCGCCGCGGCGAGCGTCAGGCCGACGGCCGCGAGCGTCGCCGACGGTATCCAGCGGGCGAGGAAGGCGCCGGCCAGCGGCACGACCGCGATCGGCAGGCAGAGCGGCAGCAGCATCAGGCCGACCTCGATCTCGCCCATGCCTTCGACGCCGACGAAACGCGCCGGCAGGATGACCAGCGGCACCACGAAACCGAAGCCGGTGGCGAGCGGCAGGGCCTGCGCGCCGAGAAAGCGCGGATAGGCGAACAGGCCGAGATCCAGCATCGGCCGCCGCTGCAGCGTCTCCACGAGGATGAACAGGGCGAGCATCACGGCGGAGGCTATGAGCGCGGCGACGACGGCCGGGCTCGACCAGCCGCGCTGCGGGCCCTCCATGATGGCGAAGGTGAACAGCACCAGCATGGCGGTGAAGGTGGCCGTGCCGCAGGAATCGATGCCGGTGGCATCCGGGTCGCGCGACTCGCCCATGCGCGGCACGCCGAAGGCGAGCACGAGCAGGCCGATGGCGACGCCGGTGAGAAAGACCGAGCGCCAGCCGAACGTCTCGATCAGGAAGCCGGCCCAGACCGGGCCGAGCGCCAGGCCGATGCCGAAGCTGGTGCCGAGCAGGCCATAGGCACGGGTGCGCGCATCGCCCTCGAATTCGTGAGCGAGCGAGGCGGCGCCGCCGGCCATGGTGATGGCGGCTGCGACGCCTTGCGCCGCCCGCATCAGCTCCAGACTGAGGAGATCGGGCGCATAGCCGACGATCGCCGAGGTGGCGGTGAAGGCGGTCATGCCGATGGTGAACATGCGCCGCCGGCCATAGCGGTCGGCGAGGGCCCCGGCGGCCATGACGGTGGAGCCGAAGGCCAGGATGAAGGCGTTCATCACCCAGCCGAGCGCGGCCGGGCTGACGCCGAAATTGCGGCCGATCGCCGGCAGTGCGACGCTCGGCGCGGTGAAGCTCAGCGGCATGGTGAGCCCGGCGCAGCAGACGGCGGCGAGCACGAGCAGCTTGTCAGCACGGCTCGGATGAACCGCGACGCGGATCGACATGACTGACCTCGTCGATGTTCAGGCGGCGAAGCCGCCGTCGACGGCGAGCGAAGCGCCGGTGACGAAACCGGCCTCCGCGCCGGCGAGATAGGCGACCGCCGCGGCAATGTCGGCGGCCTCGCCGTAATGGCCCACCGCGAGCTTCGCGCGCTGCTTGTCGGCATGAGCGCCCTCGGCGGGGTTCATGTCCGTGTCGGTCGGGCCGGGATGGACGATGTTGACGGTGATGCCGCGCGCGCCGAGGTCGCGCGCCATGCCCTTGGTCATGCCGATGAGCGCCGCCTTGCTCATCGAATAGAGGGTCATGCCGGGATCGCCGACGAGCTCGGCGAGGCAACTGCCGATCGAGATGATCCGGCCGCCCTTGCCCATGTGGCGGGCGGCGGCCTGGGAGCCGACATAGACCGCGCGGACATTGACGGCGAGGGTCCGGTCGATGTCCTCGAGCGTATCGTTGTCCAGCGATCCGCCGACGAAGATGCCGGCATTGTTGACGAGGATGTCGATGCGGCCGAAGGCCTCGACCGTACGCTCCACCGCGCCGGTCACGGCCGCGGCATCGGCGCTGTCGGCAGCGAGCGCCAGCCCCTTGCGGCCGAGCGCCCCGATTTCCGCGACGACCGCGTCGGCCTTGGCCGGAGAGTTCGTGTAGGTCAGCGCGACGTCCGCGCCGTCGGCGGCCAGCCGTTTTGCGATGGCAGCGCCGATGCCGCGGCTGCCGCCCGTGACCAGGGCGACCTTGCCGGTGAGCCTTGCCATGACAGTCTCCATTTGTGTGACGATCGATACATAAATAGGATCGCAGTTGCATCCCCCCGTCAAGGGAATTATTTATCGATCGTCACAGAAAGGGAGAGCCATGGCCGAACGTGGCCGCCCGCGCCGTTTCGACAGGCAGGATGCCCTGCAGAAGGCCATGGAGCTGTTCTGGCGGCGCGGCTATGACGGCGCCTCGGTCGCCGATCTGACGGGCGCCATGGGCATCAATTCACCGAGCCTCTATGCCTGTTTCGGCTCGAAGGAAGAGCTGTTCCGTGAGGCGGTGACGCTCTATGGCGAGACCGATGGCAGCCTGACGCGCAGGGCGCTGTGCGAGCAGCCGACGGCGCGCGGCGCGGTGGAGGCGATGCTGCGCGACAACGCGCAGGCCTTCATCAGGCCCGGCCGGCCCACCGGTTGCATGGTCACGCTCGCCGCGCCGACCGGCAGCGCGCAGAGCGACACGGTCTGTGAATTCCTGGCGGAACTGCGCCGCCAGGCGCGCGAGGCATTGGCGGACCGGCTGGCGCGCGGCCTGCGCGACGGCGACCTGCCCGCTGGAACCGACATTGCCGCCTTGACCGATTTCTATTCCACCGTGCTGCACGGCCTGTCGATCCAGGCGCGCGACGGGGCGGGGGCCGAAACCATGCGGGCGGTGGTCGACAGCGCCATGGCGGCCTGGGATGCTCTCGTCGCCCGGCGGATCCAGCCCTAGATTCGGACGCGGCGATTCGCCGCCCCCGAGGCGCGGTTGTGAGGGGCGGGGAGGGGCGCATGAGCCTTGCCGAGACGATCCGTGCGCGCCTCGCGGCCGCCGCCGATGCGGCGCGCGCGCCCGGCATGCAGGCCTATATGAAATCGGCCATGCCCTTTCTCGGCGTGCCTGCCGGGCCGATGCGACAGATCTGCAAAACGGCCTTTTCCGACATTCGCTTCGACAATGGCGCGCATTGGCAGGCCGAGGTCCTGGCGATCTGGCGGGGCGCCCGTTTTCGCGAGGAACGTTATGCCGCGATCGAGCTGACCGGCCTGCGCAGCGCGCGGCCGTTCCAGCGTCTCGACGCCCTGCCGATGTACGAGGAGATGATCGTCACTGGCGCCTGGTGGGACTATGTCGATGCGATCGCCGCCCACCGCCTCCTGGCGATCCTGCGCCATGACGGGCCTGCGATGAAGCGCACCATGCTCAACTGGGCCGGCGACACCGACATGTGGAAGCGCCGGAGCGCGATCCTGTGCCAGCTCGACGCCAAGGCCGGAACGGATCTCGACCTGCTCTATGCCTGCATCGCGCCGTCGATCGCATCGAAGGAGTTCTTCCTGCGCAAGGCGATCGGCTGGGCGCTCCGGCACTATGCCAGGGTCGATCCGGCGGAGGTGGTCCGCTATGTCGAACAACATCCCGAGCTCAGCGGACTCAGCCGCCGCGAGGCCCTGAAGCAGATCGGCGCCGCTGCCGCCGCCGGCTAATTCACGTACCGATCACGTGAATGTGGCGTGATGTGATCCGTTCGGCCGATGCGCCGCGGCCGGGCTTCGCTAGGGTCGCCGTTCCCGCCTAAGCAATGGAGATCACCGATGGACAGGCGCAGTTTCGGCCTTGCGCTCGCCGCCGCCCCGGCCGCGGCCCTGCCGGCCGGCGCGGCCGAGACCGGCCCGGAGGCCAACAAGAAGGTCGTGCTCGATTTCTACGAGAAGGCGCTGAACCAGATGGATTTCGACGCGGCGGCCAGGCATTTCGGCCCGCGCTACATCCAGCACAATCCGGTGGCGCCGGACGGCATCGACGGCTTCAAGGCGTTCATCGCCATGCGCAAGGAGCGTTTCCCGCGCGCCCATAACGAGATCAAGCGCGTCATCGCCGATGGCGATCTGGTCGCCCTGCACGTCCATTCGAAGCGCGAACCGGCCGACCGGGGTCTTGCCATCGTGGACATCTTCCGTCTCGAAGCCGGCAAGATCGTCGAGCACTGGGACGTGATCCAGCCGATCCCGGAAACCGCCGCGCACACGAACGGCATGTTCTGACGGCCGGATCCAGCCTTCGGCCGTCGATTCGTGCGGCCGGACCGGCCGTGTGATGATACCGTCACTGGTGTCGTCCACCATGATGTGCCGTTCCGGAAGCGGGGCGGCACGGCAATGATCAGCCGCCGCCCGTGCGGGCCGGCGTCCTCTCTGGTGTCTCGCGAGGGAGCAAGGCCATGAGTTCGAAACCGACGATCATTCTCGTGCATGGCTTCTGGGGCGGTGCCGCCCATTGGAGCAAGGTCATCGTCGACCTTGCCCGCAAGGGGCATTCCTCGCTGGCGGCGGTGGAACTGCCGCTGACCTCGCTCGGCGACGATGCCGAGCGCACGCGCAAGATGGTGGCGCAGCAGGATGGCCCGGTGCTGCTCGTCGGCCATTCCTATGGCGGCGCGGTGATCACGGAAGCGGGCCACCTGCCCAATGTCGCCGGCCTCGTCTATATCGCCGCCTTCGCGCCGGATGCCGGCGAAAGCCCCGGCGCCATCACCCAGCAGCATCCGCCGGCGGCCGCCGCCAACCTCGCTCCGGACAGCGACGGCTATCTCTGGCTGCGCGCCGACAAGTTCCACGAGAGCTTCTGCCAGGATCTCAGCGCCGACGAGGCGCTGGTCATGGCGGTCACCCAGAAGGCGCCGCTCGCTTCGGCCTTCGGCGACACGGTCTCCAGCCCCGCCTGGAAAGCCAAGCCGAGCTGGTACCAGATCTCCAGCGAGGACCGGATGATCGCGCCGGAGAACCAGCAGCGCATGGCGGCGCGGCTTGGCGCGCGCAAGGTCATCACCCTGGCGGCGAGCCATGCTTCGCTCGCCTCCGAGCCGGCCGCGGTGGCAGGCCTGATCGACGAGGCCGCACGGGCGGTCGCCTGACCGGCGCTCAACGCGCGGCGAGCCGTGCGCCGCCGCGGGGATGGCCGCCGAAAAGGCGGCGGAAGATGGTGTCGCCGGCCAGCAGCCGGCGGCCGAGACCGGCAATCAGGGCGACGTCGTCGCGCCCGAGGCTCAAGCGGTTGTGCAGGCCGAGAATGCGGCGGCGCAGCGTCCGGTCGGCGACGTCGGCGAGCGCGACGCGGATCACCTCGACCGTCAGCCGGGAACAGGCCGACGTCGCGTCGGCGCGGGCGCAGCGCCAGCGCACGAGCCGGTCACGCCAGGCGCTCGCCTCCCGGCGCAGGGCGTCGACGCTATGCCGGCTGGACGCGTCGATCATCGCATCGGCCGCGCCGACAATGGCATCGACCGCGTTGGGCGGTGCCTCGGTGCGCGACATGTCGCCGCCGATCCGGGTCGAGGCGTCGGCGACGATGAAGACGATCCGGTCGAGCCGGAGCGCCTCGGGCGTCGTCAAGGGGGCCGGCGGCGCGCGATGCATCCGGTGGATCAGGCTCTGCGTGCCGAGCCCGTCGACGAGGCCACCGTCATAGAGCTTGAGGAAGGAGAGGTCGGGCTCGGACCGGTAGCGCCCGAGCGCGGCGCGATAGTCGCGCTCGACCAGCGACCCTCCTTCCCCCGCCGCATCGTCGCCCGATGCCGGCCGGGCGACCGGGCAGGCCTGGTTGTAGTTGCGCAGCACGACCGGGGCGAAGACGACCGGTACCGCCGCGGAGGCGGCAACGGCGTGGGAGAGCGGAAACCGGTCGACATCGCTGCAGAGGGCAGCGAAGGACCGGCGGTCGAAGATGAACGGCGCACGGTTGTAGAGGTCGGTCGCGTGCATCAGCAGGCGCGGCCGGCCAGGGCCGCCGAGATCGGCGAAGGTCGCCCCGCCGTAGAGATGGGCATCGAGCCAGGCCGGCAGGCCCGTCAGGTCGTTCACTCCGCCCTGATAGGCGCGCAGCAGGTTGGCAGGCGTGAAGCTGGTATGAAGGGCGGCCTCGACATCGCGGTCGAGGAAATCCCGGCGGAAATCGGCCAGCCGCGCGGGGCCATGCAGCGCGACATAGGCTGCCAGGATGGCGCCGCCGGAAACGCCTGAGACCAGCACGACCTCGTCGGCAAGGCTGCGCCCCGGCCGCGCCGCGTGCCGTTCGGCGAGCTCGCTCAGCACGCCGTAGCCGAAGGCGGCGGACCGTGCGCCGCCGCCGGAAAAGGCGAGAATGATCGCCGTGCCGTCGCCGGCCGCCGGCGCGCTCCGCTCGACCGGCGGCGTGCTCAGCGGCCTGTTGACGGCGATCGCCAGGGGACCGGCGCAGGCCGCAAGGCCCAGGCCGCAGCCAAGGGCCAGTGCATGCCGCAGCCAGCGGCCTAAGAGGTTACTATAGGTTGGTTTCCGACATGAGTTGGAATGCAATGCCGTGTGCCGAAGAAGGATAGGCGCATTCGCGGTGAGTGTGTGCGCCAGTTCGCGTTATCATCTTCTAGGCCTGTGCAATTGCGTGAACATTGCGAAGGCTGAGCGGATGCGCAGATATTGCGTGCGCATGCGAGAAAATGTGCCGACGACTCAGTTTCCGACTTCGATGATCTGCTGCGTCTGGGCGAGCCGCGGCACGGTGAGCCGGAAGCAGGCGCCGCCGCCGGGTCGATCGAACACGGTGATGCGGCCGCCATGGATTGTCGCGATCTCGCGCACGAGATTGAGGCCGAGGCCGGCGCCGCGGTCGAGCGGCGTCAGGCGATGGAACGGTTCGAAGATCCGTTCGCGCTGGTCGGCCGGCACGCCTTCGCCTTCGTCGGCGACCTCGACCGATCCGTCGGCGGCGACCGATATGCCGATCGTGCCGCGCCGGCCGCCATGCTGGATGGCGTTCTGGACGAGATTGGTCAGGGCTCGCTCCAGCGCCATCTGGTCGCCGTTCACCATGACCTTGCCGGCTTCGCTGTCGAAGGCGAGCTCGTAGCCCGCGCCGATGGCGAGCGGGGCGAGGTCGGTCGCGACGCGCCGCGCGATCCTGACGAGGTCGACCGGGCCGAAATGGGCGGTGCAGCGGTTCAGCCGCTGCAGGTCCAGCAGCTGCTCGGCGAGGTTGGCGAGCCGGGCCATGTCTTCCAGGAGCCGCGTCTTGTCGGCGCCCGGCGGCAGGGCTTCCAGCCGCGTCTGCAGGATGGCGATCGGCGTGCGCAGCTCGTGGGCGGCGTCGACGAGGAAGCGCTTGTGGCGCTCGTAGCCTTCGTCGAGCCGGCCGAGCGCGTCGTTGACGGCCCGGACCAGCGGCGCGACCTCGGCGGGAACATTGCCGACGGTAAGGCGCGCGCCGCGCTTTTCGATATCGATGGTCGCCGCCTCCGCCGCGGCCTGGCCGAGCCCTGCCAGAGCCCGCCGGACCACCATGGAGGTGGCGATGACGGTCGCGATCGTCATCAGGACGAGGTTGGGCAGGATCGCCGAGAGGAACAGGATCGAGGCGCCGAGCACGAGCTTGCGCAGCATCAGGCGGCCGGCCGACCCGGAAATGATCTGGACATTGCCAGCCGCCGTGTCGACGCGCTTCACCCGCGCGGTCGGCAGGCCCGGCTCGTCGCCGATCTGCCAGCCGAGCCGGGCCTGGCTGATATGGTCAAGAGCATCGCCGATACGGGCGAATTCGGCGGGGATCCTGCCTTCCGAGAGCATCTGGCCCTGGCGGTCGCGAACGATGAACCAGAGGCCGGCATTGTCGCGGCGCAGCCGCTCCATGTCGGCGGTCGGCCGCAGCACCAGCCGGCCGTCGGCGTCGCGCGCCAGGGCGACCTGCACGGCATCGACGACGGCGTCCTCATCCGGCTCGTCGGCGAGATGGCCGGTGATCCAGAGCGTGCCGATGGCGAGGATCAGGAGGAGCGCCAGCATGGCGCCCTGCAGCACGACGAGCCGCCAGACGAGGCGCCATTTCAGCGATCTGAGCCGGCCGAAAGCCATCGGTCAGGCGGTCTGCTTCAGGAGATAGCCGATGCCCCTGATGGCATGGATGGCAATGCCGACATCCGCCTCGGCAAGCTTGCGCCTGAGCCGCGAGACATGGGTGTCGAGAGCATTGGACTGGATCTCGTCGTCCATGCTGTAGACCGCTTCCTCCAGCGCCGAGCGCTGCACCGTCCGCCCCATGCGGCGCAGCAGCGTCTCGAGCACCAGCAGCTCGCGCCGGGGCAGTTCCAGGGCCGCGCCGTCGATAGTCGCCTCGCGGTGGCTGAAATCGAAGGTGAGGCGTCCGACGCGCAGGACGTCGGCCGTCAGTTCCGATGACCGGCGGCGCACCGCCCTCAGCCGGGCCAGCAGCTCCTCGACCGCGAAGGGCTTGGCGAGATAGTCGTCCGCGCCCTTGTCGAGCCCGGCGACGCGATCGGCCAGGTCGCCGCGGGCGGTCAGCACGATGACCGGCATGGTGAGGCCGCGGGCCCGCAGGGCGGGGATCAGCGCCAGGCCTTCGCCGTCGGGCAATTGCCGGTCGAGCAGGATGGCGCCATAGGGCGAGGAGGCGATGGCCTCCTGGGCATCGGCAAGGTTTGCGACATGATCGACGACCATGTCGTAGCGCCGGAGCGCCGCGCCGAGCGCGGAAGCCATTTCCGGCTCGTCGTCCACCAACAGAACCCGCACGATCCATTCCCTTGCCGCAGCGCTCCCGCCATGCGGTTAATGGCCGGGCATTGCGCCAGCATTGCGTTTTGCCGGCGTAGCGGACCTATTGCGCGCAGTCGAGGGGCAGCACGACCGGAAAGGCATAGTCCTGCGTGGTCGGCACGCGCCGCGGCTCGCCGGGCGCGACCTCGGTGATCTCGACATTGTTGCGGCGCAGGAAACGCGCGATGACGTCGCGCTGGATGGCGGTGCCGGGCCGGCCGATGAACTGCGGGTCGTTGGCAATGCCGACGACCAGGCCGTTGGTGTCGAAGATCGGCGCGCCCCATGGCTCCTCGATGGAGCCGGCCTGGAACTGGAAGCGGTTCTGATCGATGCCCGAGCCGGTCGGCGCGGTGATGGTCGAGTGCACCACCGTCAGGGCGCCGAGCACGCGGCGCGCCGGATAGCCGGCAATGACCAGCGGCTCGCCGAACCGCAGCCCGGCGGCGCCGAGGCGGAACGGCGCGACCGGGCTGACGAGGTCGGGCACGCGGTAGAGCGCCAGGTCGAATTCGGCGTCCTCGGCGATCCGCGTCATGGCGACGCGCTGGCCGCCCGGGCGGGCGATCGACACGGCCGAGCAGTTGCGCACCGAATGGAAGGTGGTCAGAACGTGGCCGAAGCGGCTGACATAGAAGCCGGTGCCGGAGGAGATGACCTGCCCCGGCTGGCCGCGGGCGGCCACGGTGAGCTCGGGAACCTCGCAGAGATTCTGGTTCGGACGCGTTTCCACCCCGCCCCCGGCGAACAGGAAGCGCAGGTTCCAGACGCAGCCCTGCTCGCTGGTGAGCCGCAGGTGGAAGCGGCCGGCGGCGCGCAGCGTGCTGTTGCCGAGCCGGTCCGGGCCCCAGTCGGAGCTGTTCTGCGGCTGGGCGTAGAGCGAGACGACCGCGGCCGGCCCCTGGTTGACGATCATCGTGTCGGCCGAGCGCAGCTGCGGCGGCGGCTGCTGGGGCTGCGCCGACTGCTGCGGGGGCTGTTGCGGGCGCTGCGGGGGCTGCTGCGGCCGCGACTGCTGCGGCGGCGGGTTGATCTGGGTGTCGCGCGGCAGCTCGGCGGCGCTGCCGTCGAACACCACCTCGCTGATGTCGCAGAGCACCAGCCGGCGTTTTTCCTCGACGCGGGTGTTCTGATAGACGACGCGGATGTCCCAGTTGCAGCCGCGCCCGCGCTCGGGACGCAGCTCGCCGCGCAGGCCGGCGCCAATGGCCACGCCGTTCAGCCGGTCGGCGCCCCAGTTGTCGTCGCTGACGGGGGAAGCGTAGAGCCGGACGATGGCCGAGGAATAGCGGTTGACGATGAGGACGTCGGGATTGTTGCGGTCCACGCCGCGCTGGGCAAAGGCCGGCGACGGCCCGCCGATGCCAGTGGTCGCGACGGTCACGAGGCTGAGCGCAGCTGCAAGGGCGAGGTGAAGCCTAAGAAACGCGCTCAGGACGCGTGGGAACCGCATCGACGAATGCCATCTGGTGATCGGAGCGGCGAATTTAGCCGGGGCGCCCCCGGCTGTCACGACCCGTTGCGGGCCGGCCGCGTCAGAAACGCGCGGCGTCATCGACCAGCCGGACGCTGCCCTGGCGCTCGCGCGGGTAGCCGTCGCCGTCCCAGAACCGGCCGAGGGCGCTGCGGGCGGCCGCCGCGGCCTCGCCCGTGCAGCCTTTCTCGGCCAGGAACACCCGGGCGTCCTGGTGACCGGCCTCGACGGCCGCGGCGGCCTGCTGGCTGCCGGAGCGGTTGGCGGCCTTCACCATGCGGCGGATCGATTCGAAGGTGGCCATCGGCAGGAAATCGCAATTGCTGTCGTACCAGAGCGTGAAGCCGGCGAGATAGTTGGTCCGCTCCTCGCGCACCATCGGACTGACCTGGTGGAACAGATCGACGATCCGGTCCGCCGTCATGGCCTCGATCATGCGGTCCTGCCTGTAGGGGCCGGCTTCGACCGGCGCGGCGGCCAGCCCGGAGGCGAGCGCGACCGTGGTCAGAAGCGTGGTGAGGGCGGACATTGCGGGCTCCATGCGCGAACGGACGATCCGTTCCTTTCGGTTCAAGCCTTAGCGAGGCCGAGCGGGGCGGGGCATTGCGCGGGGTTGCGGCGGCTTGAACGGACTTGGCCGGCCGGTGCGCGCAGCCCGAGGGCGATCGGCTCGGCATGGCTGCCGAGCGCGGCGACCGCGCCGGTGCGCAGCGCCCGCCGCAGCATGACCGGCGCCGGGCGGCGGCGGCCGGCAAGGAACAGCGCGATCATGACGGTGGTGGTCGGCAGGGCGGCGGCGAGGGCGAGAAGCGCATCTGACGGCATGGCGAAAGCCTCCGGACGGGGCAGGGATCGGTCGTGTCCGGGTCTTAGGCCGATGCCGGCCGCGCGGGCATTGCAGCCGGTTGCAGCGGCTTGCTGGCAGTGGCCGTCGAGATCGACGGGGGCGGTCGGGATCCCGCGAATCAAGCCGGCGGCCGCGGCGCCTGCGGGGCGCCACGGCCGGGCCGTCGCATCGGAGGGATCAAGGCCGTCGTGTCAGGCGGCCTTGGGCTCGCGCACCACATAGTCGCTGCCGCAGAAGCCGACGGCATTGGCGTGGCTCTTGGTCAGGCGCGCGAGATTGGTCAGGAAGCGGGCCGTTTCCTCCTCATCGAGGGGAGCGGCGGAGGCATTGCCGCCGCGCGGATCCAGCCGGCCGAGAATGTCGGGATTGCGCACGACGATGGCGGTCAGGCGGAAGCGCCCGGGCACCGGCTGAACCGGCTTCGGCTCGCGCATCAGGAGGATGCGGCCGCCCGAGACGGTCGGCTCGAACGGCGAGGGAAGCCAGCGCACGACGTCCTGGAAGGTCATGTCCCAGATCCGGCCGCCGAGCATGGAGGGGTCGCGCGAGAACATCACATAGACCTTCAGCGCGCCGCCCGCCGCCTCGGCCGGCAAGCCGTCGATGGCGAAGAGCCCCTTGTGCCGGCCGATCTCGAAGACCGGGGGACCGGAGGCGGCCGCGGAAGCCCCCTCGAAGAAGCGGGTCGTGCCATATTGCTCGATGGCGACGCTGAGACTGCCGGGCGTGTTCGGCGCGTCGGGCGAGAATTCCCGCACCAGCGCCTTGTGGCCGCGGTCGAGCACGTCCTGGTCGATCACCTCGGTCGCGTCGATGATCTGGCGCGTGAAGGACAGGACCGGCGCTTCGAAGTCGTGGGAGCGGAACGTATAGGGCGCCGGATCCGAGCGGCCGGCCGCGCCGCGCACCACCGCCACGCGCTTGTTGACGACGTCGGCGAGCTCGCCGGCCACATCCGGTTCGCAGCCATAGTCGCCGCGCAGCATCTTGGAGAATTTCGACGGGCCGTCGTCCGGCCCCCAGAGGCGGGTGGCGATCTCGGCATTGGACTGCGGCAGCCTCAGCAGCTCGCGAACGGCAAGCCATTTCAGGAAGAGATTGGGGATCGCATTGGCCATCGGGCGTCTCCGGCGCGGGCTCGGAACACTGTCACGGTTATGATGTCACGTGCCGTTTCAATTCCAGCATTCGCTCGCGCAATCAACATTACACCCGAAACGAAGGCTGAAATCACGATACCGGCGGTTGTCGGATGCAGTCAGCCAGATCGCCGGCCCGGGGGAAAGGGCCCTGGCAAGGGCGCGCAAGGCACGGCAAGCCGCTGCAATTCCGTCATGACACGGCACCGCGCGATGCTGGCCGCCAAGACGGGCTGTTGGAGACCGCCGGCCAGGACCTTGCGGGGCGGCCCCGTCACGACGGAGTTGCGAGCATGCGCCGCCACCACCTCATCCTCGTCCTCGTGGCCTGCCTGTCGGTCGCCATGGCGACGGCGGCCACGGCCGGCGAGCGCGTCGCGCTCGCGATCGGGATCTCCGCCTATCGCTCTCAGCCCCTGCCGAGCCCGGCGCGCGATGCGACCGAGGTCGCCGACGCGCTGAGCCGCTTCGGCTACCAGGTGACCCTCGCCAAGGACCTGAATTCCGAGGATTTCCGTGCCGTCGTCTCCGCCTTCGTGGCGAAGGCCCGTGGCGCCGAGGCGGCCATCGTCTACTTCTCGGGCCACGGCCTTCAGGTCAATGGCGAGGTCTACATGCTCGCCAGCGATACCCGCATGGATCATCCGGAAGCCTTCCAGCGCGACGATTTCACCGTCAACGGCATTCTCGACCGCCTGCAGGCGGCCGGCGTCGACTTCAAATTCGTCATCGTCGACGCCTGCCGCAACAATCCGTTCCTGGACGCGGGCGGCCGCGCCCCGGCGGCGGTCGCCAATGCCGGCCGCGCCGAGCGGCGGCGGCCGGTGACCAATGCGCTGGTCAGCTTCGCCTCGGCTTCAGGCCAGCCGTCGCAGGACTGGGGCCGTTCGATCGGCCTCAGCCTCTATACATCGGCGCTGCTGGAGGTCATGCGCCGCAACGCCCGCATCGAGGTGCGCGACCTGACCTTGCAGACACGCGTGCTGGTCGAGCAGCGGATCGCCAGCCGCGGCGGCAATGCACAGAATCCGTGGGAAGGGTCCTCGCTGACCCGTCCGATGCATCTGGAGCGCGGTGGCGAAGGCGGTTCGGTCGTCGCCTACCGGCCCGGCCGGCGCCAGGACCATGCGGATCTGGAGGCCGGCCGGCGTTACCAGCCGCGCGGCGAGCGCGCCGTGCCGCGCATGGCAAGGCCGGCCGACGACGACGAGGGCATGGACCTGCCGGCACCGCGCCGCAGCCGTAGCTGGGAACACAATCGCATGGGCGAGGACGACTGGGGCGGGCGGCTGCCGCGCGGCGGCAAGGTCAGGTCCGCCGGCCGCTATGACGGGCTTGCCGAGTGAGGCCGGCCGAAGGCCGCCTCACCAGAGTGTCATGGCCAGGCAATATTTGTCGTTTTCCAGGACCGTGGTCTCGCGCGGGCAGCCGGCAAGCCGGTGATAGGCGGTCAGGTTGATGGTCGCGCCGCTGCGGCCGGCGAGGCGCTCCTCGCCGAGCGGCGTCGGCGTCACCGGGCCGAGGCCCGCGGTGCCGGTCAGGCAATAGCTGCCGACGGGAAACTGGGCACTGTCGGAGGCGCAGCCTGCCGACGTCCTCGGATTGAGCTCGGCCGCGCCCGCCGCGGCGCCGACCACGGTCATGCCGGCCGCCGCCGGCGGCGGCGCGAGCCAGGGCGGGCTGGCGGGGTCGAGACAGGCATCCTCGGCTTCGAACAGGCTGCTGGCCTGGCAGCGCGCGCCCGTCTTCGATGTCACGGCCAGGGTCATCACCGAGGCCTGCGGCATGACCAGCCGGCCGGCATCCCAGATCGCGCCGAGCGGCCGGCCGGCCTTCAGGCAGTAGAGACCGTCGAGCACGCGGGTCCAGCCCTCGTGGCAGGGCTTGCCCGGCTCGGCGCGCCAGACGATGGCGCTGTCGGCTTCGACAGGCCAGGAGGCGGGGTTGGCGAGATCGACCCTGTGCTGTTCCGGCCAGAGGGTATAGGCGCCGGCGAGCACCGCCAGGGCGGCGATGCCGGCGCCGGCCGCGACCAGGACGCGCGGCGCCAGAGCCGCGGCCTTGCCGGCCGTCGCGATCCCGGCCGCGAGGCTTCCGGCCAGTTCCTGGGGCCTCGTCCAGCGCGACGGCAGGCCCGGCGCGGCCGGCACCGC